>JALOQC010000667.1 GCA_025453555.1 Myxococcota bacterium | reverse complement strand
GAACGCACCCACGCATCCGTCTGCTTCTCGACGACCTTGTCGGTCGCCACCGCAGCACCGCGCGCATCGCCCCACCGCGGCCACCCGCGCGACTCGCGGAGCTCATCCACCGTGATCGCGCCCGCACGCACCATCAAGTCGTCCGCCTGCGGCCCCGCCTCGGCGGTGAGCTGCAAGAGCACGAGCGGGGGCGGTGGCTTGCGGTAGTTGAAGAGCCGCGCGTTGAAGCGCAGCGCGGGACGTAGCCACTGGTCGACGAGACCACGCTGCACCCACGACTCGGCGTCGGTGAGCAGGCGCGGATGGATCGCGGTCGCGGCCTGCGACATCGCGGTCGCGCGGTTGCCGCCGCCGACGGCGACCTCGGTGTTGAGCGTGCTGCCGAGGATCGCCTTGGCGATGTCGGCGTTGTAGGACGCGATCGCGTCCTTCCACGAGTCGGACGGCGTGCGCGTGGGCTCGAGGATGAGGATCTCGTCCTCGCCCTCGATGATCCCAGCTTGGTCGCCACGGAGCTCCGCGAGCGCCTCAGCCATCGCCGCGCGCGTCTCTTCGGTGGCGGTTCCCTTAATGCGCCCGAGGAGCAGCGGATTCGCGAAGCGCTCGATGCCGACCTGTTGGTAGACCGTCGCCCACTTGCGGAAGAGCCACGGCCACGTCGCGGCGTGAAGGCAGCCAGCGAGCGGCGGGAGAAGGCCCAGCGTGGTCGGCGTGTGCACGATCCACCGCGTCGGTTCGGCCGCCGTCGACACCCAGCTCCCGAGTCCGCCGGTCGACGCGCTCGCGGCGCCCGTTCCGTCGACGCTCCGCACCTCGATCTCCCATGCACGCACGAAGCGCGTGTCGCGGTGGAAGACCGGGTGCTGGTTCACGCTCTGGAAGACGCCGCCGACGTTGCGCCACTCGTGCTCGAGCACGCTCCAGCCGTAGCCGACCGCCTGCAGACCGTGCTGCGTCGTGCGCGGCATGTCCTTCGCGGCCGCAAACTGCTCGGCGGAGAAGGCGGCGACGTCCTTGTTGAGCTCGACGTCGCCACCGGGTGCCGGAAGCACCTTCAGGCGCGCGCTCGCGACGCCGTCGAGACGCGTTTCGTAGACCGCGCGGACTTGGAAGTCCGCGAGCATCGCTTCGTAGAGGTCGGCGAGGTCTTGAACGTTGCCGTAGGTGGCTTGCGAAAGGATCGCGCGGAGCTCGTGGGGGCGAATCCCGACGACGGAGCGCCGCGTCCACTGCGACGTGGTCTGCCGGCGCGATCGGCGGCCTCCTTCGGGCACGCGAGACGCTGCGGAAGCGGCGATTTTCGTGCGCTTCGCGGTCTTCGAGGCGGTTTTCGCGCTTCGAGACGCGCTATTCGCGGTCTTCGATGCGGTTTTCGTGGTCTTACGCGCCGATTCTGTCTTCGAAGGCGCCTTCTTCGGCTTCGCCCCGCCCGTTTCCGAGCGTTTGCGAGCGGCCATGGCGTCTCCGGAGATCGAAAAGGGTCAGTACGCGCGCCCGAGCCCCGCCGTGGGGCGTCGGTACCCGAGTCCGCGCACGCTCGGGCCGCGCTCTCGACCGTCTCGGAGCGGTCCGAGCTCGTCGAAGGCGCTCGTGAGCGCGTCGACGGCGTCGTCGTTGCTGTCGTTCACGCCCGTGAAGCCCTGCACGACGTCGAGAAAGCTTGTCGTCCACGTAGCGTCGCGCGGCACGATCACGCGCCCGCTCCGCCACGCTGCGGCGGTCTCCTGCGCACGCACGAACTTGTCGCCGACCGCGATCTTGGGACGCAGCATCGGCAGACCGAGCGAGCGAATCGCCTGCGCGCCGCCCGCTTCCGTCGACGAGCCGTGCCACACCATCGGCGCGTGCGGGTAGCGCGCGCTCAGCGCCTGCAGCTCCGTCACACCCTTGTCGGCGGCGAGCTGGAACTGGAGCACTTCGACGACGTAGCGGTCGCCATCGTGCTCGCGAAGCACCACGGCCGCCGTGCGGTCGCTCTTCGTCTTCTTCGTGTACGCGAGGTCGATGCCGATGACGTCGCGACCCGAGCGCGGAAGGTCCGCAAGCGCGCACGTGGTGGCTTGCCCAAAGAGCGATTCGCCGCGCGGGCGGGGCAAGCCCATGTAGAGGCTCCACCACTCGTAGTCGTTCTTCGCCTTTTCGCGAAGGAGTTGGTGCGTGTAGAGCTCGGGGGCGAGCAGCGTCGAGGCGTCGTCCCAGATGTCGCCGTCGTCGACGACGGCGGGGAGGCGCACGTACTCGAAGCCATGCTCGGCGATCAGATGCGCCGGTAGGTCGTCCACGTGGAAACGCGACGCGATGCAAATGATCGACGTCGTCACGTGGATGCGCGAGAGAAAGTCGCTGTTGTACCAGTCCTTCGCGTGCGCTCGCATCGCGGCGGACTCGGCCTCTTTGCGGTTCTTGTGCGGGTCGTCGATGAGCCCGATGCCGGTGATCGGACGGCCCGTGATGTCGCCCTGAACGCCAACCGCGAAAACGCCGCCGCCATCCAGCGTTGACCACTCCTTCGCGCCTTGCAGGTCGAGCGGGAGCTTGCAGCGCTTGACGAGGTTCAGCGTGCTACGGCTGTTGCGCTTCGCGAGCGTGACGCCGTAGCTCGCGTAGATGTGGCTCTTGTTGAGGTTGCGCCCGGTCGTGTACGCGAGCGC
>JALOQC010000666.1 GCA_025453555.1 Myxococcota bacterium | reverse complement strand
GCTCGCGGTCGGCAGGTCGACGTTGTCCACCCCGATGCCCGCGCGCCCCACGACCTTCAGCCGCGTCGCCGCCTCGAGCACCTTCGGCGTCACGGTGGTGGCGCTCCGGATCACGAGCCCGTCGTAGTCCCCGATGATCGCGCAGAGCTGCTCTTCGCTCAGGCCGGTCTTCACGTCGACTTGGACGTCGGAGGCGTCCCGCAACACTTGGACACCGGCGTCGCTCAGCTTGTCCGAGACGAGGACCTTCACCGTGCTCATGGGACGACCGCTCCTTCCGGGGCACTTCAGGCGCCGCGCGCGGGGCCACCTACCAGCCATCGACGCATCGCGTCAAGCAGGCGTCCGGGAGGTTCGGGATGGCTCGGTGGTTGCGAGGGATTCGTGTGCGTTTCGATCGTCGAGACGACGGCCGGCGCGCGCGGTGTCGCGCGTGTCGCTCACGGTCGAGGACGTCGTGGCCACTTCGAGACGCGGCCACGCTCATGCCCCGTTCGCGGAGGACGTCGACTCGGACTCCGAACGGCGAAGCGTCTCGCGCATGCGCACGGCGACGACGACACCGGACGCGAACGTGAGCGCTGCGACGAGCCACATCGCGGCCGGCAGGCCGAGCGCATCCGCGGTGAGGCCGGCCAAGAGCGCGCCGATCGCGTAGCCGAGGTCGCGCCAGAGGCGGTAGACGCCCACCGACGAGGCTCGCCACGACGGATGCGCGACGTCGCCGATGGCCGCGAGCAACGTCGGGTACACCATCGCCGTGCCGACCCCGAGCAGCACGGCGCCGGCGGCGAACGGCGCGAACGCGGACGAGAGCACGATCACCACGGTGCCGAGCGCTTAGACCCACATCCCGCTCGCGATGAGCCATTTGCGGCCCACGCGGTCGGACCACGCGGCGGTGAAGATCTGTGCGACGCCCCACGTGGCCGGATAGATCGCGGCGAGGGTGCCGATCTGTCCGAGGTTCATCTGCGCAGCTGCGTAGAAGAGCGGGAAGAGGCCCCAGGCCATGCCGTCGTTCAGGTTGTTGACGAGGCCGGCTTGGCTGACGCTCGAGAGGTTCGCGTCGAGCAGCGACGTGCGCCAGAAGACCTCGCGCTGCGTGGGCATGCCTTCGGGCGGTAGCTCGCCATGCAGCTTCGACTCCGCCGCCGCGTGGTGTTTCGTCTCGCGCACCACATCGAGAGGAACAGGCCGATCGCGACGAACGCGACGCCGAGGTAGAAGGGCTCGGGTCGCAGGCCGTACCGCGCGGCCACGAAGCCCGTCGCGAGCGCGCCGCCGGCGACCGCGAAGTAGCCCGCGAACTCGTTGAGACCCATCGCGAGCCCACGCTTCGGCGGGCCCGCGAGGTCGATCTTCATGATGACGGTGGTCGACCACGTGAGGCCCCGACTCACGCCGAGCAGCAACCAGCTCGGCGCCCACATCAGCAGGAACGGCACGGGGATCGCGACGAGCCAGCCGCCCACCAAGACGTGCTTGCGGCCGAAGCGAGCCGACAGGCGCCCGGCGAGGTAGTTCGTGAGCGCCTTCGTGACGCCGAAGACCACGATGAACGAGAGCACCGCGGTCTTCGCCGCGAGCCGCGAGGTGGAAGTCCTGCTCGGCGATCGCGGGGAGGATCGTGCGCTCCATCCCGACCATCGCGCCGACGAAGGCGTTGACGACCACGAGCAGCGTGAATTGCCTGAGGTTCTCCCGTAGGCCGAGGCGCACCGGGCTCACGACCGGACCTCTGCGTGACCCCGGTGATGCGGAGGATCTGCTCCATCGCGGCAGGCTTCGGAGTCACGTCGCAGAGCGCCTCGACGAGCTCGTCGCGGGTCTTGCGGAGCAGCGAGCTCCATCGCTCCTCGAACGCGAGGGTGCGCGAGGGCCCGAAGATCACCGGCGTGCTCCTTCGCTCGCGACGCGCCAACCACGGGCGCGCCACTCGACGACGCTTCGTTCGGTGTCGTACCCGAAGCGCAGCGTAGCCCCGGCTTCTTCGCGCAGCACGCAGCGGTGGTAGTGGCACACGAAGCGAATCGAACGTGTGGCGTCTTCGACGCGCACCACGTTTCCCTCGGCGTCGTAGGCCATTCTGCGCGGGAGCCCCGTCGGGCTCGCGGGAACGTGATCCCAAGTACCTCGTACCGTACTGTTCGCACCTCGTACGGTACTCTTCGCTGCATTGCCATCCAACCGGAGCGCGTTGCTATCCGAGCGGCGCGCATTCGTCGAATCGAACTCGCAAGAGATCGCGAACGTCGGAGCGGGAGCCGACGTCGCACGCTCGAACGGTTTTGACGAGGAAGTCCCAGATGCCTTGCGTGTCCCACTCCGACGTGACGACCAGCCGTCGCTCGATGATGCCGCCATCTATGAAAGAGGCGAGTGCCTCGATCGTCGAAATGGTCGTCGAGTACCAGTGCCTTTCCTCGCCCACGCTGATCTCCAAGCGAACTGTTGCTGCGGCCGACGCCGGGTCCGCTGGCCAGTACTTCCGAAGGCTCGCGCCATCATCACACACGATTCGGTTCACGAATGTGCGAGGTGAACGCGCGGACTGTAGCGTTCCCCTTCTGTCAAGACACTTCGTCGGCAGGATTCGGGTTTGAAGTTCGACGAAGTGTTCGGTCTGAGCCTGCGCTCCGCAGGGCCCCCG
>JALOQC010000665.1 GCA_025453555.1 Myxococcota bacterium | reverse complement strand
CGACCCCTGCATGCCCGGCACCTTGATGCTCGAGGGCTGCGTGCAGGCGATGGCGTTCTACCTCTCCGCCCTCGGCTACACCGTCGACCGCGACGGGTGGCGCTTCCGCCCCATCGAGGACGAGAACTACAAGCTCATCTGCCGCGGCCAGGTGATCCCGGAGTCGAAGGAGCTCACCTACGAGCTCTTCGTCGAAGAGGTCCACGACGGACCGGAGCCGATCCTCTACGCGGATCTGCTCTGCACTGTGGACGGTCTCGGCGCTTTCCACGCCCGCCGCTTCGGTTTGAAGCTGGTGCCGGATTGGCCGCTCTCGTCGCCCGAGAAGCTACCGCTCCTCACGGAAGGAAAGGGTGATCCCCGCGCCGCGATCGGCGTCTACGAAGGCCAGCCGCACCGCTTCGATCTCCCCTCGCTCATCGCCTGCGCGTGGGGCCGCCCCTCGACCGCGTTCGGGCCGATGTACGCGCGCTTCGACGGCGCGCGCCGCACGCCGCGGCTGCCTGGTCCGCCGTATCATTTCCTCACGCGCGTCACGAAGGTCGACGGCGCGATGGGGGCGCTGCAGAGCGACAAACACTTCGAGCTCGAGTACGAGGTCCCGGAGGACGTCTGGTACTTCGACGAGAACGGCGCGCGGGTGATGCCATTCGCGGTGCTCCTCGAGGCCGCGCTCCAGCCCTGCGGTTGGATCGCGAGTTACGTCGGCAGCACGCTCACCTCCGACAGCGATCTCCTCTTCCGGAACCTCGACGGAAAGGGAACCATCCGCGCCGAGGTCTTCCCCGAGAGCGGCACGCTCCGCACGAAGGTGCACCACAAGAGCATCTCGCGCTCCGCGGGCATGATCATCGTCTCCTTCCACGTCGAGTGTTTCCTCGCCGACCCGGAGGACCCGACGAAGAGCACGCTCGTCTACGACCTCGACACGGTGTTCGGCTTCTTCCCGCCGAGCGCCTTCGACAACCAGGCGGGTCTGCCGACGAGCGCCGAGCAGCGGGTGCTCCTCGACGCGCCGCACGACCACGTCGTGAACCTGGAGGACCGAAGTCTCACGAAGTACTTCGGCGGGACCGCGCGCCTCGCGGAGCTCTTCCTCCTCATGATCGACCGCGTCGTCCACTGGGACCCGAAGGGCGGAAAGAAGGGGCTCGGCACCCTGCGCGCCGAGAAGGACATCGACGCGGGCGAGTGGTTCTTCAAAGCGCATTTTTACCAGGATCCCGTGCAGCCCGGATCGCTCGGCATCGAGGCGATGCTGCAGGCGCTTCAGTTCCACATGCTGGAGGCGAACCTGCACGAGGGCATGGCGCGCCCGCGCTTCGAGGCCATCGCGGTGGATTTCCCGCACGTCTGGAAGTACCGCGGCCAAGTCGTGCCGGAGGCGAAGCTCGTCTCCACCACGCTCGAGGTCGTCGAGGTCGGAGAGGACGCACGAGGCCGCTACGCGCTCGCCGACTGCTCGCTCTGGGTCGACGGTAAACGCATCTACGAAGCGCAGCGCCTCGGCATGCGGCTCGTGGAGGGCGGCGAGCCTCCGCGTCCGCGCGATGCGAAGCGCGGATCGAGCCTGGGCGCGTCGAGCGTGGGAACGTCGAGCTCGAGGCACTCGTCTGAATCGTCTGCGACGATCGTGTCGGCGAAGAGCGCGGCCTCGACGCGCACGCCGACGGCGAGCACGCCGGGCGAGGAGATCCTCTCGCTCATCACGCATCCGTGGCTCGCCGACCACCGACCCACCCACACCGTGGCGGTGCTCCCGATGATGTCGGCCCTCGACCGCCTCGTCGCGGCCGCGGAAGCCGAGCTCGGCCCGATCGACGGCCTGCACGAGCTGACGATGGAGCGTTGGATCGTGGTCGACGGCCCGACCCGCACCAAGACCGAGCTCGTCGCCGTCGAAGGTGGCCACGAGGTGCGCCTGCTCGTCTGGCGCGACGCCAAACGCGCGGAGCTCTCACGCTTCGAGCTCGCGGCGCGCGCGAAGGTCGGTGCGCCTTCCACACTCGAGCCCGTGTCACCGCTCGCCACCGCGCCGGCCGCCGATCCGTACGCGACCGACGCGCTCTTCCACGGCCCCGCGTTCCACTACCTCGTGCGCCTCGAGGCCGGCGAAGGCGGCGCGCGCGCGCTCCTCGATCCGAGCCGCGGCAGCGTGCCTCGCCATCACTCGAGCGACCGTCTGCACCAAGGCGTTCTCGACGCGATGACCCACGCCATCCCGCACGACGCGCTGCACCGCTGGAGCGCGCGCATCGGCGAAGACGTCATCGGCTACCCGCACCGCCTCGACGTGCGGCTCCACGCGCCGATCCCCGACCAGGGCGAGCTGCGTTGCGAGGCGCGCTTCGTGGGCTTCGAAGCCGACGACACCCGCTTCCCGGTGCTGCGTCTTCAGCTCTTCGCGCACGACGCGTTGCTCGTCGACGCACGTCTCGTCGACGTGCTGATGCCCAAGGGTCGCCTCGGCGCGGTCGCGCCCGCCGCCCGCCGCGCCTTCCTGCGCGACGGTGTCTTCGTGGAGGGCGCGTCGCTCTCCATCCCCAGTGGTTCTATTGGTCGGCGGGGTCAGCCGCCGACGGATGTTGCGGGTCGGCGGGGTCAGCCGCCGACGGATGTTGCGGGTCGGCGGGGTCAGCCGCCGACGGATGTTGCG
>JALOQC010000231.1 GCA_025453555.1 Myxococcota bacterium | reverse complement strand
GCGCGCGCTGCTCCTGCCGCGGCGCCGTCCGGGGCAACGCACGCCGCTCTGGGCGCAGCGCCGCAAGAGCGCGCAGCTCCTGCAGGTCGCGACGGAGTCCAACGACTTCCCGATCGTGCTCGAGACCTACCGCGAGGTGCTGCGCGACGTGCGCGATCGACGCGTGCGCGTGAGCGCGGTGCAGACGAAGGCGCCCTCGCCGTTCGCGGCCTCGCTGCTCTTCCACTACGTCGCGAGCTTCATGTACGAGGGCGACGCGCCGCTGGCGGAGCGACGCGCGCACGCGCTCACCCTCGATCACGCGCAGCTCCGCGCGCTCCTCGGCGAGCCGGAGCTGCGCGAGCTGCTCGACGCGGACGCGGTGCGCGAGGTCGAGCGGCAGCTCCTGCGTCTCGATCGCGCGCTCGACGGCGCGGACGACGTGCACGATCTCCTGCTCGCGCTCGGCGATCTCTCGCGCGCCGAGCTGCACGCGTATCCCTCGAAGGGCGCGGTCGATCCGTGGATCGACGCGTTGCTCGCGTCGCGGCGGATCGTGGAGCTTCGCATCGGCGGAGAGCTCCGGCTCGCGGCGACGGAAGACCTCGCGCGCTACCGCGACGCGCTGGGCGTGGTGCCCCCGCGCGGGGTGCCCGAGTCGCTGCTCGCGCCGGTCGACGATCCGCTCGGGCAGCTCGTCGGTCGCTACGCGCGCACCCACGGCCCCTTCACGGCGGAGGAGTGCGCGGCGCGGCTCGGGCTCGGGATCGCGCCGGTGCGGGAGACCCTCGCGCGGCTCGCGAGCGCGGGCCGGCTCGCGGTCGGGGAGCTGCTGCCGACCGAGCTGATGCGCGAGCGAGGTCGACGCGGCGGCCACGAGCACTGCGACGTCGAGGTGCTCCGCCGCATCAAGCGGCGCTCGCTCGCGAAGCTGCGCGCGGAGGTCGAGCCGGTCGAGCCCGCGGTCTACCAACGTTTCGTGCTGCAATGGCAGGGCGTGGGCGCGGATCGGCGAGGGCTCGACGCGTTGGTCGGCGTGATCGAGCAGCTCCAGGGAGCCCCGATCGCGGCAAGCGATCTGGAAGCGCGGGTGCTCCCTTCGCGGCTCTCCCGCTTCGATCCCCGCGATCTGGACGAGCTGTGCGCGACGGGCGAGGTGATCTGGCGCGGCATCCAGCCGCTCGGCGACAAAGACGGACGCGTCGCCCTCTACCTGGCCGATCATTACGCGCTCCTCGCGCCGCCCAATCCGGAGTCTCGCGAGCCTCGAGACCCGGATCTTTCCGACAAACTGCGCGAGCTCCTCCGCGCGCGCGGCGCAGTGTTCTTTCGGGATCTCGTGCGCGACACCGGGCGCATGCCGAGCGAAGTGCACGACGCGCTCTGGGATCTCGTCTGGGCGGGCGAGGTCACCAACGACACCCTCGCACCGCTGCGCTCGCTCCGCGCGCCCGCGCGACGCTCGTCCCGGCGCACGCGCCTCGGCGCACGCAGCGCGACGACTCCGGCAGGCAGCGAAGGGCGCTGGTCGCTCTTGCCGACGGTGGAGACGAGCGCGACCGAACGGCTCGAAGCGCTCGCCACCCAGCTCCTCGAACGTCACGGGGTGCTCGTGCGTGAGGCGGTGCACGCGGAGCTGCAAGCGCTCGGCCTGCCGGGCGGCTTCTCGGCCGTGTACCCGGTGCTCCAAGCGATGGAGGACGCGGGCAAGGTACGGCGCGGCTACTTCGTCGCCGGCCTCGGCGCGGCGCAGTTCGCGTTGCCCGGCGCGGACGATCGCTTGCGAGATCGCCGTGACGACGCCGACGCGATCGCGGTCGTGCTCGCCGCGGACGATCCGGCGAACGTCTACGGCAACGCGCTCGCCTGGCCGAGCGCGACGGATGGAGCGGAGAGCGGCAAGCGCCAAGCGGGCGCGCGGGTGGTGCTCCACCGCGGCGCGCTGGTCGGGTTCCTCGGGCGCGGCGGCAAGTCGCTCACGACCTTCCTGCCGGAGTCGGAGCCCGAGCGGACCCACGCGATCGGTGCGCTCGTCGAAGCGATCGGGCGCGGCGAAGGCGTCGCGCGCGGACGTCGCGGCGGCGCGGGCGTGGAGCTCGCCCGCGTCGACGGATCGCCGGCGACCGCCAGCGCGCTGGCCGGCGCCTTCGTCGACGGGGGCTACGTACGCGCGGGAGAGACGTTGTTTCGACGGCTCGTCGACTGACCGCACGCAGCACCGTCGCGACGAGCGAGGTCGTGGTCTCACCGTGCGAGCCCGTCACCCCACGCGCGGTTCGCAGCGGCTCGAGGCTCACCACTCGGGAGGCACGAGGTCAGCGCGTCCGCAACGACGGCGTGACGTCGCGGGCGTGACCCCGCGGCCTCGACCGTCACCCGACTGCATAGAATCTGCGGCATTTCTCGAGCGTAACTCATCCATGCGTCACGCAAGGTTACACACACTCTCGCACCTTTCCGGTCGAGCGCGCACGCGTGCTTCGGGCTAGCATCCGCGCACCGCCGCGGGATGCGGCGTGCGAGGGATCTTTTCAATGCCGCAGAACGACACCTTCTCGCTCTCCGCCTACGGAATCACGGTCAAGAGGATCATCCGCAACGCTTCGCCCGGGCAGCTCTACGAGCTCGGCCTCCAGTACGAGGAGGGCACCGCGATCTCGTCCACCGGCGCGCTGATGGCGTACTCGGGCGAGAAGACGGGTCGCAGCCCGAAGGACAAGCGCATCGTCGACGAGCCCGGTTGCCACGACCACGTCTGGTGGGGCGACGTGAACATGCCGGTCGACGAGCGCACGTTCATGATCAACCGCGAGCGCGCGCTCGACTACCTCAACACGCGCAAGCGCATCTTCGTGGTCGACGGCTACGCCGGTTGGGATCCGAAGTACCGCATCAAGGTCCGCGTCGTCTGCTCGCGCGCGTACCACGCGCTCTTCATGTGGAACATGCTCATCCGCCCCACCGCGGAAGAGCTCGAGACGTTCGGCGAGCCCGACTACGTCATCTTCAACGCGGGCGCCTTCAGCGCGAACCGCTACACGACGAGCATGACGAGCAAGACGAGCGTCGCGCTCAACTTCGCTCGCAAGGAGTTCGTGATCCTCGGGACCGAATACGCCGGCGAGATGAAGAAGGGCGTGTTCACCATCATGAACTACCTCATGCCCTTGCAGGGGCAGCTCTCGATGCACTGCTCGGCCAACGAAGGAGAAGACGGAAAGACCTCCATCTTCTTCGGCCTCTCCGGAACCGGAAAGACGACCCTCTCCGCCGACCCGAAGCGTCATTTGATCGGCGACGACGAGCACGTCTGGAGCGCGGACGGCATCTTCAACATCGAGGGCGGTTGCTACGCGAAGGCGATCCACCTCTCGGCCGAGAACGAGCCGGAGATCCACGGCGCGATCCGCTACGGTTCCGTCCTCGAGAACGTCGTCTACGACGAGCGCACGCGCGAGGTCGACTACACCGACACCTCGATCACCGAGAACACGCGCTGCAGCTACCCGATCGAGTTCATCGGCAACGCGAAGATCCCCTGCGTCGGCCCGCACCCGAACAACGTGATCATGCTGACCGCAGACGCGTACGGCGTGCTCCCGCCGGTCAGCAAGCTCACGGCCGAGCAGGCGATGTACCACTTCATCAGCGGCTACACCGCGAAGGTCGCCGGCACCGAGATGGGCGTCACGGAGCCGAGCCCGACCTTCAGCGCCTGCTTCGGCGGCCCCTTCATGGTGTGGCACCCCTCGAAGTACGCCGAGCTGCTCGCGGAGCGCCTGCAGAAGCACGGCGCCACGACCTGGCTCGTGAACACCGGCTGGACCGGCGGCCCCTACGGCGTCGGTCACCGCATGAGCCTCAAATACACCCGCGCGATGCTCGACGCGATCCACGACGGCTCGCTCGCGAAGGTCGAGACGGTCGAAGATCCGACCTTCGGCTTCGCGGTCCCGACGAGCTGCGCGGGCGTCCCGAGCGAGATCCTCTGGCCGAAGAACACCTGGGCCGACAAGGCGGCGTACGACGCGACGGCCAAGAAGCTCGCGAAGTTCTTCGTCGACAACTTCAAGAAGTTCGAAGCGGGTGCGAGCGAAGCGATCCGCGCCGCCGGCCCGCGACTCTGATCGAGTTTCGGAACCGATTCCGCGTGTGAAAGAGAGGCTCCTTCGGGGGCCTCTCTTCGTTTTCTGGATGATCTCCCACTCTCGTCGACGGTGGTGGCGGTCGTCGACGGTCCTCGAGGTGCTTCGCAGCGACCGCGACAGTCGGCTCCGTCGGCACCACGCGTCGCGCCTCGGGCGGGGGCCGTGCGTTTCGCGTGCGGGCGCGTGTGCGAGCCCGCCCCCGATCCGTGGTCGTCGTGGAGGGCTCGCAGTGCGCGCGGTCGCCGCTCATGCGTCCGTGGGCGGGTGGTAGAACGGATTGACCTCCGGATCGTCCGGAAGCCCGGGCACCGGCCCGACCACCGCCGGGTCCTCCTCGAAGTCGCCCTCCTCGGGCTCGACCTCCGGCGAGCCCTTGCCGCCGGGACGCGTGTCGACGCGCAGCCGGTCCAAGGGCTGCACCGCGGAGAAGAAGCGCTGAATGGAGGCGTCGTCGTCCAGATCGACGTCCGCGGAGAGCGCCCGCGCATACGTCATCACCGCGAACGCGAAGTAGCTGTTCACGACGGCGAGCGTCGGACCGCTCGTCAGCTCGCTCTCCACGCCGTCCAGCCCGAGCACGGACGCCAGTCGCCCACGCGCCGCACGGACGGAACGCAGAAGAGACGGGCTCACGAGCGCGTCGATGCGCGATTGAAGCCCCTCCTCGTCGATGCGCTGAAGCAGCATCTTCGTGTCGCCCCAGAGCGCCATCACGTCGCCATTGACGAAGCTCAGCCCGCTCGGGAAGAGACGCCCCACGATCGCGGTCGCTTCGCCCGCCTCCGCGCCGATGTCGGCCGGCACGTTCGCGAGCGCGACCAGCGCCCCGTGCAGACTCGACCACGCGCTGGCCAGCTCCTGCCGTTGCTGACCGATCCGCGGCGACGTCGCCCCGAGCCGGTTGCGCCGCACCTGATCCACCTCCACCGCGCGGAGCTTCACGAGCTCCAGCGCCTTGGCCTGCGTCGGCGACAAGTCCTTGGGCGCGCGGGCGGTCAGGAGGTCGGCGAGGGTGCCCACGTGCCGGCTCGCGACGCGGCACGTGGACGTGTAGCCGCTGATCTGAGCGGCGAGCTTGGTGACATCGAAACGCATGATTCTTCTCTCGAGTGAACGGAAACCGATCCCCGGATCTCCGGGGTGAGCCGCAGCCACCACGGCCACGAACGGGCGGGTGCTCGCTCGCTCGGAGGGCGAGTTGCGCGCCTCGAGCGGGCGCGCGTGCGTTTCCTCCGCCTCTCGAACGTCGGCGCGACGGTGCCATGGGGTCGGCGTCCCGAGATCGCTCCGGAATTCGGGTGCTGGGGTTGTTTCGGAGTGACCGAGGGGTCGAAAACGGGTTGGAGATGCTCCGCGGGCCGGGGTTGGCGCGGAAAGTATGTCGGAGATACCTCGCGAGACCTCGAGAGGGGTCGCGAAGTATGTCGGAGATGCTTCGTGGGGCCTCCCGAGGGGTCGGGATGGAAGTCGGAGATGCTTCGCGGGGCCTCGGGCGGGGTGGGATGTGGGGGCGAGATGGTTGGTGGGGCGGGGGTGGGCGTGGGGCGTGCGGTGGGTCGGGATCGGTCGAGCGGGAGCGGCCGCTGCCGCACGGTCGCTACCGACTGATTCGCGACTCCAGACACTTCGGACTCGCGTGGACCGTCGCTGGGTCCTCGTGGCCTACCTCAAATGAGGTAGTCGATTTCTGCAATAGCGGTTGATTCCGCTGGGGCTGCGGGTTGAAATCCACGTCCTCGTGCGGGGGTGCGGGTCGACCATCACGGTCGGCGCGATCGTTCCCGCCCTTCGAAACGCTGGGGACGTGAAGAACCGCGAAGTCCTGGGACGCCAGCTTCGACTCCTTCGGGTGCTCGGCGAGCATCGCGGAGGCCTGTCGAGCCAGAAGCTCGCGGAGCGTTTGCAGGTCAGCCGACCGACCGTCGACCGTGACCTCAAGGCGCTGCGCGAGCAGGTCGGCATCGCGATCGCGCGCAAGCGGGTGACGGGCGAGGTTCGTCACGTGCTCGAAGGCGCCCCCCTCGCGTTGGCCGCCACGCCGACCGAGCGCGCTGCGCTCCAGCTCGCGTACCACTCCCTCGAATCGCTCAGCGGGACCTCCGCGCGCGGAGCGCTCGGCGCGCTCTCGACCGAGCTCGCGGACGAGTCCACCGCCCAGCACGTCCGTGTGCGACCGCCGCATCGCGAGCCGATCGCGCCGACCGTGCTCGCGTCCCTCGAGCGCGCGATGCAGACCGGGCGTCGGGTTCGCGTTCGCGTGCGCGTGGCGAAGAACGCCGGACGCGCCACCACCTACCACCTCGATCCGCTCGCGATCCGTTCGAGCGGTCTCGATCCCTACCTCGACGCCTGGGCGATCGAGCGCGGCGCGCTGCGCACGTTCAAGATCGCGCGCGTCGAAGAGGTGGTGGTCCTCACGGAGCGCGCCGACGAGCACCCCGACGTCGACCTCGACGCGCTCTTCGCGAGCGCGGTGAAGACCTGGCAGGGCGACGAGACTCGCGTCCGTATCCGGATCGCGAACGAAGCGGCATGGAGCGTCCGCGAGTATCCGCTCGTCGCTGGGCAGCTCGTCTTCCACGAACCCGACGGCGCGGTGATCGTCGAAGCCGACGTCGCGGGGTTGGTCGAGGTCTCGCGCTGGGTGCTGTCGTGGGGACGACACGCCGAGGTGCTGGAGCCCGCGGCGTTGCGGGAGCGCGTGCGGGAGGAGCTGAGCGTCGCGCTCGGGCGGTATCGCGAGGATGACGAGGTCCGCTCACGCAAGGTGAGCGGAGGTGATGGGGAGGTGCGTGCGGGTCGTGGGGGTGGGCGGGCAGGCTCGACGCGAACGACGCAGGTTCGCGGGGAGGGGTGATGAGGGGAGAGCCGACGGACTTCTGGGGAAAGCTCGATCAGGACCAGGAGGGTCGCGTCCTGGAGTGGAACCCGGTGGAGGCGCACTGCGCGGACGTGGCAGCGAGCTGTGAGGCACTGCTTCGCGACACGCTGCTCGGCGCGCGGCTCGCTCACTTGATGGGGCGAAGCTCGCTGCATCCGATGTTGCTCGCGCGGCTCGTGGTGCTCGCGGCACTGCACGACCTCGGAAAGTACGCGATCAGCTTCCAGAACCGTCCGTACCGCGATCGCCAGCCGCAGGGCGGACACGTCGAGCCGATCGTAAAGGCGCTCTCAGCGAACCTGCCCATCACGCACGCCATCGCGGAGATCCTCGGACCGCTCGACGTGTTCGGCGAAGCAACCTTCTCGTACCTCGCCGCCTCGATCAGCCACCACGGCCGTCCGGAGAAGATGGGCGAGCACGGCAGCTCGCTCGGCTTCGACGCCCGAGTGTTCGAGCCCGCGCGCGGCCTCCATCCGCTGGCAGGCATGAAGCGCTTGTTCGAGCTCACGCGACGTTGGTGTCCGGAAGCGTTCACGGTCGCTCCACCCGAAGCGCAGCTGCCCGATTCTGCGGAAGCGCAGCACTTCTTCGCTGGGATCGTGATGCTCGCGGACTGGCTCGGCTCCGACAAACGAGTCTTCGCCTTCGTCGACGATCTCACCGAAGACCCGATGCCGCGCGCGCGAGCCCGCGCAAGAGAGCTCGTGCGAGATCGATACCTCGCCGTCGAGGCACTGCGCTCGGCATGTCGCGACGACTTCGACGTCTTCGGAACCCCAGAGCGCCCGTTCTCGCCGCGACCCGCTCAATCGGTGGTCGATGCGTTGCCCGTTCCGGCGTCGCGGGTGTCCTCGCTGACCGTTCTCGAAGCCGAGACGGGCTCAGGCAAGACCGAAGCGGCGATTCATCGCTTCGCCCAGCTCTTCCGCGCGGGCGCGGTCGACGGTCTCTACTTCGCGCTCCCGACGCGGACCTCGGCCACCCAGATCCACGAGCGCGTGGTTCGCGCCGTTCAATCGACGTTCTCGTCACGGCCGAAGGAAGAGCGACCGCCGGTGGTGCTCGCCGTGCCGGGCTACCTCCGAGTCGACGACGACGAAGGAAAGCCCCTCCCGAAGTTCGAGTTCTTGTGGCCGGACCGAGGCAACCGACACCGCACGTGGGCGGCCGAGAACACCAAACGTTTCCTCGCCGGCGCAATCGTCGTCGGAACGATCGATCAGGTGTTGCTCTCGACCCTCGTCGTGAGCCACGCGCACCTCCGCGCGACCGCGCTCTCGCGACTGCTCCTCGTCGTCGACGAGGTGCATGCCTCGGACGCGTACATGACCGCCCTGCTCGACGAGGTGCTGGCTTTCCACTTCGCGTGTGGCGGCCACGCGTTCCTGATGAGCGCCACCCTCGGCACCACGCCCCAGCGGAGCTTCTTCGGGCGACTCTCGGGCAAGCGCGCTTCGGTGCTCTCGCTCGAGGAAGCGATCGCGACGCCGTATCCCGCCGTTCATCACGCCGAAGGCGACCGTCCCCCAACGACCTTCCCCGCGATCACGCCCGGCAATCCCAAGCAGTGCTTCGTGGAGCTCTCCGACGTCATCGACGAGCCGGAGACGATCGCTTTGCGTGCGCTCGCGGCGGCGCGGGTGGGCGCGAAGGTGCTGGTGCTGCGCAACACGGTCGTCGACGCGGTCGCCACGCATAGTGCGCTCGAAGCGCTGCTCGCGCCGGGCGACGACCCGTTGCTCTTCCGCGTGGAGGGGATCGCCACGCTGCATCACTCGCGCTTCGTCGACGACGATCGCCGAAAGCTCGACGAAGCCGTGGAAGCCGTCCTCGGGAAGGACGCGCCGCGTGGTGTCGGCACGGTCGTGGTGGCCACTCAGACCGTGCAGCAGAGCCTCGACCTCGATGCGGACCTGCTCATCACCGACCTCTGCCCGATGGATGTGTTGCTCCAACGCATCGGGCGCCTGCACCGTCACAAGCGACCGGAAGAGGCTCGGCCCGAGCCGTACCGTCGTGCGCGCTGCGTGGTGCTCGACCCCGGCCCGCTCGAAGAGCTCCTCGACGCGCGCGGCGAGGTCAAGGGAAGCCACGGCTTCGGCAAAGTCTACGAGGACCTCCGGATCCTCGAGGCGACGCGCTCGCTCTTGATCGAGCGGCCGACCCTCGCGATCCCCGAAGACAACCGAATGCTGGTCGAGCGCACCACCCATCCGGAGGCGCTCGCGGCCGTCGTCGCCCGGTGCGGTGAGCCGATGCAGATCCACGCGCGCTCCGCCGACGCGGGCGGCATGGTGAAGAAGTCGCTCGCGAAGGGTCACGGCGTAGAGCGTCGCCGAGAGTTCGGTGAGTACGGCTTCCCCGATCGGGAGATGACGGGACGCATCTCGACCCGTCTCGGCGAAGAAGACCGGCTGCTCCAGCTCGAAGGCTCGTTCGAGTCGCCCTTCGGCTCCCGTGTGTTCCGAGTGAAGATCCCCCATTGGCTGGCCAATGGATGGCCCGCCGAGCCGACGGGCCACGTGATGTCCACCGACGCGCAGACGACCGTGCTCGAAGCGCGAGGCGAGGACGGGGTCGTGCTCGCGCGCTTCGTCTACGACCGCCTCGGGCTCCGCGCGGAGTCCGCCGACAGCCAAACCGACCGCCGAACGGAGAAGAACGCCGATGAATGAGACCGACCTCGACGCGCTCCCGCCGCACGATCCGATCGATCTCCTGGAGCGGGACGTCTTCACGCTGGCCGACGAGCGACGAAGCGTCGTCTCGCTCGCGGAGCTCTTCGCGCGCCTCGGCCGCGATGAGCCGACCGAGCTCGCGTACCTGATGCCGCACCAGCGCCACGCGATGCACGCGTTCGTGGTGCAGCTCATGGCCATGGTCGCAATCCGCAGCGGCGACCCGCGCCTCGATCGCGACGCCCGCGAGTGGCGCGAGGCGTTGAGGGCGCTCGCTGAGAGCGAGGAAGCGTTCCAGCTCGTGGTCGCGGACCTCGCCAAGCCGGCGTTCCTGCAACCGCCCGTTCCCGAAGGGACGCTCGACAAGTTCAAGCCGGTTGACACTCCGGACGCGCTGGACCTGCTCGTGCTCGCGCGC
>JALOQC010000230.1 GCA_025453555.1 Myxococcota bacterium | reverse complement strand
CTGCGGCGGCGCGGAGGAGATGCACTACATCACCGCGGGCGTCTTCGACGTGCTCCAGGCGACGAGCACACGCTTCAACGATCGCCCGGATCTCTCGCCCCGCCCCTTCGATCGCGACCGCGACGGGCTCGTGGTCGGCGAAGGCGCGGGCACGTTGGTGCTCGAAGACTGGGAGCGCGCGAAGGCCCGTGGGGCGACGATCCTCGCGGAGCTCGTTGGCTACGGCACGAGCTGCGACGGGACCCACATCACCGCGCCCTCCCCCGAGGGCATGGAGTCGGCGATGAGGCTCGCCCTCGACGACGCCAAGCTCGATCCGAGCGCGGTCGACTACGTGAACGCGCACGGCACCGGGACCACGGTGGGCGACGTCGAGGAGGCGCGCGCGACCTGGAAGGTCTTCGGCGAACGTGCGCTGGTGAGCAGCACGAAGGCCTTCACGGGGCACACCCTCGGCGCGTGCGGCGCGATCGAGGCGGCCTTCTGCGTGGCGATGATGAACGAGGGGTTCGTGGCGCCGAGCCGAAATTTGGCCCTGGTCGACCCGGAGATTCCGCCCCTAGCGTTCGTGATCGGGGGTGCGCGCGACGCACGCCCCGAGGTCGTGGTCAGCAACAACTTCGCCTTCGGCGGCATCAACACGTCGTTGGTGATGAGGCGGGCATGAGCAACAGCAGCGGTATCGACGAGCAGTACGACGTCATCGTGATCGGCGCGGGCCCGGCAGGGTCGACCACCGCCGGCCTCCTCGCGAAGGAGGGCAACCGCGTCTTGGTCCTGGAGCAGTCGACCTTCCCGCGCTTCAAGATCGGAGAGTCGCTCCTGCCCGCCGAGCTGCCGGTCTTCGACGCGCTCGGCTTCGAGCCGAAGGGTCGCTTCGCATACAAGGCGGGGGCCGACTTCCTCGACGAGCAGCGCGGCAAGTTCGCGCGCTACAACTTCTGCGACGCCCTCAGCGGCACCCGCAGCCACGCCTACCAAGTCGACCGGGCGCGCTTCGACGTCGAGCTCGCGGAGTGCGCGAAGCGCCACGGCGCCGAGGTCCGGTTCGCGACGAAGGTCGACCGGGTCGAGACCGACGAGCGCGAGGCGCGTGTCCACCTCGGGGACGGCTCGGTCCTCCGCGCGCGCTACGTGGTCGACGCGACCGGCCGCGAGCGCTTGCTCTGCCGACAGCACAAGAGCTTCGAGCGCATCGAGGGCTTCGGCATGGCCGCGGTCTGGGTCCACTTCGACGATTTGTCGGACGAGGGGGAGCGCGAGCTCCACGAGGATGGCCAGGGCAACATCACGGTGCTCATCCTCGAACAGGGCTGGGGCTGGGTGATCCCGCTCGGGAACCGCCGGCTCTCCGTCGGTTTCGTGAGCGCGCAGAAGGGCGTGGTCAGCGAGGCGTGGTGGGAAGAGCGTTTTGCGGCGAGCCCGAAGCTGCAACGGGTGACCCAGGGCGCGAAGCGGTCGATGACCCAGGTGCTCGGCGACTACAGCTTCAAGAACACCGTGCCCGCCGGGGTGCGCTGGGGCTGCGTCGGCGACGCCCGCGCGTTCCTCGACCCCGTCTTCTCGAGCGGCGTGGCGTTCGCGATGGACGGCGCGTTCCACGCCTCGAAGATCCTCGGGCCCGCGCTGGCGGACGGCCGCGAGGCCGACCCGACCCTGCTCGCGCCGCTGGCGGAGAAGATGAACCACGCCTACCGAGTCTTCGGGGCGCTGATTCACAGCTTCTATCACACGAAGATCATCGACCACATCTTCTTCTACGAAGACCCCGACCCCGAGCTTCGTTCGGGTCTGATCAGCGTCCTCGCCGGCGACGTGTGGCGTCAGGACAACAAGTTTCAGGAGATGTTGCTCCGGTCCGAGCGCCGCATGGAGCGCCGGATGAGCGCGCCCGCTTGACCAACGTCAGCTGGTGGCCTTGGAACGCGGGATGCGAGCCTCTCGAAGGCGGATTCGAGTGTGTGAACGCGTGGCGCTGAAGCCTCGAGAGCCAGAAACGAAGAAGAGCGAGTCGACGTCGACTCGCTCTTCTTCGTTTGAAGGTCCGCTGGGCGCGGCGGTGGAGATCACTCCGTGACGCGCTGACGCTCGCCGCCTTCGGGACGGAAGGTGCGCGGGTCGAGCGGGTCCGCTTCGAGGCCCTCCTCGCGGCGACGGCGCGCGGCGGGATCCCACAGCTCACCGGGACCGGGCGAGGCGCCACGGTGGAACTCCTCCGGGGTCACGCCGTCCGGTAGGCGCGGCGGCGTGCGCACCGCGTTGGCGGCGCCGCCTGCCACGCGACGCACGCGGAGACGCTCGATCTCGACGTCGGTCATCGGACGGTTGCCCTCGGTCTGCGGGACGCGCGCGATGCGCTCGACGATCTCGACGTCGCGGCAGCGGCCGAAGATCGTGTAGCGCGTGTCGCCGTCGAGGTCGGGGGTGGCGCCATCGGTGATGAAGAACTGCGCGCCGTTCTCGTTCACGTCGGAGCTCGCCATGCAGAGCAGGCCCGCGCGGTCGTGGGTCATCTCCGGGTGCGGCTCGTCGGGGATGGAGTAGCCGGGGTTGCCGGTGCCGTCGCCGTAGAGGTCGCCGCCCTGGATCAGATAGCCCGGGATGACGCGGTGGAAGATCAGGCCGTCGTAGTAGGGCTCGCCTCGGCGCCACTCGCCGCGCCGCGGGTCCCACCACGGGCGCGCGCCGCGGGCCAAGCCGATGAAGTTGGCGACCGTGCGGGGAACCTTGTCCGCGAAGAGATCGCAGAAGATCGTGCCCAAGGTGGTGTCGATCTCCGCCACGAGCCCGCCGTCGGTCGGAAGGCCAGTCACGGCCTCCTCGAGCGTGTAGTCGCCCGCTTCGGGGTCGGGCGTGGTCGGGGTGAGCACCCAACGCTCGCGGTCGAGGCGACGCTGCTCTTCGAGCGCTTCGCGCTGGCGGCGCATGGTGTCGGTCGCTTCGATCACCTCGTAGCCGTCGGGAGTTCGCAGCCGCTTGGTCGGGTCGGGCGCATTCGCGACGCTGCCGGTCGCGGAGGAGAGGGCCGCCTCGGCGCTGGCCTCCTCGTCGCAGCCGCCGCAGCCGGCGAGCAAGAGGAAGAGGAGTGCGGAGGAGCGAGGAAAAGAAAGCTGGCGCATGGGACGCAGGCTCGGACGCTGGAGACGGGTCGACGCTTGGGCCGTGAGGTGAAGCGCGGGAGACGAGGAGCGACGCGCGAACACTTCGGCGCGCGCGTCATTCCGCGACCGGACGAGGTACCACGCCCGGCCGGAGGTGCCACTCGGGCGCGTGGGGAGGTGCGCACGGAGATCGTTCGAAGAGTGATTCGAAGACTCCGCCGTTCACGTCGCCGCCGACCACGTCGCCGACCACGTCGCCGACCACGTCGCCGACCACGTCGCCGACCACGTCGCCGACCACGTCGCCGACCACGTCAACGATCACGTCAACGACCACGTCAGCGTTTACGTGCGCGAGCACGTACGCGAGCACGTCGTTGCTCGCGTCTTCGCCCTCGCCCGCCCTCAGCCGGCCCCGCGCACGACCTCGCGCAGGTGCGGGAACGCCATGAAGTGGCGCACCACGGGGTCGGCGCGGCGCGCGAGGGAGTCGAGCTCGGCCTGCACGCGGGTGTCGAGCTCGACCGATTCGTCGCGGAGCTCCCCGAGATCGACCTCGCTGCCCGCGCTCATCGAGGCGAGACGTCCCTTGAGCTGCGCCATCTGGAAGAAGAGGTCGTCGCTCTCCGCGTCCACGCGACGCGACTCGCCTTCGAGCTCCGCGATCTTCGCCCGCGCGTCGATGCGAATCCGCGCGAGCGCCCCCGCCTCCGCGAGCGCGCCGGTGGCTTCGTCGAGCGCGACGCCCGAGTGCGGGGACGGTGCGCGCTCCCACGCGGCGCGCAGGGGCGCTTCGACCTGAGCGTGGCGCGCGCGCGCCTCCGCGAGCTTCGCGTCGAGCTCGGCCCGCTCACGCTGCACGCGCGCGATCTCCGACGCGAGCGAGTCGAGCGCGTGCCCGATCCGCAGCCGCGCGTCGCGGGTCTCGTCTTGTTGGATGGCGGCGCGCGTGATGCGCTCCGAGAGATCCTCGAGCAGCTTCCGCAGGTCGTTGACTTGCGCGACCAACGCTTCGATCGCGTCGGCCAGCCAGGGAGGCGCGTCGCCCTGCGGGTGGGCACGGTGCACGAGGTGGCGAAAGACCTCGACCCGATCGTGCCAACGAGCGACGAGGGCGAGGTGTCCGGGGTGTGGGTCGGTGGCCGATGCGGTGGCGACCGACGGACGTGTGACCTCGACGCTCGCGCGCGTGCCGAGCACCCCGTCGAGCGCCTGCACCAGCTCGTGCGCGGTCGCGTAGCGGTCGTCGGGCTTCTTCTCCAAGAGTCGGAGCACGATCGCGTCGACCTCCGGAGGAAGCGTCGGAACGTGGAAGCTCGGCGCACGCGCGGGCTCGCGGAGGTGCTTGAGGATCAGATCCGGCGTGCTGCCGGTGAAGGGGAGCTGCCCCGTGAGCATCTCGAAGAGCACGCAGCCCGAGGAGTAGAGGTCGGCGGGCGGTCCGAGCGGCGCGCCGCGCGCTTGTTCGGGCGCGATGTACTCCGGCGTCCCGAACACCGTGCCCGTCGCGGTGACGCGGAGCTCGCCCTTCATCTGCGCGAGCCCGAAGTCGAGGAGCTTCACGAAGTCGCCTTCGTAGCCGCGCAGCAAGAAGATGTTGTCTGGCTTCACGTCGCGGTGGACGACGTCGAGCTCGTGCGCGCGCGCGAGGGCCTTCGCGATCTGCCTCATGATGCGGAGCGCACGTGTCATCTCGAGCGCCCCGTCCTCGATCGCGCGCGAGAGCGGAATGCCGTCGAGGTACTCCATCACGAGGTAGACGTGACCGTCGTCCGTCTCGCCGAAGTCCGTGATGTCGATGATGTGCTCGTGGTTGATGCGGTTGGCCGCCCGCGCCTCACGCAAGAAGCGCGTGCGATTGGTCGGCTCGTAGCTCAGCTCGGGCGCGAGGAACTTCACCGCGACGTCGCGCCCGACGACCTCGTGCTTGGCGCGGTAGACCGTGCCCATCCCACCGACCCCGATGCGCTCCTCGATCACGTAGCGACCCGCGAGGGTTCGCCCGATGAGCGGGTCCGGCATCGGCACGAGGTTGCCGCCGTCCAAGGGGCACCGTTCGGGGTTGCCCCGAAAGCGAGCGCCGCAGGTGTCGCAGAGTCGCAAGAACGATCCCCCGCGCGTGAGGGTCGCTCCGTCGACCGACGCGGGACAAGCGGATGCGACGAGCAATCGAAGGGCTGCGCGCGTGGAAGTCGAACCCGCCGACCCGGTCGAGAACCGATCGATCGCTCTCCTACTGCCCAAAAGTTGGCCCCACATGTAGGCAAACGTAGCTTCCGCACATGCACCGCGCGCCCGGGCTGGCGAAAGCCCGACGAAGCTCTCTGACCCGCTCCCGTGGGGGCGAAGCGCTGACGCGGGAGGCGGAGGAGCTGCTCTTCGCGTTGTCCGAGCGAATGACGGAAGGTGAGCTCTCGCGACGAGGCGACGACGAGTCGTGGTTCGGTACGACGATGTTCACCGTCGCGCTCGACGAGCTGGCCCGGGAGCTGCGGGGCGCGCTGGATCCCGAGGGGCTGGAGCGCGTGGTTCAGGGCTCCGTGCGGGTGCGGCTGCGCGCGATGCGGCTCGCCTGCGCGGACGTCGCGCACCGACATCCGGATCGCGCGTTCGGACGCGCGGTCGTGGAGACGCAGGCGCGCGTGGTCGGCTCGAGCCTGCAGATCGACGTGGACCTGCACTGGCCGCTCGCGGACCACGGCACGGAGCGGGTCGCGCGATGATCCTGGTCTACGATCCGCGCGAACGGCTCGCACGGCCGCGGCGTTGTACTAACGTGCCCTCCCCCGCGCGCTTCGTGGGCCCGACGCCCGACGGATCCGCCCGAGAGTGCTCGCATGAAGGATCGTGACGACAACGTCATCCACGTGGTCTTCGGAGGCGACGGCGGCTACCGCATCGTCGAGCCGCCGCCGATCGCGAAGGAGACCGAAGAGCCCGAGCCGGCACGCGAACGCCGCGTGGTGGCTGAGCCGCGCACCGACGATCCGCTCGCCGATCTCTACGACCGGCACGAGGTCGCGCGGCTCTTCGAGCTCGAGCCGAACCTGCTGCGGAGCTGGGACCGCGCGGGCATCGTGACGCCGAGCGCGCGCCGCGGACGACGACGGCTGTACTCGTTTCAAGACTTGATCGCGGTGCGGGTCGTGAAGGGCTTGCTCGCGGCGGGGGTCTCGCAGCGCGACGTGCGCCGAAGCGTGGACGCGCTGCGCAGCTCGCTGCCGAAGGTGGTCCGTCCGCTCGCGGAGCTGCGCGTGGTCGCGGAAGGCCACGCGATGGTCGTGCGCGCCGCCGACGCGGTGTACGAGCCGGTGACGGGTCAGCTCGTGCTCGACTTCCGCGTCGACACGCTGCGCGAGGACGTGGTGCGTTCGCTGCGACGCGAGCCGAGCCGCGAGGATCGGCGGCGCGCGTACGACGCCTACCTCGAAGGCTGTCGGCTCGACGAGAGCCCGACCACGTGGACCCAGGCGGAAGAAGCGTACCGCGAGGCGCTGCGGCTCGATCCCTCGCTCGCGAACGCGTTCACGAACCTCGGCAACCTGCGCTTTCGACAAGGCGACGTGCCGGCCGCGACCGCGCTCTACGAGAAGGCGCTCGTGGTCGATCCCGATCAGCCGGAGGCGCTCTACAACCTCGGCTTCCTCGCGATCGAGCGCGGCGACGTGCTCCGCGCGATCCCCTACTTCGAGCGGGCGCTCGACGCCGACACCGGCTTCGCGGACGCGCACTTCCACCTGGCCTCCGCGTACGATCGGCTGAGCCGCTTCGCCGACGCGATGCCGCATTGGGAGGCCTATCTGGAGCTCGATCCCGAAGGCGAGTGGGCGGACGTGGCGCGTTCGCGGCTCGAGCGCGCACCGAAGTGAGGGCGACGCGGTGTCGCGACGTCGCGGCTCTCCACGAGCCGCGGCGAACGGTGCGGCCGCGAAGCCGTGCGACGAAGCCGAGCCCTACCCGACCCGCATCACGCCAGACGGATCGCGCCGACGTCGAGCAGCTCGACGAGCGTCTTGAGCGCTTCGAGCTTCGGCATGCCGCTGATGTCGACGAGCTCGTCGATGGTGTTCTGACCGTCGACGCGCGAGAGCAGGAAGCCCGCGCGGTGATCGAGCCCCAGCCATCGCAGGTCGGCATCGGGCAGCGCGACCCGCGGAACTCGCGCGAGCCCTCCGAGCCGTGAGGTGTAGAGGTGCTCGAGTCGGCGGCGGCTCTCGCTCGCGATGCGCCGCGCGTCGGGGTGATCGGGATCGCGCCCCAGCACCAGCTCCGCGATCCGGAGCGCGCCCGTGAAGTCGTCGAGCGCGTAGCGCTCCGCCATCTCCGCCACGAGATCGAGCGCGGAGTGCGACTTGCGGGTCTGCTGCACGAGACCGAGCGCGCCTTCGTCCTCGTCGAGCTCGTCGAGGTCGAGCGTGAGCGGCGCGGCCTCCGAGGGGCGTCGCGGCTCGTCTGCTTCGAGCTCGTCCGGGAGCTCGAGCGGGGGCCCCGTGAAGTCCATCGTGATGCGCGAGTCCGGCGCCCAGTCGAGGGAGAGCGACGGCTCACTGCTCGCGCGATCGGATTTCGCGGCCTCCGACTTCGTGCTCTTGGCGTCGTCTGCGAGCTCTTCGGGGGCGGCCGTCGCCTTCTCCGTCACAGTTGACTTCGACGCGGGCGCAGGCGCAGGCGACGGCATGCCTCGAATCGTCGAGCCGCTGCGCGCGGGACGATTCTTTCCTCGTTGGCCGTCGCGCTCGTCCACGGCCCTCCGTCACGCCGTCTTGCCGACGACTCCCTTGAACATCCGCTGGGTGCGCGCGAGCGCCTCGATCTGCTCGCGCAGCCCCGCCGCGTCGTTGCGCTCCATGAGCGAGCGCGCGCGCTCCACCACGGTGCGCGCCTTCTCGATCGCGTCGCGTCCGAAGTCGCTGCCCGCGACCACCGCCTCGACCTCCGGGAAGAGCTTCTCGATCTCCGCGATGAGCGTCTGCGCTTGTTGCTTCGCGCCCTCGGCCACCTCGTCCGCCCGGCGCGCGACCGCGTAGTCCTGCGCGTCGGTCATCATGTCGTCGATCTCGTCCTGCGTGAGGCCGCTCGTCGCCGTCACCGTGATCGACTGTTCCTTGCCGGTCTCGACGTCGCGCGCGTGCACGCTGACGATGCCGTCCGCGTTGATCTCGAAGGTCACGTCGATCGTGACCTCGCCCGCCGGCGCGCGGCGCAGGCCCGTGAGCACGAACTCGCCGAGCAGCTCGTTGTCCTCCGCGCGGCGCGACTCGCCTTGGAGCACGAGGATCTTCACCGCCGTCTGGTTGTCGCGCACCGTGGTGAACGGCTTCGTGCGCGAGGTCGGCACCGTGGTGTTCTGCGCGATGAGCTCCTCGAAGTAGCCACCGACGACCATGATGCCGAGCGTGTGCGGCGTGACGTCGAGGAGGACCATGTCCATCTCGGGCGAGTCGTCGACGAGCGCCGCCGCTTGGATGGACGCGCCGAGCGCGACGACCTCGTCCGGGTGCACACCCTTGGTCGGCTCGCGCTCGAAGAAGCCCGATACCGCGCGCTGCACCGCGGGCATGCGGGTCATGCCGCCCACGAGCACCACGTCCTCGATCTCGTCCTTCTCGAGGCCCGCCTCGTCGAGGGTCATCTCGCAGATCTGGACCGTTCGCTGCACGAGATCTTCCGTGAGGTCCTCGAGCTGCGCGCGGGTGAGCACGCGCTGGAGGTGGAGCGCTTCGTTGCGCGCGCTCGAGATGATGAACGGGAGATTCACCTCGGTCTCGTTGACCGCGGAGAGCTCGCACTTGGCCTTCTCGGCCGCGTCCTTCAAACGCTGGAGCGCCATGCGATCCTGGCGAAGATCGATGCCGTGCTCGTCCTGAAAACCTTGCACGAGCCAGTCGATGATCCGCTGGTCGAAGTCTTCGCCGCCGAGGAAGGTGTCGCCCGCGGTGCTGATGACCTTGAAGACGCCGCTCGAGCTGATCTCGAGGATCGATATGTCGAAGGTGCCGCCGCCGAGGTCGTACACCGCGACGGTGCGGTCGATGTTCTTGCCGAAGCCGTAGGCGAGCGCGGCCGCCGTCGGTTCGTTGATGATGCGGATGACGTCCAGGCCCGCGATGGTGCCCGCGTCCTTGGTGGCCTGACGTTGGCCGTCGTTGAAGTAGGCGGGGACGGTGACGACCGCCTTGGAGACCTCGTGGCCGAGGTAGTCCTCCGCGATCATCTTCATCTCTTGGAGGATCATCGCGCTGATCTCGGCGACGCTGTAGGGCTTGTCGCGGAGCTGGATGCGGCAATCACCGTGGGGACCTTCCACGATTCGGTACGGGCAGGTCGCCATCGCTTGTTTGACTTGAGCGCTGTCGAACTTTCGACCGATCAAGCGCTTGGCCGCGTAGACGGTGTTCTCGGCGTTGGTCACGGCTTGGCGCTTGGCGATGTGACCGACGAGGCGCTTTCCAGCCTCGGTCACGGCGACCATCGACGGCGTGACCTTGTAGCCCCCGCGGTTCGCGATGACGACCGGGGTGCCCCCCTCCACGACGGCCACGCACGAGTTGAACGTGCCCAGATCGATGCCGATGACCTTTTCCATCCGGTCTCCCGAGGGCACCTGCCCTCATCTCCCGTGAGTCGGATGACGCGACCACGTGAGGGCACGTCGTCGTGACACCGTGCGCCGCCGACGCCGGCGGGCGAGCCTCACTTCAGCTCGCGTCGGAGATGTTTCACGAAATCGGCCTCGGGATCCAGCTTTGCGGCAGCGTCGAGCTCGCGCTTCGCGTTCGCTTTCATCCCCGCCCGCAGGAATACCTCCGCGAGCACGGCGCGGGCGCGGGCGTTCTCGGGGGCGAGCTGCGTCGCGCGCTCCGCGAGGTCCTTGGCGAGCTTGAGCTCCACGTTCGCCTTCAGGAAGGCTTGCGCGGCGTACATCGGGTAGACGTACCGCTCGGGCCGACCTTCGGCGACCTTCATCCACGAGCGCGCGGCGGCGGCGTGCTCGCCGTTCTCTTCCTCG
>JALOQC010000664.1 GCA_025453555.1 Myxococcota bacterium | reverse complement strand
TCGGTGGCGCCGATCGTCGGCGCGGGCGGCCTCACGGACGTGGGCGCGCGCAACGACATGGGCAGTGTGATCGCGGCGATGCATCTGCGATTGATGGGCCCCTTCGTGATGGTCGATCCCGCGAACGAGCGCGGCGATCGTTCGAGCTGCGGCGACGGCGAGGCGAGCGTCTGGGCGCTCGGCACCGATCGCAACGAGCGCGGTGAGATGGAGGTCGCGTGTGTGCCCGCGGCGGCGGTCGGCGAGGACGTCGTGATCCGCGTGCGCAACGAGACGAACGGCGAGGTGCGCTGCGCGGGCGCGGTCGGCGGCGAAGCGATGCACTTCCGAGTGCCGATTCCCTCGGACCCCGATCATCGTTGGCGCATCGAGCTGCACGCGGGCGCCTCGCGCTCCGTGACGTATCCGGAGTGTCCCGAGCTCGACGACGCGACGCCGACGCGCGTGATCGACACCTTCGAGGTCGACAGCAGCGCCTGCGATCGCTGCGCGCGCTTCCAGTCGCGGCAATGGTCGGCCGGCGATCCGCTCGTCTCGCCCGCGATGGGCTTCGGTCGTCAGCGTCAGACCCCGAACCTGCGGCGTCTGCTCAGCCTCGCGCAGACCGGCCTCGAGCCGGGCGATCCGATCAACTACGCGCGCCGCGTCTTCCTCGAGCCGATCCCGGCGAGCGACGTGCCGACGCGGCCGCGGAGCTTGTTGATGGCGAACTCGGTCGGCGACCAGAGCGTGCCGGTGTCGACGGGCAACGCGTACGCGCGCGCGGCGGGTGTGCTCGCGTTCGTGCCGCCGGACGGTCCCGAGCACCTCGCGGAGTGGCGCGCGCCGATGGCCTTCGAGGCGCGCTATCCGGGCCTCACGACGCCGCACGATCTGCTCGTCGCCTACCACGTGCTCGAAGGCGTCGATCGCCTCGACCGCAACCCGGGCGAAGGTCGGCCGGCGTTCTTCCTCTACGACGTCGACGACATGAGCGACGGGCGGATGCGCTTCGACGCGGACGGCCGCCACCAGAGCAACGAGCCCGACGCGATCCCGGCGCCGACCCTCGATCGACCGCTCCGCTGGGTGCGGCGCAGCGTGCCGCGTGGTGATCTCGGCGACGCGGTTTGGACGCCGGTGCCGGGCGAGGACACGAGCGGTCTGCTCAACAACTACGCGATCCCGCGCGGCGTCCACGGCTTCGACGAGGTGATCTACGGCGACGTGCCGTGGGACACCTCGCAGTACCTCATCAACCTCGTCGCGCGTTGGGGCGCCACGAGCGGCCAGGACCTCCGCTACCACACGGATCCCGCGGGGCACTCGTGCCTCGAAGACTCGAGCTGCGAGTTCTTGCGGCGCGAGTGAGTCGCACCGATCACGTGGTCGACACTCGGAGGAGTGCGAGAGACCGTATCTCGTCGTGGTCGTTGACGTGGTCGTGGTCCACGACCACGTCCACGGCCACGTGATGGGCCACGCGATTCGTCGCTTCAGCGCCCGTACATCACGACGCGGTTTCGTCCGCCCTGCTTCGCCGCGTAGAGCGCCTCGTCCGCGCACTGCACGAAGACGTCCGCGTCGCGCACGTCGGTCTCGGGCACCGCGGCCACGCCGACCGACATCGTGACGGGCATGCGTTTGCCCTCGTGTACGAACGCGTGACCTTCGACCAGCGCGCGCAACCGCTCCGCGAAGCGCCGGCCGCCTTCGAGGTCGATGCCGCGCGAGAGGATCGCGAACTCTTCGCCGCCCCAGCGCGCGAAGAAGTCTTCTTTGCGCATGGTGCGCGTCACGAGCTTCGCGAGCGTTTCGAGCACGTGGTCGCCGGCGAGGTGACCGTAGGTGTCGTTGAGGTGCTTGAAGTGATCGAGATCGAAGAGCACGAGCGCGAGCGGCGTGCGGTGGCGGACCGAGTACGCGAGCTCTCCGTCGAGGCGCTCCTTGAAGTGCCGCTTGTTGAAGGCGCCCGTGAGCCCGTCGCGCAGCGCGGCGTCGTACATCTTCTGCTGGAACGCGCGGTCGAGGGCGTCGTAGCTGAACTTCAGGATCGTCGTGGTGCCGATCTGGATCTTGTCGCCGTCCGCGAGCTCGCGCGGCGTGTCGATGCGCTCGCCGTTGACGAAGGTGCCGTTGGTCGAGCCGAGGTCCTCGACCACGATGTGTTTGCCCTGCACGACGAAGCGCGCGTGCAGGCGCGAGACCTCGGGATCCATGAGGTGGATCGGGGTCGCGCTCGTGCGGCCTACCTCGCGCGTGCCTTCGAGCTCGTGTGTCTCGCCGACGTTGGGGCCCGCGATCACCACGACGTAGGCGCGCTGCTCCGGCCGCCCGCGCAACAGCTTTTGCACGTCGGGGGCCTCGCCGATGGCCGTCTTCTCGTCGTCGTCCCAGTCCCCCATGTGGGTGAGAGATCGTACGCAAGCCTTCGCTTCAGAGCAACGCGGACAGTGGGCGACGACGAGCGTCCGGCGGCTCGCGCACGCTCCGGGTCATGCGCTCGAGCGTCAGTAGCGCTTGGGCATGTCGCTCGCGACGTCGCCCATCAGCGTGAAGACCTTCAGGTGCCGCAGCACCTTCAGCTTCGGGCCTTCGAGGCGGTAGTCGGGCGACGTGATCACGTGCAGGACGCCGATCTCCTTGGCGTCGAGGCGCTTCCAGAACGCGTAGGGCGCGGTGGTGCG
>JALOQC010000229.1 GCA_025453555.1 Myxococcota bacterium | reverse complement strand
GATGCCATCGGCGCACGGTGTCGGCGCATGGTGTCGGCACACGGTGTCGGCGCACGGTGTCGGCGCATGGTGTCGGCACACGGTGTCGGCGCAGGGTGTCGGCACACGGTGTCGGCGCACGGTGTCGGCACACGGTGTCGGCACACGGTGTCGGCGCACGGTGTCGGCGCACGGTGTCGGCGCACGGTGTCGGCGCACGTCGAAGGCGCTCGTCGTCGGCGTCGAGAAACGTACTGTTCAACGCAGCGTGAAGGTGCGGCGCAGCGTTCCGCGCGCGGCCCCGGTCGCGTCGTACGTGATGATGGCGAAGCTCCGCTCTCCGAGCGTCTCGAAGCGTGAGCGCACCGCGTTCCGCGTCGAGCGCGTCGCCCGCGAGACCTGGTCGGTCAGGGTGAAGCGGTCGTCCACCACCACCTCGATCGCCGCGACTCCCGCGGGCGCGCGCTCGAGGCCGATCTCGTAGAGGCCTGCGCCCATCTGCTTCACGTACACCCCGGTGCCGGAGGTCACGTCGAGCAGCCCCACGCCGAGCCCCACTTGGCGGTTGTCGGCGTCGTACCCGCGCACCTCGAAGCGGCGCTCGTTGCGCTCGACGTTGAAGGTGTAGGCCGTGGGGAAGTTGTCCCCTTCGAGCCGCGTCGCCTCGCCGATCACGTAGCCGTCGACCACGTAGACCACGCGCTCGACGTCCGCCGCCGCGAGCGCACGCAGCTCGTAGCGACCGTCCGCTTGGCGCGCCCAGTAGACCTCGATCGCCGGGAAGCTCGGCAGCGCGGGCTCCGCTTCGCCGTCGTTCCAGAACGGCGCGCCGCCCATCTCGTTCCAGACCCCGAGCGCGTTGTCCCGGTAGTGTCGGAAGCGCTGTCCGTAGCACGAGTAGCTCGGGAGACAGCCGTTGTAGTAGTGCGTCACCGTCTGAACCCATGGGGTGAAGCGAGAATTGTCGGTCGTGACTCCGTTGAGCCAATCGAGCGCTTGAGCGCGGGTCGAGACGCCGGCGATGTAGCGACTGCCGATGACCATGTTCACGACGAAGTCCACCGCCGCCGCGACGTTTCCGGCGATGGAGAGCACGCGGTTCCCCTCGCGTCGGAGGGTGTCGTCGAACGTCCCCGCGTCGAACTGGAACATGCCGAGGCCGCCTTGTCGGATCGAGCAGGGCCCGTCGCCCGCGCCCGCCACGACCGGCCCGTCGCAGTCGGCGGAGTAGGGGCCCTGACACGCCCAGGTGAGCTCGCGCCAGCAGTGCGACATCTGGGTCTCCGCGTCCGCGATGCCGGCGAGCAACCAGCCGGTGCGGATCCCGTTGGCGGCGGCGGCGTCGCGGATCTGCGCAGCGCGAGCGCGACGCTGGGAGCGGGTGAGCTCCGACGGGGCGTTGTCGGTGGGGGTGAACGCCTCCGTGGGCCCCTCGGGCCCGACCGTGTTCACGCACCCGACGACGACGAGCGCGGAGACGAGGAAGAAGCACTGGAGCACACGGAGCAAGTCGAGCATGCCGCGTCGCCTCGCAGGCTTCGTGCCCATCCACCTTGCGGATGCTTCGCGACCCACCGACGCGGCGTCGCACCGAAGAAAAAGCGCCGTGCCGGCCGGATCTCGGCGTCGCTTCGACGCGGGAACCTCGGTGCGCAACCAGGGGACAGTGAGCTCCATTCGCGCGTGCGCTCCACGCAATTTCGGAGACAGCGAACCTCACTCGCACGCGCTCGAGCGTTCGGAATCTGGTCGGATCGCGTCTGCACGCTCGCGAGACGACCTCCACGCGCGCATCGAATGAGGCCCGCGACCCTGCCCGATTCCACGGGACGATCGAACCGTGCGTCGCGCTTCGTTCGCTTGCCGCGCTCGCACGCATCACGCGCAAGGTCGCGCGGCACGCGGGCTGCTCCGTACGCCCCGCATGAACGCTCGCTGGAGTCTCGTCGTCGCCTCACTCGTCGTTTCGATCTCGGGCTGCACGTCGGAGCCGCTCGGCTACGGAGAGGAAGGGAGCATCGGCGACGTCACCAGCGCCGAGGACGACCTCACGGTCGCGCAGGCCGTCACCACGCGCTGCTCCACCACCGCGGTGTTCGGCCTCTCCGAGCAGCTCATCGAAGAGCTCAACTGCCTGCGCCCCGGGCTCATGTCCCGCATCGACCGCTCGGGCATCTCGCTCGGCGCGGCGGCGTTCCCGTTCCTCCAGACGCCCGCCGCGGAGGCGCTCGCTCGCGCCGCGCGCAACGGTGGGGGCGGGATGTACGTGACCTCGGGCCTGCGCACCCTGCCGCAGCAATACCTGCTCTACCGCTGGTACCAGACCGGTCGCTGCGGCATCGGCCTCGCGGCTCCGCCCGGTGGTTCCAACCATCAATCGGGGTTGGCGGTGGACCTCAGTCCATACTCCGGGTGGCGCACGCCGATGGCGAATCAGGGTTTCCGTTGGTTCGGATCCGGCGATCCGGTGCACTTCGACTACCAGGGCGGCGTCGACATTCGCGCGCTCTCCACGCTCGCCTTTCAGCGCCTTTGGAACCGAAACAATCCAGGAGATCGCATCGCGGAGGATGGCGCGTACGGGCCGGCCACCGAAGCGCGTCTCGCGCGTGCTCCGGGCGAAGGCTTCCCCATCGGCGCCTCCTGCGGATCCGACGCGCCGACCGAGCCCGACGCCCCGGCCGACGACGGCTTCGCCGCGCTCGAGGTCTACTGGTCCCGCCAAGCCGACGGTCGCTACGAGCTCCGCGCGCTCGCGCCCGCGTCGGTGACCTCGGTGCGCTACGTGGTCGACGGCTTCGTGATCGGCGAGGTGGCGCGCGCCGCGGGCGAGAACTTCCCCACCTCGTACACCTTCAGCGTCGAGCGCAACGAGCGGCGCTTGGAGGTTCGCGGCCTCGACGCCTCCGGTACGCAGGTCGCGCTCGGCGTCGGGCTGCTCGACGTCACCTCGGGGACCGGCGTCTACATCAAGCAGATGGGCGAGAGCCTCTACGAGATCGGGCTCGAGCGCGCGTCCGCGGACGTCGCGTCGGTGTCGGTCACGGTCGACGAGCGCTTCGAGCTGACGGATCAGGTCTCGCGTGAGGTGCGCTCGACGCGCCTGGCGGTACGCTCCCGCTTCGAGACCCTCGGCGAGCGACGGTTCGCGATCACGACCTACGACGCACGCGGCGCGGTGCGCGGCACCTTGCGCCGGACCTTCACGCTGCGCTGACGGGCTCGGTGAAGCTCCCCGTGAAGCGCTCGCGGACGAGCTCTTCACGGGGGCTCGGCGACGCTCTCCGTGAGCAGCTCGTCGGGCCGGCACCGAAGCCCGACGCTCGGAGCGACGGCCTGCGCGACGAAGAGCGCTCGACGTGTCGGTGCGCGTCTCAGCGAAGGAACATCCGCGGATCGTCGGGGCGGATGTCCACGTGGAAGTGGTCGCGGTGGCCTTCGTTGTAGTTCGGCGTCAGCACGCTCGAGAGCAGCGCGCTGTCTGCCATCTCGCACGCCATCGCCCGCAGCGCGCGGGCCTTCGGATCACGGGGCGCCGCGCCCGCGCAGGTCTCGCGTTCTGGCGTCGCCTCGTAGTGCGTGAGCAAGCTGATCCAGCCCTCCGCGGTCCAGAAACGCGGCAGATCGAGCGCGAGGCCCATCGTGTGGAAGCTGGTGTAGGGCTGCGAGCGCCAGCTCGACATGATCTCCACGCCCCGCACGCCGTGGCGCTTCCAGATCGCCACCAGCGCCGGCAACCGATGCGCCATCTCGCAGCTCGTCACGAACGGATCTTCCTCGTGGCTCATCCGAAACCACACGCCGTCGATCGGACCGACGATCTCCACCGGTGAAGGAACGAGGCCGTTGGGATCTGGATACGGACGAAAGGGCACGTTCCCCTGAGCGCGCAGCGAGTCGTGACACTCCTGCTGCGGGCGGATGCTCCACACGTAGCGGCGATCCGTGCGCCAGGTCGCGTTCGGGATGGTCCCGCGGAAGTTCACGAAGGTCGGCACGCGCGCCCAGATCCGTCGCGCGGCGCGGCCGGCCGGATCGCGCGCGGGGGCCGCGTAGCGAGCGGGAGGTCCCGGCACCGGAGGGGTGCCCGGCAACATCACGAGCGCGGGCTCCGTGGTCGTCGACTCCGCCGCCGCTGCGTCCGTCGAATCGTCGTTCGCGCCGCTCGCATGGCCCGTCGCCGCGCCAGTCGACGAACGCGTCGTCGGCGACGTCGCCGGATCGAGCTGGTCGGGGCCGCTTCCTTCCGACGTCGGCTCCTCCGCACCCGGCAAGCGCCAGCGTGCGTCGAAGTAGCCGTCCGCGAGCAGCGCGTTGCGCCCTTGGACGCGATCCTGACGGCTCGGGATGCCACGCCGATCGTAGACCACGTAGTCGGGGAGGAACTCCGGCAGGCCGTTGCCCGCCGACACCGCGTTCGGCGTCACGCCCGCGCACACGAGCACGTAGCGATCGGGCGCGAGCGGGTTCGGGTAGACGAAGCGCGCGCCGACGTCCGCGCCCACGAAGCGCTGGCCGCCCATGACCACCGCTTCGCCTTCGACGCGGATTGGCAGCGCGCCCGCGATGCGATCGAGCACCGCGTTGTCGCCGTGCGTGCCGTAGAGGACGATCGTCGCGTCGCGCATCAGCGCGTCCGTGACCTCGGTGTCCGCGATCACCTCTTGGCGCAGATCCCACGACCAGAGCGGCCAGCCACGCGCGCCGCGCTCCGCCGCGCGCCGAAGCGCCTCGGTGTGCTCGGGCTTCCCGGTGCCGTACACGTGCACCATCCGCCCGTAGTAGGTGTCCGTGATCGGACCCGCGAGCCCCGGACGTTTGCTCTTCGCCGGCTCGTTCGGGAACCCGGCGCGCCACGTGCCGCCTTCGCGGACCACGTGGAAGCGATGCCCGAGGCCCGCGCGCTCGCCGTGGTGCACCTCCGCGCCGTCGATGGTGATGCGTGTGGTCTCGCCGAGCGGCGCGTCGCGTACGTCGATCGCGAACGCGCGCACGTTGCGCGTCTCCACGGTGAGCTCACCGCCCTCGTTCGCCACCGCGCGCACACGTCCGAGCTCGGGGTAATTCTCGAAGCGCGTGATCTCGATCCAGTGCTGACGCGACGCGCGGTAGTCGCCGCTCACCACCCGCACTTCGCGCGGCGATCGATCGCGGCGCTCCTCCGCGAGCCCGGGGTACACGCGGCCGTGCCGATGCACGAGGTAGAGGATGTCGTGCCCCGCGTCGTACCAGACGCCACGCGCCGGTGCGCCGAGCCGCGCGACCTCCGCGTCGAGCTCCTCCACGTAACGCGGTCGCATCGGCCCCGGATCGGTGCGCCCGTGGTAGTAGCGGTAGTCGCTGCCCCACACGCTCTCGAGCAAGTGCAGGCCGCTGTAGCGCAGCACCTCGGTGCGCTCCGCGCCGCGCAATCGCCCGAGCCCGCCGAGGTATTGTGTCCAGCTCGGCGCGCCGGCCATCGCCTGCACCACCGAGAAGCGCCACGCGTGCCGCGTGCCGATCGCGTGTGCGCCGAGGCCGCCGTTCGAGAGCCCGCCGAGCACCACGCGATCCTCGTCCACCGAGTAGTGCTTCTGCACGTCCGCGATCACGTCGAGCACGTCTTGCTCGCCCATCCAGCGCCAGAGGATCTGCCCGAAGCCGGTCGGCGCGACCACGATCCACTCGGGAGACCAGCGCGGCGAGAAGTCGTCGTAGACGAACTGATCGTAGCGCAGCCAATCCATGTTGTTCCCCAGCACCACGCCGAGGAAGAGGTTGCCGTTCGAGCTGCCGCCGTGGAGCGCGATGTAGAGCGGGTAGCGACGCGAGGGGTCGTAGTTCGGCGGGAGGTAGATCGCGTAGCCCTGCAGCACGGTGGAGATCGGCGAGCGGTAGCCGCGGTTGACGATCTCTCCGTCCGCCGCGACGTAGGGATCGCGTCCCGCCTCGACCTCGCCGAGGTAACGCTCCGCGCGCGCGCGCCAACGCGGCGCCTGCACCGGGTAGCGCGGCTCGATCCGATCGGCGGTGTCGAGCAGGTGCTGGATCGAGGTCAGCGCTCCCTCGGGCACCGACGCGGGCCGCGCGGCCTGCAGGCGGGCGAGCCGTTCGCGCGCGGTCCCGGGCGCCGCGGCCTGGGATTGGGCGTGCGCGATGGACCCGATCGGGGTGGCGACCGACGTGGCGGCGACGAGCAGGAAGCAGAGCAGGCGCGACGGCGCGACTCGCAGAAGCATGGCGTTCATCGTAGGAGGACCGATCCGCGGGTCAAACTCGCGGCGAACGGGAACGCACGAGCACGCCGGGGGCCTTCCGAGCGCTCGGCCGAGCCGGCGCGCCCGACCGGCAGGGTAACCGAGACGACCGAAAGGCTCGACGCTCCGACCCGCACGCGATAAGCCGGCGTCGCTGCTCGTCGCCGCGGTCGCCGCGTGGCACGACGACGAGACCGGCACGGAGAAGCATGACGGTCGAGATTCGAGAGCACGCCCTCGGCTCCAAAGAAGCCATTGCTGCCTTCATCGCGGTGCAGGACCTCGTCTACCGCGACGATCCCGCGTACGTGCCGCCGCTCCGCATGGAGCTGAAGGATCGCCTCACGCCAGGGAAGAACCCGCTCTGGGAGCACGCGGAGGGGGCGCTGTTCACCGCGCACCGCGACGGGAAGCTCGTCGGACGCATCTCCGCGCAGATCGATCGCGAGCACCTGCGCATCCACCGTGACGACGCGGGCTTCTTCGGTTTCTTCGACACGATCGACGACGCCGAGGTCGCGCGGGCGCTCCTGGACGCGGCGAGCGCCTGGTTGCGTGCGCGGGGCATGAAGGTCCTGCGCGGACCCTTCAGCTTCACGATCAACGAAGAGTGCGGCCTCCTCGTGGACGGCTTCGACACGCCGCCCGCGCTGATGATGGCGCACCACCGGCCGTATCAGCAGCGCCTCGCCGAGGCGTGCGGGCTCACGAAGGCCAAGGACCTGCTCGCCTGGAAGTACCACGTGGAGGCTCCGCCCCCGCGCGCGCAGCGGGCGTGGGAGCAGATGAACGCGCTCCCCGAGGTCCGCTTCCGCAGCGTGGACCCTTCGCGCATGCGCGAAGAGCTCGATCACATCCTCGAGATCTTCAACGACGCGTGGTCGAACAATTGGGGTTTCGTGCCCGCCACCGAGGCCGAGGTCGAGAAGATGGCGGAGGACTTCAAGATCCTCATCGACCCGCGCCTCGCGTTCTTCGCCGAGGTGAAGGGCCGCCCGGTCGGCATGGTGATCTGTCTGCCGAACCTCCCGGAGATCCTCCGCGGCACCAACGGCAGCCTCTTCCCGACCCTCTGGGCGAAGCTCCTCTGGCACCTGAAGATCAAGAAGGACGTGCGCTCGGGGCGCCTGATGCTGCTCGGCATCCGCCAGGAGATGCGCGGCCAGAAGCGCTACGGCGCGCTCTCGACCGCGATGTACGCGGAGCTCGCGCATCGCGGGGTTCGCCACGGCTTCCAGTGGGCGGAGCTGAGCTGGACGCTCGAGGACAACCGCCCCATCAACCTCGGCATCCAAGCGATGCGCGGAAAGGTCTACAAGACCTACCGCGTGTACGAGAAGGCCCTCTGATCGAGCCTCCGCTCGATCTCCTCCGTCGACCCCTACCGATCGCTCGTTCGTCGAGCGTCACGCGAGCGACCCATGCACTTGCTCTGGCTCAAGGCCCTCCACCTCGTCGGTGCCTTCCTCTGGCTCGGCACCTCCATCGGCGTCGCGCTCGTCGCGGCTGCCGCGGCCGGCGATCAGCGCGCTCCCGTGGCCGCCCTCGCGCGCCGGGTGGCGCTCCGCATCGCGACGCCCGGCCTCGTGCTCGCGTTCGTCGGTGGCCTCACGATGCTCGCGCTCTCGTGGGACCTCTACGCGCGCGCCGGCTGGATGCACGGCAAGCTCCTGCTCGTCGTGATCGCCGCGGGCCTCCACGGCGCCATCTCGGGCAAGCTGCGCAAGATGGCGGGCGGCGCCGAGGTCGGCGGTCTCGCGGGTCTCGCGTACGCCTACCTCGCGATCCTGGTGCTCGTGGTGGTCGCGGTGTTGCTCGGCCCGGTGCTCATTCCCGCCCGCGCGGGCTGAGCTCGATCCACAGACCCACGAGTCGCGCCGTCGTCGAGAAACGAAAGAGCCCGCACACGGCGGGCCCTTTCGTCTCGAGAGTGGCGTCTTCGTCGTGATCTCACTCCACGTCGCAACCCTCGAACGCGAGGTCGCCCGTGACCGAAGCGCCCCGGCTCGTGGGATCGATCGCGTCACAGTCGAAGGTGACGCCGGCGATGCCGTCGCTGCGCACCGCGTAGTCGAGCGCGATCGAGCAGCTCGCGGACGCATCCGCGTCGTAGGTCACGCCGCCGAGCTCCACCGAGAGCTCGCCGCCGTTCTCGCGGTTCGTGCGGAGCGAGAAGCGCTCGATGGCCGCCCCCTCCGCGCTCGTGGGGGCGCGCTCGATCGACACCGCGATCACGTCCTCGCCCGCGTCGTCGCGACCGATCGTGCAACGTCCACGGAGCCGTCGGTCTTCGGGGTCTGCGAGGTCGGGGTCGAGCAGGTTGGTGCGCCGGTCGAAGACGAAGCCCGTCGGGGTCCCTTCGGCGTCCACACGAACCTCGCCGCTCACGGCGAGGGAGTCGTCGCCCGCACAGGCGACGGAAAGGAGGGCGAAGGCGACGAGCAGGGTCTGGCGCATGAGGGCCAGCCTAAACAAGGGGCGTGCCAGGGGAAATTCTTTGCAGATTCGCGGGGGAGGGGGGGCGGCCTGCGAAGCATCGTTCACGATCACCGTGTCGGACGTGTGTTCTCCCGCCACTGGCGTGAGGAGGTCGACGACGCCGGCCGCTGCCCTCGCGGGTGATCGGGGGCGTTCAGACGAACCCGCCGCGGGACCTTCCAAATCTCGCGCGGAAGCATCAGAACAGGTCCGCCACGATCCCGTCGAGGCGTAGCCAACGCTCCTTCGGCACCCGCAGTCGATCGCCGATCTGCACCACGTCGCCGCTCGCGAGGCGACGCGCGAACGACTTCTCACGGCCGGTGGTCCACGCGATTCCGACCCGCGCTTCGAGCGCCTCGAGGTCGACGCCTTCCTCGGTGCGCAGCCCGAGCATCAAGGCCTCACGGATCCGATCCTGCGCGTCGAGCCGTTCGCTCTCCTCGAGCTCCAAGCGACTTTCTTCGATGGCTCGCAGGTACCGATCGGCGTCCTTGCGGTTGGTCCATCGGTACGCGCCTTCGGCATCGTCCAACATGCCGACCGCGGCGGCGCCCAAACCGAGGTACGCCCCTCCGCGCCAGTAGTGGAGGTTGTGCCGCGCTTCTTCGCCGGGGCGCGCGTAGTTGCTCACCTCGTAGTGCGCGAGCCCCGCGTCGCCGAACGCGCGCTCCGCGATCTCGAACATCGCCGCGTAGTCGTCCTCGCGCGCGACCCGCAGCTTGCCGAGCTGATGCAGCGTCCCGAATTGCGTCCCCGGCTCGATGGTGAGTGCGTAGGCGGAGACGTGGTCGAGGCCTTCGTCGAGCATCTCCGCGATCTCGTCGCGCAGATCGTCGGCCGTCTGATCGGGCATCCCGAACATCAAGTCGCCGCTCACCCGCGGAACCACCCGCCGCGCAGTGCGGAGCGCCCGGAGCGCGCCCTGCCGATCGTGCAGTCGGCCGAGGAAGCGCAGCCGCTCGTCGCGCAGCGACTGCACGCCGAGGCTCAACCGATTCACTCCTGCCGCGGCGAAGGCTTCCGCTTTCGCTTCGTCGAGGCTCGACGGATTGCACTCCGCGGTGATCTCGAGGTCCGCGACCTCGTCGTCGAACGCTTCGCGGATCGCGGCGAGCGCACGTCCGAGGGCGGGGCCGTTCCAGAGCGAGGGGGTGCCGCCGCCGAAGAAGACGCTCGTGAGCGTCCGGCCGGCGAGCGCATCGCGACGCAGGTCGAGCTCGGCGATCACCGCGTCCGCGTACGCCTCGTGCGGGATCGTCGTGGGGTCCACGCCGCGCGTGGCGAAGTCGCAGTACGGACACTTCCGCGCGCACCAAGGGAAGTGGACGTAGACGGAGGTGAGCGACGGTGTCTGCGTCGGTCGCATGGACCGAACGTCATGCGCGACCGGCTCGACGCGCGCAACGTCGGCGGCGACGAGACACCCGCACGCTTCC
>JALOQC010000228.1 GCA_025453555.1 Myxococcota bacterium | reverse complement strand
AGTCCATCGCCCGCGTCACCACCGCGGCGGGCTACCGCTACTTCTACGACGAGCGGCAGCAGCAGTACGCCCACACGGCGGCCGCGATGTTCCTCACCCCCGAGGGCAAGCTCGCGCGTTACCTCTACGGGCTCCGCTTCGAGACGAGCGACGTCCGGCTCGCGCTCCTCGAAGCCTCCGAAGGGCGCTCGATCAGCGCGGGCGAGCGCATCCTCCTCTACTGCTACAGCTACGACGAAGCCTCGCAGGGCTACGTCTTGATGGCCTGGAACGTGATGAAGATCGGCGGCGCGCTCTGCGCCTTCGCGCTCTTCGCGTTCATCTTCGTTCTCTGGCGCCGCGAACGGCGCCGCGGCGGTCTCTTCGACGAGGGCCTCGACGGCCTCGGCGACGGGCCCCGCGCTCCGACCGACACCTCGAAACTCCGCACCGAGGAAAGCGCACTTCCTCGGCCTGCCAAGCAGGTTGAAGCATGACCGAACCGCAGGGAACCCTTCAGCTCCCGCCCCAGCTCTCGACCATCGCCCCCGAGGTCGACGACATGTACTACGTGATCTACTGGATCAGCGTAGTCTTCTTCGTCGCGATCGTCGGTGCGACGGTGTACTTCTCCTGGAAGTATCGCCGTCGTCCGGGGCATTCGTCCAAGCCGCCGGGACACGCGACCGCGCTCGAGATCGCGTGGACGGTCGCGCCGCTCTTCTTGCTGGTGTGGCTCTTCCACGCGGGCTTCACGACCTACCTCCACGGTACGGTTGCGCCGCAGAACGCGCGCGACATCCGCACGCGCGCGATGCAGTGGAACTGGGAGTTCGAGCACGAAGGCGGCGTCATCGACGAGCTGAACGTGCTGAAGATCCCCGTCGGCGAGCCGGTGCGGATCATCATGAGCTCGAGCGACGTGCTCCACTCGTTCTTCATCCCGGCTTTTCGCGTGAAGCGCGACGCGGTCCCCGGCATGTACACGACGCTCTGGTTCGAAGCGACCGAGCTCACGGACACGCGCGCGTGCGAGACGGACGCGGACTGCCCCGAGGCGCACATGTGTGGCCGCGCGGGCGAGTGTGTGCTCCCGCTCTTCTGCACCGAGTACTGCGGCGCGCCGCAGGGCATCACGGACTCCGCGGGTCGGAACACCAACCACTCGACGATGCTCGCGGACGTCCGCGTGATCACGCGCGAGGCGTACGACGAGTTCCTCGAGCTCGGTCCGCCGCCGCCCGCGGAATGTGAGGGCTCCGAGAATCAGCCCGCGTGCTGGGGTGAGAAGCTCTACACGAGCAACGGCTGCAACGCGTGCCACTCGGCGGACGGTTCCGCCGCGCCCGGCCCGACCTGGCAGGGGCTCTGGGGCCGCCAGGGCTCGTTCGTCGACGGCGGCAACTACGTCGCGGACGAGAACTACATCCGCGAGTCGATCCTGCAGCCGCAGGCCCACATCGTGACGGGCTACGCCGCGGTCAACATGCCGCCCTACCGCCTGTCGGATCGTCAGATCGACGCCATCATCGCGTACATGCGCACCCTCTCCGAGTGAGCCGGTCCGCCCGCTCACCTTCCGAAGTCTCATCTTCCGAAGTCCACAGGAAGTCCCATGACCGTCCAAGCTGAGACCGCCATCCCCTCGCACGGCTCCCAAGGCGACGCCGCCAACTACCTCACGCACGAGCGTGGGCTCAAGAGCTGGATCTTCACGCTCGATCACAAGCGAATCGGGATCATGTATTTGATTGCGATTCTCTTCATGTTCTTCCTCGGGGGCGTCATGGCGCTCCTCGTGCGAACCGAGCTCCTCTTCAACGGGGAGACGATCATGGAGGCGGACACCTACAACAAGATCTTCACCCTTCACGGGGCGATCATGGTGTTCCTCTTCATCATCCCGTCGGTCCCGGCGGCGCTCGGCAACTTCTTCCTGCCGATCATGCTCGGCACGAAGGACGTCGCCTTCCCGCGTTTGAACCTGGCGAGCTTCTGGATCTACGGCTTCGGGACCATCTTCGCGGTCGTCGCGATCGTCGCGGGCAGCGTGGACACCGGCTGGACCTTCTACACGCCGTACAGCACGCGCGCCGATTCGTCGGTCATCTGGATGACGGGCGCGGCGTTCATCCTCGGCTTCTCGTCGATCCTCACCGGCGTGAACTTCATCGCGACGGTCCACAAGATGCGCGCGCCCGGCCTGCACTGGAAGCGCCTGCCGCTCTTCATCTGGGGCATCTACGCGACCAGCGTCATCCAGGTCCTCGCGACGCCCGTCCTCGCGATCACGCTCTTCCTCCTCATCATGGAGAAGACGCTCTCGGTCGGCATCTTCGACCCGCAGCTCGGCGGCGACCCGGTGCTCTTCCAGCACTTCTTCTGGTTCTACAGCCACCCGGCCGTCTACATCATGATCCTCCCCGGCATGGCCGTGGTGAACGAGCTGATCGCGACGTTCAGCCAGCGGAAGATCTTCGGCTACATGTTCGTCGCGATGAGCTCCATCGCGCTCGCGCTCCTCGGCTTCCTCGTGTGGGGCCACCACATGTTCACGTCGGGCATGAGCGAGTACTCGACGATGGTGTTCTCGGCCCTGACCTTCCTCGTCGCGATCCCGTCGGGCGTGAAGGTCTTCAACTGGGTCGCGACGCTCTACGAGGGCAACATCTCGTTCAAGTCGCCGATGCTCTACGCCCTCGCGTTCCTCGTGCTCTTCACGATCGGTGGTCTGACGGGCCTCTTCCTCGGGACGCTCTCGGTCGACATCCACCTGCACGACACCTACTTCGTCGTCGCCCACTTCCACTACGTCATGGTCGGCGGCACGGTGTTCGGCTTCCTCGGCGGCCTGCACTACTGGTGGCCGAAGATGGTCGGGAAGATGTACGACGAAGGCCTCGCGCGCGTGGCGTGGTTCCTCGTGTTCGTCGGCTTCAACGTGACCTTCTTGAGCCAGTTCGTGATGGGCTCGCAGGGCATGCCGCGCCGCTATTACGAGTACCTCGACCAGTTCCAGCCGCTCCACATGGCGAGCTCCGGCGGCGCCTACATCCTCGGCCTCGGCTTCATCGTCATGGCTTGGATGTTCGCCAAGTCCCTGCTCTCCGGCCCGAAGGCGCCCGCGAACCCCTGGGGCTCCGCCGGCTACGAGTGGATGACCACCACCCCGCCGCACCCGCACAACTTCGAGTCCACGCCCGTCATGACGCGCGGTCCCTACGACTACCATCTCTGCACGGAGAAGGAGCTCTGGGACGGTTTCGAAGAGGACTTCAAGCCCAGCAAGAAGGCGTGAGCCGAGGGCTCTGACCTTTCGCGCTTCCGATTTCGCCTTCTACTCGCCTTCCCATTCGAGGAGAGACAATCCCGATGGCTTCCGACCACGCCCACCACGGGCCGGCATACCTCGCACACCACTTCGAGACTCCCGCGCAACAGTTCGACGCGGCGAAGATCGGCATGTGGGCGTTCCTCGCGCAGGAGATCCTGTTCTTCAGCGGTCTCTTCGTGGCCTACGGCATCTTCCGCACGTGGCACCCGGAGGCCTTCTCGGTCGGGTCTCACCTGCTCGACTGGAAGATGGGCGGCATCAACACGATCGTGCTGCTCTTCTCGAGCTTCACGGCCGTGATGGCGGTGCAGCGGGCGCAGCTCGGGGACCGCAAGGGTACGAGCCTCTTCTTGCTCGTCACGATCGCCTGCGCGTTCGGGTTCATGGTGGTGAAGTACTTCGAGTACACCCACAAGATCCACGTCGGCATCCTGCCCGGGAAGTACTGGGGCTGTCCGGGCTTCGACTGCACGACCGCGCCGCCCGAGGCGTTCTACCAAGAGGTCGAGACCGCGATCGGGGCGGCCTACGCGAACGCGGGCCCGGGTCTCGTCCCGTACCACATCCGCACGTTCTACGGGATTTACTTCGTGATGACGGGCCTGCACGGCATCCACGTGCTCGTCGGCATCGGCATCATCCTCTGGATCTGGAAGCGCAACCAGCGCGGCGAGTTCAGCAAGGACTTCAACACCCCGGTCGACCTCGTGGCGCTCTACTGGCACCTCGTCGACCTCATCTGGATCTACCTCTTCCCGCTCCTCTACCTCATCGACTGATCGTGATGTCGGCGGCTGACCCCGCCGACTCGATCGCAGACGCGAGCACGACGAGTTTCGGTACGGAAGACAGAGAGTTCACATGGCTCACGCTCACGCTCACGACGACGCGGCTCACGGCGAGCACGAGGACGGCTACCACGTCCACGCGCACGTCTCGACCACCAAGTTCAACGCCGCGATCCTCGGCGCGTTGTTCTTGCTGACCGGCCTCACGGTCGCGGCCTATCGAATCCATCTCGGAGAGTGGAACCTCCTCGTCGCGGTGATCATCGCGACGCTGAAGGCCGGTCTCGTGATGGGCTTCTACATGCACCTTCATTGGGAGAAGACCTTCAACAAGATCATCTTCCTCGGGTCGTTCATCTTCGTGGCCGTCTTCCTCGGCTACACGGTGAACGACACCGGTCATCGTGGTCGCGCGGGCAGCCTCACCGGCGTGCGCGTGGATCCGGCGACGGGGGCGCACGCGTTCGGCACCACCGCGCTGATCGCGGAGTACGGTGAGTTCCAGCCGCTTCGTCCGGCGGCGCCGGCTCCGGCCCCCGAGGCGGCCGCGCCGGCCGAGGCGGCGCCGGCGGGAGACGCGGCGCCGGCCGACGAGGCCGTGGAGGCGGCTCCTGCGGAAGCCACTGCCGAGGCGACCGGCGAGGCGACCGGCGAGACGGCGGCGGACGAGGCCACGGCGGAGGCGGAAGCGACCGGCGAGGCGGCGGCTGACGAGGCCGCTCCGGCCGAGGCGGCTCCGGCGGAGGGCGGCGAGGAGGCCGCGGCCGAGTGAGCCGAGCCCACGCGACCCGAGGAGACGTTCGCGCCCCGTACAGCCTCCGCGCTGGCGGGGCGCTCCTCTTCGTGCTGCTCGCGAGCCTATCTACGAGCTGCGAGGGCTGCTTGCCGCGCGTCGAGGTCGAGTCGGTGGCGGAGGTCCCGTACCCGACCTGCGGCGACGCCGCCGACGTGGAGCTCCTCGGCGAAGGCTACCTCCGCTCGGGGCCCACGATGCGTGAGCAGAGCGTGTCGGAGCGGTGGCGGCTCGAACGACGCGGCTGCCTCTACGCGATGACGCTGCATCAGGCGTGGGAGCGTCAGATCACGGACGTCGAGGTGCTCTTCGACGCGGAGTGGAAGCCGCTGCGTGCGTGGAAGCGCATGGCGGTGCCCGGAGCTCCGCCGGACGGTCGGCCCGACACGCGGGTCTATCACCTCGGCGAATCCGCGACCGAAGGGGGTGTCCCGATGCGTCGCGCGAGCCCGGAGGGTCGGCAGGCGTATCGCATCCAAGGCGCGGCGCCGGTCGCGGTCGTGGGCCCGGGGCGTGCGCTCGTGAGCGCGTGGATCCGCGCGGCGGGACCGATGGAGGTCGGCGACGTGGTGCGCGGGCCGGTGCTCGACTTCCGCCGGTTGGTGGAGAAGATCGACGAGGTCGCGCTGCGGCGCGATCCGGACCGCGACGAGCCGTCGCTCGGGGGGAGGGTGCGCGTGTACACGATCTTCGGGCGCGAATCGATCTTCACCGACGACGAAGGAAACGTGCTCGGGGACCTCGCGGGTCTGCGGACGCACGAGTCGCTCGACACCCCGGAGCCGTTGCCGCTGCCGGAGTACGGCGAGCCGGATCCGCGGGGGACGCCGTGAGACGAGTCGCGGGCGCGAGCGTCGCGCGGGGAGACGCGAGCCGCGCGACGCGGGGGGGCCGCGTCGCGAGCCGCATCGTGCTCGGTGGCGTGCTCTTCGTGCTGGCGTGTGGCGACGACGACGCGGCCCTCGACGCGGGGCTCGATGCGCGCGTGCACGATGCGAGCGCAGACTCCCACGTCGAGGTCGACTCGAGCTTCGAGGACGCGAGCTTCGAGGACGCGAACGTCGAGGACGCGAACGGCGACACCGGCGCGAGCGACGCCGGAACCCTCGATCGCTACGACGAAGTGCTCGCCACGCTGCGGAGCGAGTCGGATGCGGTCGTGCTGGACGCGCTCCTCGCGGACGTGGGCCGCCGCGAGGGCTGGCCGCTGGTCTCGGGTGAGCGCTGGCTCTTCGCGACGCGCTGGGCCGCGACGGGCGTCGCGTGGGTCGGCGATCCCAACGCGTGGGATCCGAGCGCGAACGTCGCCGAGACCGCGCCGAGCGGGGTGCACCACTTCGCCGAAGTGCGGATCACGACACCGCCGCGGGGCGCGAAGTACAAGTGGTGGTCGGCCTCGGTCTTCCGCGCCCCGCCGGAGTCCACGGTCTACGGCGAGGACGAGTTCGGGGAGCACGGCTACGTCGCGCCACCGACCGACCGCGCGTTCTTCGAACGATTCCCGGGGTTCGTCGCGGAGGGCGTGCAGACGCGTTGGATTCGCGCGCGCGTGCCGGCGGACTTCGCGTGGGCGGCGGGACGCGGGAGCTTCGCGGAGCGCGCGGTGCGCACGCTCGTGCTGCAGGACGGACAGAACGTCTTCCTCTCAGGTGGTCCGTTCGGGAGCTGGCGGGTCGACGCGACGCTCGACGGGTCGTTCGACGACGTGCTCGCGGTCGCGGTGGACAACGGCCCGGACCGCTTCGAGACGTATACGCCCGTCGCGGACGACATCGGCAGCGGAGCCGTCGGGGGCGAAGCCGACGCGTACCTCGCCCTGCTCGAAGGGGAGGTGCTGCCGTTCGTGCGCGCGCGCTACGACGTGCGCGCGAGCGGGGATTCGCTCGCGATCGCGGGCTCTTCTCTCGGAGGGCTCGTGTCGCTCTACGCCGCGTACGCACGGCCGGAGCTGGCACGTTGTGCGGCGGGGCTGTCGTCGACGCTCGGCTGGGGCGCGTTCGCGCGCGATGGATCGGGCACGCTCGTGCGGCGCTGGTCGACGCGCGGAGCCACGAGCCTCTACCTCGACAGCGGCGGAGGTCTGGACAGCGGAGCGTGCGCGGACGCGGACGCGGACGGCGTGTTCGAAGACTCCGACGACCGCGACAACTACTGCGTGACCGTGCAGCTCCGCGACCGGCTGGTCTCGCTCGGCTACGAGCTCGGCGTCGACCTGCACTACCACCACGCGCCCGGCGCGCCGCACGCGGAGGCGGCGTGGGCGGCGCGGGTGTCGCGGTTCCTCGAGGCGTGCGTGACGGGAGGCTGGCGCGCGGAGTGAGGGCACGGGGGACGTCGGCCGAACGGCGAGCCACACACGTCACCCGCTTGCCGACGTCTCGACACCTTCCTACGATGCGCACGTCGGCCGGCTGGCCGATTTTGGGGAGGGACGCGGGGAGGAACGCCGCGAGCCTCCGTACGTTTTCCGGACCCTACGTTTCCGTGAACCCTTCGGCGGCCGTGAGCGCGCCTCGGGTCGCACGAATCCTCGCGCCGTCGCTTTCCGCATCGGAGACCACGCGCCACCGCCGAGCTCCTCGACGCCGCCGGTCCCCTCGAATCTCGGAGTCGTTCGCATGCATCGACCTCCCAGCGCCACCCGCACCGCCATATCTCCCGCCGCCGTGTTGGCGACCACGATGGCGAACCTCTCGGTCCACGATCGGATCGCGCTCGCCTTCCACGTGTTCATGCTCGGACGCGTGATGGTCGCGCCGCAGAGCGCGGACGCCGACATCGCCTTCCGGTTCGGGCTCGGTCTCTTGCTCGTGAGCGTGGTGAGCGTGTTGCTCGCGCGCGGCGAGGTGCTGCGGCCGGGCAAGACGCGCTCGCTGGTCTATCGCGTCGGCATCTTCTTCCCGGTGGTGCTGAGCTACTTCCAGCTCCGCTATCTGCTCCCGGCGCTGCAGCCCGTGCTGGTCGACGGAACGCTGCGCGAGCTGGACGAAGCGCTGCTCGGCATCACGCCCGCGCTCTGGTTCAATCGCTTCAACACGCCGGTCGTCGTCGAGTGGGTCGCGTTCTTCTACTACTCGTACTTCTACCTGATGGCCGCGATGCTCCTGCCGGCGCTCTTCCTCGATCGCGGGCAACGCCTGCGCGAGCTGATGGTGGGCGCGGTGTGCGTCGCGACGATCGGGCACGTCGGTTACACGCTCGTTCCGGGCGTCGGCCCGCACGCGGCGATGGAGTTCCCCGAGCCGATCCACGGCGGCTTCTTCTGGCAGCAGGTGCTGCTCACGGTGGAGAGCGCGGGCGCGCAGATGGACATCTTCCCGTCGCTGCACACCGCGTATCCCACGCTCTACGCGCTGCACGCGTTCGGCTGGCGCCACACGCGGCCCTTCCGCTGGGCGTGGCCGATCGTGGCGTTCTTCGCGCTGAACATGATCGTGGCCACGATGTTCCTGCGCTGGCATTGGTTCGTGGACGTGCTCGCGGGGCTCGCGCTCGCGATCTTCGCGCGCACGTTCGCGGTCTACGTCGCGCGCCGCGAGGCGTGGCGCGACGAGTCGCACGAGCGGCAGCCGGTGTGGGAGCCGCTGATGGAGAAGCGCGCGGAGCGAAGCTGACCGATCGCGTCGAGGCCGATCGCGTCGAGGCCTGCGGAGTGGATGTGTTCGCGTGAGCGCGGACCTCGATGAGGTCGAGGCTCGATTGCGTCGAGGGCGGCGTGGGTCGTCGGACGACGTGAAGACATGAGCGGAGCCGCCACCAGGGCCGCGACGAAGGTGACTCGAGCGACAGCTCAAGCCTTTCGCGCCGCGAGCGCGCGTCGTTGCGCCGCGAGCGCGAACACACCGAGCAACACCGCCCACCACAAGGTCGCGAGGCGCACGAGGAGGGTGGTCGCGGTCGCGTCGGCGGTGCTCATCGCGGCCACCTCTTCGAGCACGCCCGTCATGCCGGCTTCGGTCACACCGAGGCCACCCGGCATCATCGCGAGGGCGCCGACGATGGTCGGTGCGGAGTAGCCGAAGGTCGACTCGAGCATGCCGATCTCGACGCCCTCGAAGCCGCGCGCGATCAGCCAGAGCGCCACGCATTCGGTGCCCCAGGACGCGAGGGCGAGCAGGGTCGCGACGAGCAGCGCGCGCGGGCGCGTGAGCACCTGCAGCGAGTCGTAGGCTTCTCGCAGCTTCGGCGAGAGCTTGCGCAGCACCGGGAGCTTGGCCGCGATGCGGAGCGCGAGCTCGCCGAGCGGGCGCCACGCGCAGGTCAGCCAGAGCGCGCCCACCACGGCCGCGCCGCCGATCGCGATCGGAAGGCCGCTCGGGAGGGCGAGCGCGCCGAGGGCGACGAGGAGCACGAGCGCGAAGAGATCGGTCAGTCGCTCGGCGACCACGATGGGTGCGGTGCGTGCGACGGGCACGCCGTGGGCCTCGTGGAGCAGCACGCTCTTGAGCACCTCGCCGACCTTGCCGGGGGTCACGCTCATCACGAAACCGGCGGTGAAGATGCGCGCGCTCTCCGCGCGGGGGACGCCGCGCACGTCGAGGATCGTGAGGTACGCTTCCCAGCGAAAGAAGCGGATCACGTAGTTGGCGGTCGCGAGGGCGAGGCCCCCGACGAAGTAGATCCAACGGTAGCGACCGAGGCTCGCCGCGAGGGCGCGCACGTCGCCGTAGAGCGAGAGCGCGGCGAACACGAGCACGCCGAGCACGGTGGCGATCACGAGCTGCCGACCGAGGTTCGAGCGCTTCGGCGGTTGCGGATCGACGTCCGGAGCTTCGCCCGGATGCGAAGGATCCGCGGACGATTCGGTCATCGCTTCCTCGCGCGGCGCACGAGCGCGATCACCACGCCGACCACGATCACGCTCGCGACGACGATCACCAGCCACGGGGGCGCATCGAGAACGCCACGCGCGAGCGGATCGTCGGGGCGCACGCGCTGCATCGTCTGGAGCGCCGGAAGGAAAGCGGGCATCGCGGCGCGCCGAGCCTGGCACGTCGAAGGACTCGCGGCCACGGGTCGAGGTTGACCCCGTGCGTCGCGCTCTCCTACGCTCGCCGCTCCTTTGGGAAACTGACGATGGAGTCCGCGAACGGTGAGGGATCGGAGCGTCGTGCGCCCTCGCCCAGCGAGGACCGCGGCGACGATTTCCTCTATCACCTCTACCGAGGCAGCACGATGCTGCTCCACGACCAGATCGTGGAGGCGAAGGAGGAGCTCGAGCGCGCGCTCGCGCTGCAGCCTCAGGACGCGAAGTC
>JALOQC010000663.1 GCA_025453555.1 Myxococcota bacterium | reverse complement strand
CCGGCCACCGCCGCGTCGTACGTGGTGATGCCCATCTCCAGCCCGACGAGCACGTTCGCGAGCGCGGTGCCGCGCGTGTCGTGCAGGTGGAGCGCGACCTTCTCGGCCGGCACGTGCTGCAAGAAGAGCTCGACGATCTTTCCGGTTTGAACGGGCGTGCCCACGCCGATGGTGTCGCCGAGCGAGACCTGGTAGCAGCCCGCGTCGAGCAGGTGCTGCGCGATCGCGAGGCCGCGCTTCGGATCGACGTCGCCCTCGTACGGACAGCCCCAGAGGGTCGACACGTAGCCACGCACCCGGAGCCCCTGCGCGACCCCGGGACCGATCACCTTCTCGAAGGCCTCCAGCGTCTGCGCGATCGTCTTGTTCACGTTCTTGCGGTTGTGCGTCTCCGAGGCGCTGATGAACACCGCGACCTCGCGCAGCCCCGCCTCGACCGCGCGCTCCAGACCACGCGCGTTCGGCACGAGCGCCGAGTACGTCACGCCCTCGCGTCGCTCCAGCATCCGACACACCTCGGTGCCGTCCGCCATCTGCGGAACCCACCGCGGCGACACGAAGCTCGTCGCTTCGATGCGCCGGATGCCGGCGTCCGCGAGCGCCTCGATCAAACGCACTTTCGCGTGAGTCGCGACCTGCGCGGATTCGTTCTGGAGCCCGTCGCGCGGCGAGACCTCGTAGACCGAGACGCGCTTCGGGAGGTTCGTGAGCATGGAGCCGACTGTGGGGAGAGCGAACGTCGATCGTCAACCGCGTTCCACCTCCTTCCTCACGGCGGTCCTCACGGCTCGGCGCTCGGAGGCGACGGCTCGCCCCCGCTCACGAACGGGCGGTAGGTTTCGACGCCGTCTCGTGCAGGCCCACCGAGGACGTCCGCACATGGCTCCATCGCGCGTCGGGTTTTCGTCCTTGATGCCGTGAGCGCGGCGCCTGTACCATCGGGCCCGTTTCCTTCGAAGTGAGCTTTCCTTCGAGAATTCTTGAGTTTTTTGGCTGGCGAGCCCGCCCGTCGCGCACACGGCTGCGGCGGGGTTCGGATCGTCTGCGAGCTCGTGGTGCCCGGGCGGGGCACGCGAGAGAGCGGGGAGTGCGATGGCGTCGCTGACGGTGTCGAGATACCTGGGAATGCTTCGAGACGATCCAGAAGATCGCGCGGCCGTGGATGGCCTGCGCGAGGCGCTGGCGTCGGGCGATCCGGAGCGGATCGGCGAGCAGCCGGATCGACTCATCGAGGTCGCACGTCACGGGCACGAGCGGCGCGGCGAGCTGCAGGCGGTCGCCTGGCTGATCGAGGTGGAGCTCGCGAGCGGCGAGGGCGATCCACGTTTCCGCGCGGCGCTCTACCGGGAGCTCGGCCGCCTCCGGCACGACGAGCTGCTCGACGACGTCGGCGCGCTCGAGGCGTACCGCAAGGCGCACGAGCTCGATCCGCAGAACGAAGAGATCGAGCTCGTCATCGAGGAGATCGAGCACGCGGCCGAGAAGTGGCGCGCGATCGCGGATCGTTTCCTCGACGAGGCGAAGGACGCGAGCGATCCCGCGCTCAAGGCGTCGCTCTCGGCGCGCGCGGGCGGGTTGGTCTGGCAGTACCGGACCAAGGGCAAGAACAAGGAGGTCGACAAGATCTTCGGCCAGGCCCTCAAGGCCGATCCTTCGAGCGTGCGCGCGGCGCGCCTCTTCGCGCAGACGCTGAAGGCGCGCGAGAAGTGGGCCGACGCGGCGGCGACGCTGAAGTCGACCGCGGAGGTCGCGCGCAACCGCGACGAGAAGCTCAACCTCTTCGTCGAGGCCGGGCGCCTCTTCGCGCGCAAGGTGAACGACGCGGACGCGGCCGCGGGCTGCTACGAGCGTGTGCTCGATCTCTCGCCCGGCCACGAGGAGTCGCTGCGCTTCCTCGTCGACTACTTCACCCAGCGCGAGTCGTGGGATCACCTCGTCGCGCTCTACGAGGACGCGCTGCGATCGCGCCAGAAGCTCGAGAGCGAGCAGGGCATCCTGCTGCAGCTCGGGATGGTGCACTGGCGCATCCGCGGGCACGCGGACGCGGCCGAGCCATACTTCGCGCGTCTGCGCAAGATCGATCCCGCGCATCCCGGGATGCTCGACTTCTACCGTGCGTACCTCGGCGCGAAGGCCGAAGGGCAGGGCGCGGAGGCCGACGAGGCGCGCGCGCGCCTGCTGACGGTGCTCTCGGACGCCCTGCGTGGTGCGGAGGGCGCGACGAAGCTCGCGGTGGCGACGGAGCTCGCGCGCCTCGCCCAGCGCTCGGACGCGACCGACCGCGCGATCGACGCGTGGAAGGCGGTGCTCCGTCTCGACCCCGCCAACGCCGAGGCGGGCGGCGCGCTGCGTGAGCTCTACCGTCGCGGCCAGAAGTGGAACGCGCTCGTGGAGACGATGCGCGGCGAGCTCGACGCGCTGCCGAGCAACTCCGGCGACGCCGACGTGAAGAAGCGGCGCGTCGCGCTGCTCAAGGAGCTCATCACGATCTTCACGATCTACCGCGACGAGCTGAAGCTCGATGCGATGGCGGTGAGCACCTACAACCAGCTCCTCGAAGAGCAGCCCGAAGACGCCTCGGCGCTCGCGCAGCTCGCCTCGACCTACGAGTCGATGGGGCGCTGGAACGACCTCATCAACGTGCTCGGTCGCATGGCCGACGCGACGGAGGACAAGGCCGAGCAGACGTCGCTCTTGATGCGCGTGGCGCGGCGCTCTGGATCGATCGTTTCGCGAACTACAACCAGGCGACCAAGCCGCTCGAGCAGGTCGTGGAGCTCGAGCCGGACAACCGCGAGGCGCTCGGCGAGCTGAAGACCATCTACACGAAGAAGCGCTCTTGGAAGCAGCTCTTCGGGGTGCTCGAGAAGGAAGCGCGGCTCGCGAGCGATCCCGACGTGCGCTTCGAGAGCACGCTCGAGCTCGCGCGGCTCGCGGGCGACCGACTGCACCAGCACGCGGACGCGATCGCGCTCTGGAAGGAAGTGCTCGAGCAGAAGCCCGACGTCGAAGGCGGGCTC
>JALOQC010000662.1 GCA_025453555.1 Myxococcota bacterium | reverse complement strand
CGACGTGGTCGGCGGTGGTCGGTGACGACGACGACGGGAGCACGACGTCGCTCGACCGACACGTCTCACGCGAATCGGCGGGCGCTCCGCGTCGCTCGACGCGAGCTCTCCGGCAGAGCTTCACGCGCGCGAGAGCTAGCATCTCCTGCACGTCGTCGTAGATCTCTTCGTCCATCACGAAGCCGCCCACCGAGCCGCGGCCCTGGCGGATGTGCGAGACGATGGCGCGCGCGTCCGCGATCGTCGCGTTCGCCTCTTCCGTGAGGTCCGCGGCTTGGGAGATCGCCTGCTGGATCTCCTGGCGCTGCTCCGGCCCGAGCGTGCCGAGCGCCTCGTTGCCGCGCTCCGCCATGCTGCGCACGTCGCGCATCAGCGGCTCGATGTCCGCCGCCACCGCCGCGAGCGTGCGGTCCACGTTGCGCAGCGTCCGCTCGAGCCGCGGGCCGTTCACGATGCCGTTCGCGCCGTCGAGCACCTCGTTGGTCTGCTCGGTCGCGCGCTCGAGGTTCGCGAAGATGCGGTCGATGCGCCCGTCGTTCTCCGCGAGCAGCTCGTCCATCTGGCGGATGAGGTTCCCCGCCGAGCGGAACGCGCTCATCAGCTCCTCGCGGTTGTCGCGCATCAGCTCCGTCATGCCCTCGAGCAGCTCGAAGGCCATCGCGAACGCGAGATCGAGGCGCGGCGGATCGACGCCCTCCACGACCGCGCCCTCTTCCAGCGGCGGACGCTCGGGGTTGCCCGGATCGATCGAGATCATCTGCTCGCCGAGCACGCTCTGCGACGCGACGTAGAAGATGGCGTTCTCGTGGATGGTGTCCTGCACGTTGCGATCGATGCGCACGTGCACGCGCACCAGCGGCCTTCGGCCCGTGCGTTCGTCGAGGCGACCTCCGCGGTACTCGACGTCCGCCACGCGACCGACCTGGATGCCGCCCGCGGTCACCGGCGCGCCCGGCTTGAGGTTCCCCGGGTTGTCGAAGTCGACGTAGAGGTCGTACTGGTCGCCGAGCTCGAAGCCGCCGAGCACGAAGACGAAGCCCCCGAGCAGCACGAGCGCGGTGAGCACGAGCAGCCCCACGCGCACCTCGACGCTCAAGCCCTTCATACCTCCATCGGTCCTTCCGCTTGGCCGCGGATGAACTGGCGCACCACGGGGTCGTCGGTGCTCTGGAATTCGTCGGGCGTGCCGAGCATTCGCACGTGGCCCTTGTACAACATCGCGATCCGGTCGGCGATGCTGAAGATGCTGACGAGATCGTGGCTGACCACGATGCTGGTGACCCCGATTTCGTCGCAGAGCCGGCGGATCAGCGCGTCGGTGCGGCGCGCGCTGACCGGATCGAGCGAGGTCGTCGGCTCGTCGAAGAGCACGTACTCCGGGTCGAGCGTGAGCGCGCGCGCGATGGCGACCCGCTTGCGCATCCCGTCGCCGAGCTCGGCCGGATAGGCGTCCGCGAAGCGCTCCATCTGCACCTGCTCGAGCCGCCGCTTCGCGTCCGCGAGCGCCTCCGAAAAACGCAGCCCGCGGTGCTTGCGCAGCGGCAGCGCGACGTTCTCCGCGCAGGTCATCGAGTCGAAGAGCGTGCTGTTCTGGAAGACCATCGCGCACTTCTTCCGCACCGGGCCGAGGTCCTCCTCGGAGAGCCGCGACACTTCTTGATCGGCGAGGAAGATGTCGCCCGAGTCCGGCCGGAGGAGCCCGACGAGGTGCTTGATGAGCACGCTCTTGCCCACGCCCGACGCGCCGATGACGAAGAAGCACTCGCCGTCGCGCACCTCGAGCGTCACGCCGTCCAGCACGCGTTTGCCGCCGAAGGCTTTGTGGATGTCGACGAAGCGGATGGGCACGACGTCTCAAGCTGGGAACAGGAAGAAGCCGATCACGCTCAGGATCAGGTTGAGCACGATGATCGCGAAGCAGCTCCCGACGACCGCTTCGGTGGTGGCCCAGCCCACGCCTTCGGAGCCGCCGAAGGTCGCGAGCCCGCGCTGCGCGGACACGAGCGCGATCGCGGCGCCGTAGGTGACGGCCTTGAGCGCCGCGAGCGCGAGGTCGCCGAGGTGGACGAAGGTGAGGTTGACGAAGGTGTGCGGGCTGACGTCGAAGGCGAGGTTCGCGACGAGCGTGCCCGAGCCGAACGCGACGAGCCCGCCGATCGCGAGCAACGCGGGGCCCATGATCAGGCACGCGACGAAGCGCGGCACCACGAGGTAGTCGACCGGATCGGCGGCGCTCATGCGCATCGCGTCGACCTGATCGGTGACCACCATCGAGCCGAGCTCCGCCGCGATGCCGGCGCCCACGCGCGTCGCGAGCGGGAGCGCGCCCACCGACACCGCGAGATCGCGGACCAAGAGCTTGAGAAAGGTCGCGCCGATCATGGAGAAGTCGGGCACGAGCTTTCGCGCTTGGAGCCCGCTCTGGTACGCGATGATCGCGCCGATGAAGCCCATCGTGACGCACATGAAGAAGAGCGAGCGGTTGCCCACCGCGAGCATCTGCGCCGCGATCGCGCCCTTCTCGCGTTTGCCGCGCATCAGGTAGTGCAGCGTGCGCAGGCCGAGGCGGCCGACGTCGCGTGCGTCGCCGAGCACGCGCACGAGCGCTTGAATCGGACTCGGTTCGGATTCGGCGCGCGAGGTGAACGTCACGAGGGCTCGTCGTCAGTCGGTCGAGAGGGGCGGTCGAGAGGTCGGTCGAGAGGGGCGGTCGAGAGGGGCGGTCGAGAGGGGCGGTCGAGAGGTCGGTCGAGAGGTCGGTCGAGAGGTCGGTCGAGAGGTCGGTCGAGAGGTCGGTCGAGAGGTCGGTCGAGAGGTCGGTCGAGAGGTCGG
>JALOQC010000008.1 GCA_025453555.1 Myxococcota bacterium | reverse complement strand
GACGACGACGAGTCGTTCGACTTCGACGCGGTGGTCGCGGTGCTGACGAACCACGACGAGCTCGACTCGGGCGACGGCACCCTCGCCGACCTCGCGTTCCACCCTGCGCACGGCGAGGACGCAGACATCGATCGCGCAGAGATCGAGCCCGCCGACCTCGATCGCGAAGACGTCGATCGCGAAGACATCGATCACGAAGACATCGATCGCGCAGACGTCGATCGCGCAGACGTCGAGCCCGCCGACGCCGGCCACGCAGACGTCCTCGCGCAGCTCCTCCTCGGCGCCGATCCGAACGACACCCTTCCCGGCGCTCCCGCGCCTCGAGACTGACGCCAGCCCCGAACCGAGCACTGTCTCACCGGCACGTGGTGCGTGTACCATGAGCGCATGCGCGTGCTGCTCCTCGCCCTCTCGCTCGTTCTCGGTCTCGGCGCTCTCGGCTGCGGCGACGGTGGCGGGGGAGGCCCCGACTGCGGGGGCGAAGAAGGCAGCGAGGTCTGTGAGGTCTTCCGCCTCGTCAACGAAGAGCGACGCGCGGCCGGCCTCGAGCCCTACGCGTGGAATCGCCACCTCGCGATCTCCGCGCAGCGTCACGCGGAGGACATGGCGGAGAACGGCTACTTCTCCCACACCTCGCAGGACGGTCGATCGTTCTCCCAGCGCACCCTCGAAGCCGGCTACGACGCCTCCCCGCGCGGCGAGAACATCGCGCAGGGCTATCGGACCGCGGCCGACGTGATGGAGGGCTGGATGTCGAGCGACGGACACCGCGCGAACATCCTCGCCGGCGGCTCCAACGAGATCGGCATCGGCTTGCGCGACTTCCATTGGGTTCAGGTCTTCGGCACGCGCGCGGAGTGATCGCGCGCGGTGCACGAGCCGCGCAATCCCGCGAACGCTGCGCTCTCGAAGCGATCGCGTGAGCGCGATGCCGTAGACGCCGAGCCCGAGTGAGCTGGCCATTTCGTGACCAAGCGGCGGCGTCGACGAGGTACGCCCCCTCGCATAGCGTCGACGGGATGATTCACTCGCCGCTGCACGCCCCACCGACGGCCGAGCGCGCGTATCGCCGCGCTCGCGTGCTGCTCGCGGTGACGGCGCGCGCGCTCTTCGAGCTCCTCCCCGAACGTTGGCCCGAGATCGTCCGGCTGCGCGCGTGGATGATGCGCGAGTCGCTGTGGCCCGAAGCCGAGCCGAGCGAGATCGCGCTCCTGAACGCGGCTCCCGGTGGGCTTGCCTCGCGTGATGCGATCGACGGCGGCTGGCGCATCGAAGGCGTGGCCGTGCTGTGCTGGTCGCTCGGGCTCGCGCCGCTGCCCGCGCTCGACGAGCAAGCCGAACCTTCACGGTACCGGGCATGCCTGGGCTTCCTGGCCCCTGCGCCGGCGATCGAGGTAGCGCTTCGTGCCGAGCCCGAGCTCGCGACCTACTTCGAGCAGACCGCGCACGACCGACGCCTGCTGCTCCACCATTTGGAGCTGGCCGCCAGGCTGAGCCAGCCAAGCGAACTGGCGGGCTCGGAGCCCGACGAGCTCGCCCACGCCGCGCTCACGATCGATGGCCGTCCGGTGACGGAGTCGGGCGACGACGAGGTCCGCCGCGTGGCCAGTGCCGCCCACGAGCGGTGCATCGCGGCGGGTTGGCTGCTCGGTCGAGCGCCGATGTACGCCGACGTCGCAGCGACGCTCTGAACGACTCGCGCCGCGAGACCTCGGTCTCGGAGCATGAATCAGTTGCTCGGATTCATGCTCCTCTCCTTGCTCGAGGGTCGGGTGCAACCCCTCCCAACCGGGCAGGTCTCCCACCCACCTCCGAGCAACACACTCGCACGGCGAGCAATCCGGCGAGTGGGGTCGTCGTCAGCGCGGCCCGATCAACGACGCCGGCGCGGGGAACAAGCTCCACGTGATCATCGCGCGGGCTTGCTCGCGCGTGGTCATCGTCTGCCGACGCGCGCGGCCGTTCACCCACACGTAGCGGCGCAGCTCGCCGTCGTTGTCGCTCGCGACGTAGAGCTCGTCGCTGCCGTTGCCGTCGAGGTCGGCGAGGATCGACGCGTGCTCGAAGCCACCGCTGTCGCGGTCGACGCTCTCGACGCTCCACGCCGCGCGCGGGTTCGCGCCGGGGCGCGCGAGCCAGAGGCCCTGGCTGAAGCTCGCGATCACCATCTCCTTCTTGCCGTCGCCGTCGACGTCGCCGACGGTGAGGAAGCGCGTGAGGTGATCGCCCTCGATCGTCGCGACCACCACGCCCTGATCGGGCGGCGTGTCCGAGTCGTAGCGGCGAATCTCGACCGACTCGACCACCCGCAGCGAGCCGTCCTCGTTGCGCTCCGTCAGCCCCTCGACCGCGACGTAGAGCTCGTCGCGCCCGTCGCCGTCGACGTCGCCCACGAAGATCTCCTTCGCGTGGCGGTTGCCGAGGTTCGCGACCACCGTCGCCTCGAGGCCGTTCTTCGGGACGTAGCGCTCGACGAAGCCCGCCTGCCCACCGCCGCGCGTGTGGTTCGGCTCGCTCGGCGTGGCGTAGACCTCGACGACTCCGTCGCCGTCGAGGTCGCCGAGCTCGATCTCGTGCACGAAGATGTCGCGTCGCTTGGGCGTCTGCTGCACCGCCCACTGCCCGTCCTCGCCGAGGCGCGCGAAGGCCACCACGCCCTGATCGTGCGTCGCGATCGCGAGCGCGGGGCGTTGGTCACCGAAGAGGTCTCCGATCTCGACGTCGCGCATGCGATCGAAGCGGCCGCCGAAGGACTCGCTCCAGATCTTCGTCGCCGTCCAGCCCGCGTCGCCGCGGCGCCAGAGCTTCACGTGCGCGCCCATGCCGCCCACCGTGAGGATCGCGGCCTCGCCGCCCGGCAGCGTGATCGGCATCGCCTTGTGGAAGACGTTGCTCTCCGCGTCCGTGATCGCCTCCACCGCCCACTCGCCGCCGCGGCGCGTGATCAGCTCGAGGCGCGCCGGCGCGGGCTGCACCCACTGACCGCTCTCGTTCTGCGTGAAGGGCGAGTAGCCGACGAGCAGACCGTTCGGCAGCTCCGCTGGCAGCGCCATCGGATCGACCGGCGGCGCGGTCGGCGTCTCGGTCATCGCGCTCGCGCTGCCCATGGTCGTCGGGCTCTCCGTCGGAGTCTCGCGGGGAGTCTCGGTGGAAGGCGCTTCGTTGGAGCCGCCGCAAGCGATCGCCAGGGCGCAGAGGAGGATCGCGACGCGTGAGATCATGGGCCGGGAGCTACCAACCGCGGATCGGCGGCGCAAGTACTCGACGAGCTCGGGCTGGCATGCGCCGGAGGCTCGGCGTTCGCGGTGCCGTGCGTGCAACCCCGAGGTCACGCGAACGCTCCTCGACAGTGCAGGCGGCATCGCACAATCTGCGCGGATGTCTTTTCGCGCCGTAGTTCGCGCTTCTCTCCGGGTTTCTCTACTTGCTGCCCTCGCGCTCGCCGGTTGTGGTGACGACGACGGCGACCTCGACGCAGGCCCCCTCGACGGCGGACGCGACGCGAGCCCGGCCGACGCCGACGTCGACGCCCCGCTCGACGCCGATCTCGCGGACGCCGAGCCCGATGCCGACCTCGACGCCGACCTCGACGCCGACCTCTTGCTCGACGGCGACCTTCCGCCCGACGCGGACCTCGACGCCGACGTGGACGCCGATCTCGACGCCTGCGTCGCGCTCGGGGCCGACGACACGTGCGACGGAGTCGACGACGACTGCGATGGCACGATCGACGAAGCCTTCGCCGCGACGGCGACCACGTGCGGCACCGGCGCGTGCGCGGCGACCGGCACGACCGCGTGCGTGGGCGGCGAGGTGACCGACTCGTGCGAAGAAGGCGATCCGATCGGTACCGACGACGCGACGTGCGACGGCGTCGACGACGACTGCGACGGCGAGGACGACGAGGACTACGCGGTCACGGAGACCGAGTGCGACTGCGGCGGCATGGGCACGCTCTCGTGCATCGCGGGCGCTCCGGTCGACTCGTGCGCACCGGGTGAGCCCTCGGACGACGACCTGACCTGCGACGGAGTCGACGACGACTGCGACGGCGGCCTCGACGAGGACTTCGTGACGGTGGAGACCTCGTGCGGAGTCGGTGCGTGCGCGAGCACGGGCGTCGTCACGTGCGCGGGCGGCGTCGCCTCCGATTCGTGCGTGATCGGAACGCCCGCGGTGGCCGACGCGAACTGCGACGGCGTCGACGACGACTGCGATGGCACCGCCGACGAAGACTACGCCTCCCTCTCGACCTCCTGCGGCACCGGCGCGTGCGCGAGCACCGGCGCGACCTCCTGCGTGAGCGGCGCGGTCGTCGACTCCTGCACCGAAGGCACACCCGCCGCGAGCGACGCGACCTGCAACGCCGTCGACGACGACTGCAACGGCGCGGTCGACGAGGACTTCGTCACCAGCACCACCTCCTGCGGGGCCGGCGCGTGCGCGAGCACCGGCGCGACGTCGTGCGTGAGCGGCGCGGTCGTCGACTCCTGCGCCGAAGGCACACCCGCCGCGAGCGACGCGACCTGCAACGCCGTCGACGACGACTGCAACGGCGCGATCGACGAAGACTTCGTCACCAGCGCCACCTCCTGCGGGACCGGCGCGTGCGCGAGCACCGGCGCGACGTCGTGCGTGAGCGGCGCGGTCGTCGACTCCTGCGCCGAAGGCGCACCCGCCGCGAGCGACGCGACCTGCAACGCCGTCGACGACGACTGCAACGGCGCGGTCGACGAAGACTTCGTCACCAGCGCCACCTCCTGCGGCACCGGCGCGTGCGCCAGCACCGGCGCGACCTCGTGTGTGAGCGGCGCGGTCGTCGACTCCTGCGAAGAGGGCACGCCCGCCGCGAACGACGCGAGCTGCAACGACGTCGACGACGACTGCAACGGCGCCGTCGACGAAGACTTCGTCACCAGCGCCACCTCCTGCGGCACCGGCGCGTGCGCCGCCACCGGCGCGACCTCCTGCGTGAGCGGCGCGGTCGTCGACTCGTGCTCCGAAGGCACACCGGCCGCGAGCGACGCCACCTGCAACGGTGTCGACGACGACTGCAACGGCGCGGTCGACGAAGACTTCGTCACGAGCGAGACCTCGTGCGGCGCGGGCGTCTGCGCGAGCACCGGCACGCGCTCCTGCGTGAGCGGCGCGGTCGTCGACTCCTGCACCGCGGGGCCCACCACGGGCGCGGACGACGACTGCGACGGGCTCGACGACGACTGCGACGGCGGGGCGGACGAGAGCTTCGCGCCGATCCCGATCACGTGTGGCGTCGGTGCGTGTGGAGCGTCGGGCCTGCGCGTGTGCTCGAGCGGCGCACTCGTCGACCTGTGCACGCCCGGCACCCCCGCGAGCGGCGATGCGACGTGCGACGGCATCGACGACGACTGCGACGGCTTCGACGACGAAGACTACGGCCCGACGAGCACCGCGTGTGGCGTGGGCGCGTGCGCCGCAGCAGGCGCGACCTCGTGCAGCGGCGGCGTCGAGGTCGACTCGTGCACGCCTGGCATGCCCGCCGCGAACGACGCGACCTGCGACGGCGTCGACGACGACTGCGACGGATCCGTCGACGAGGATTGTGTGTTCGCGATCGGCTTCTGCCGCGTGCAGTTCCCGACGAGCGTGACGCTCGAAGCAGGCGCGGAGACCACGGTGTACGGCCGCCTCTACGTCGCAGGCCTCACGGATCGCAGCGCACAGAACGACCCGAACGCGCGTGTGATCGGCCAGCTCGGCTACGGTGCGGACGCTTCGACGCCGGACGACTCGTGGACGTGGACGACCGCGATCCCGAACCCCGGCTGGAACGGGAACGACGCTGGCGCACCGAACGACGACGAATACCAAGCCTCCCTCGTCGCCCCGAGCCTCGGCGTTGCCTACGACTACGCCTACCGCTTCAGCGGCGACGGCGGCGCGACGTGGACCTACTGCGACGCCGACGCGCCCGGCAACACCAACGGCTACTCCACCGCGAACGCAGGCCAGCTCACGGTGACCGGCGGCGCGGTCGCTCCGACCATCGCGAGCCTCGACTACACGGTCCTCGCGCACGGCGCGCGCGTGACGATCACCGGCACCGACCTCGCGGCCGTCACCGACGTGTCGATCGCGGGCACCATGCAGATGCTCGTGGACGCGACCGCGACGAGCGTGACCGTGGTGGTGCCGGACGCGACGACGATCGGCGCGCAGACGCTGACCCTCACCACGCCGGGTGGAAGCGCGACGGCGTCGGTGACCGTGATCCATCTGGTGATCTCGGAGCTCGACTCGGACATGGTGGGCACGGACACCGCCGAGTTCGTGGAGATCGCGACCGGTGTGCCGGGCGTGAGCCTCGCGGGTTACGCGCTGGTGCTGTGGAACGGCAACGGCGATGTCTCGTACTACTCGGTGAACCTCAACGCGGTGACCAACGCGAACGGCCTGATGCTCGTGGGTAACTCTGGCGTGTCTCCGACACCCAGCTTCACCTTCGCGAACGGTTTCCTCCAGAACGGGCAGGACGCAGCGTCTCTTCACCAGGGAGCACCTCTTGCCAACAACACGCCGGTGACGAACGTCGGACTGATCGACGCGCTCGTCTACGACAACAACACCGCTGACGACGCCGGCCTCCTCGACGTGTTGTTCGCGACGGCCGATGCCCGCATTCAGATCAACGAGTCGCAGAACGGGACGGGAACGACCGACGCCATCGTCCGCTGCACCCCCGAGCGCCGCGACGGTCGCGCGTTCTCGGTTCGGACGCCGCCCACCCCGGGCGCGCTGAACACCACCTGCCCCTGAGCTCCCGTACCGAACGTCCGCGGGACATCGCCGCGGACGTCGAGACGAACGAGCCCCACGCAGCGATCGAGCGTCGTCCCACGACGCTCGATCGTTCGGGCTGCCCATCGCACCGCAATGAAGGCATCCTCCGCCCGTGCGACGCGCCCTCACGATCTCGTTCTGCTTCCTCTTCGCCTGCAACAACCTCCGTCAGGAGCCGCCGCGCACCCCCGAAGGCGTGGTGCGCGAGATGCGCGAGGCCGATCGTATCCTCGACCTGCGCGCGAACGGCGCCGAGGTCGACGAGGACACCCTCTTCGCCGCGCTCCGCACCGCGTCGGTCGTGTACCTCGGCGAGCGCCACGATCAGGCCCTCGATCACTCCATGCAGCAGCGCGTGCTGCGCGGCCTGCTCTCGCACGAGCCGAGCCTCGTCATCGGCCTCGAGATGGTGCAGCACCCGTATCAGCGGCACCTCGACGATTGGGTCGCGGGCAACCTCGACGAGAACGCGCTCAAGGTGCGGGTCGAGTGGGACTCGCGCTGGGGCCACGACTTCGCGCTCTACCGTCCGATCTTCGAGCTCGCGCGTGCGCGGCAGCTCCCGATGGTCGCGCTCAACGCGCGCGCTGAGGTCACGCGCGCGGTCGGACGCGGCGGCCTCGCGAGCCTGAGCGAGGCCGAGCGCGCGGAGCTCCCGGAGCTCGACCTGCAGAACACCGCCCACCGCGAGATGGTGCTCGCCGCCATGGGCGCGGGCGCGCACCACGGCAACCCCGACGACCTCTACGCCGCGCAGGTGATCTGGGACGAGACGATGGCCGCGAACGTCGCCGGCACGTTGCGCGCAGGCTCTCCGCGCATGGTCGTCCTCGCGGGCGCGATGCACGTGCGCGCCGGTCTCGGCATCCCGCGCCGCGCCGCGCGCCGAGGCGCCGAGCCGTACAAGATCGTGCTCTGCGCCGACCACGACGCCGACGTCGAAGCGATCGTCGCGGAGCGCCCGCCGATCGCAGACTACCTCTGGGTCCACGCGCCGCAGTGATCGCGACCGCGCGCTCGCGAATGAGCGCGGACGCGAACGTGAACGCGAACGCGAACGCGAACGCGATCGTGATCGTGATCGCGATCGTGATCGTGATCGCAAACGCGAACGTGATCGTGAACGTGATCGCAAAGGCGCACGGTCGTGACCGCTCGATCGCGTGATCGGCGACACGAGGAACGCCGTCGGCGACGGCTTCCCTGAAGCGTCAGTCGTTCGGCTCGAGGTGCGCGAGCGCGCGCTGCGCGGCCTCTTGCTCTGCGTCCGCCTTCGAACGGCCCGAGCCCGTGGAGAGCACGTCGTCGCCGAGCACGAGCTCCACGAAGAACGTCCGCTCGTGATCCGGTCCGTCGGTGCGCACGAGGCGATAGCTCGGGGTCCGACCGTGCGCGGCTTGCAGCAGCTCCTGCACGCGCGACTTGTGATCGCGCTCCGCGGTCGCGCGCTCGAGCCGAGGCTCGAACAGACGCGCCACGACCTCCCACGCGCGCGCCACGCCCGCGTCCGCGATCACCGCGCCGACCAACGCCTCGAGCGCGCTCGCGAGCAGGCGCGGCTTGTCCCGTCCGCCCGAACGATCCTCGCCTTTGCCGAGTCGCAGCGCGGGCCCGATCCCGAGCTCACTCGCGATCGACGCGAGCGACGCTTCGCACACTAGGTCCGCGCGCTTGCGCGTGAGCTCTCCTTCGCGCGCGGCCGGATCGGCGTCGAAGAGCAGCTTGCCCACACACATGCCGAGGAACGCGTCGCCCAGGAACTCGAGCCGCTCGTTGTCGCTCGGCGCGAGCTGCGGTCGCTCGTTGCGGTACGAGCGATGGGTCAGCGCCTCGCGCAGCAGATCCGGCCGCGCGAACTCGTGTCCCAGCGCGGCCGCCACCGCCGCTTCGTTCCGTTCCTCTTCCGCTTCGGTCACGGCGCGGGTGTAGCAGCTCGACGGCTCCGTTCACACGCGGCGATGACCCGCCATGTCACGGCACCGCGCACATCCAGGCGCTCCACGTCGCCGCTCGTCGCACCGCAGCGCGCGACGCCACCGACGTCCCGTCACTCCGGCTTCGGCTCGAACCGAATCGCACCCGCGGGCAGGAAGTACACGATGTCCATCACGCCGCCTTCGACGGTCGGCACGTGCCAGCTCCCGGGCGGATACACGGTCCAGCCTTCGGGCGCGCCGTCGAAGCGCGGCTCCCCCGACACCGCGAAGCAGAGATCGATCTCGCCGTTCGGATGGGTGTGCCCCGGCCCCGGTCGATCCATGTGCACCACGTCGACCGACAAGTCGGCGGCTGACCCCGCCGACCCAATCGAGACGTCGCCCGCGACCTGCGCCTTGCGCGGCCGCGAGAACCGAATCCCACCCGCCTCGCGCTCCGCGAGCCAACGCTCCTCCACGCCGCGCCGCACCAGCGCGCGCAGCTCCACCATCACGTCCCCGTCCATCGGAAACGCGACGTCGAGCGCCGCCTTCGCGGCCGAGGGATCGTTCACGTCGAGCGAGCGCGCGAACGCGAGAATCGGAGAGAGTCGTTCGAGAAAGAGATCGAGGCTCATGCGCCGCAGCTAACCCCGAGCGCCCCGTATAAGCGAGGCTTTCTCTCACGCGTCCACGCGCGCACTATCGAGAATCAGGCCACCGGATCGTGACCATCGCACCGACTCGCGCTCCCGCCGAGGTCACGTCACTCTTGCCCGATGCGTGCTCATCGACTCCTCGGAACGCTCCTCTTTCTCCTCGGTGCGTGCAGCACCGCTCCCGACGATCCTTGTGGCGACCTGATCGAAGACAGGGTACTCGGCCGCTGCATCTGTCCTCCCGACACGATCCAGTCGGACGACGGCTGGAGCTGCTTGCTCCCGGACGGCGGCGTGGTCGTCGATCCGAACGCGCCCGACGGTTCGACGCCGACGTTCGACGCGGGCGTCAGCGACGCCGAGCGGCCCGATTCGGGACCACCCGACTCGGGTCAGGTGGGCGACGGCGGATGCGCGAGCGACGCGGAGTGCGACGACGCCGACGCGTGCAACGGTCGCGAGCGATGTGAAGCCGGCGCGTGCGTCGCGAGCACCGCCCTCGACTGCGACGATGGTGACAACTGCACCGAGGACTCCTGCGACGCGAGCGCGGGCTGCCAGAACGAGCTGATCGACGCCGACGGCGACGGCTTCGCCCCCGCGTCGCTCGGCACCTGCACCACCCGTCCGAGCGCGAGTCGCGACTGCGACGACGACGACGAGTCGCGGTATCCCGGTGCCGCCGAGCTCTGCAACGGCCGCGACGAAGACTGCGACGAAGCCATCGACGAGTCGGGCACCGACCTGGAGTGTTTCCGCGATGCAGACGGCGACGGATACCCGAATCCCGCCATCCGCGTGCTCGGCTGCACCTGCCCCACCGGCTACATCGTCGCGCGCACGGACGAACTCACCGACTGTGCGGACACCGTGCCGGAAGCGAACCCAGGACAGACGGAGTACCGCACGGTCGGCTACATGCGCGGAGGAAGCGTGAGCTTCGACTGGAACTGCGATGGGGTGGAGTTGGATCAACTCGGGAACCAATCCCCGCCGCTCTGCTTTGCGGATGGCTCGGTCTGCGACTTCGCGCGGTCGAGGGCTGGTTGGCTGTCGCTCCCGACGTGCGGCGCGACAGGGATGGCTGCGGGGTGCGTGAGCGGGGTTCCGAACTGTCGAGTGGGGACCGCCCAGGAAGTTCGGCGCACCTGCCGCTGACAGAAAACGGCGCGACCGAGGAGGCCGCGCCGTTTCGGGCTCGGTCGAGAGTCGTACCTCAGATGAGGAGGATCTCTTCGAGGTTCAAACCCGCCGGGTAGGCGTAGGAGGTGAAGAGCCCCATTCCGAACACGATCACCCCGAACGGATCGGGCGACTCCATCCGATGCGTTCCGCCGGTAATGGGCAGGACGCCGACCTCACGGTCGCCGCCCGCACTCCAGGTCGGATTGATCGCAGCACCGTCGAGGGTGATTGCCTGGCCCGGATTGCGAATCACGAGGATGTAGTTCTGACCCTGGGTGCCCGTGTTGTACGAGGTCGGTGCCACGAACGTGTAGTCGCGTCGAAACTGCTCGCGTGGCGGGAGCACCACCATCGCGGGGTCGCCTCGGTCAGCCTCCGGCGTGCTCCCGAACTGCCCGATCAAGAACTGCGTGACCATGATCCCGCGCGTTGCCGAGACCTGGAACGCCGACGTGGCGTTGAGCTCGCGCCACTGCCCCGCAGAGAGGGAGAACGTAGACACTCCATCCTGCGCGGGGGTCACCGTCACCTGGGTGTCGTCGAGCGCCGCAGTAACGCGAACGATGTTGCGCGCGTTGCCAGAGGGATCGGCCATTGGCGCCGAGTTGTAGTTCGTGCCCCAGGTCTCGACGGGAGGAAGCTGCGACTCGAGGTGGTCGCAGGCCTCGGCGGAGTATGGGACATACGCGCAAGCATGGCCGCCGAACACGGCGATCGGCTTGTCTGCGTTCACGGTGCTGCCCGAGAGATCGAACTCGGCTTCGTTGCAGAACTCCAACCACGCGTCGCAGCCCGGATCCGAGGGCGGGCAGAGGCTCGAACGCGTCCAGCCCGGCCGACCGGATGCGCACTCGGGTGGGCGCGCGGCAACGATGTGAACCACCTCGCCGCGCTGGAGTGTGAAGTTGATGACCCCTCCCCGAGAGGTCGCACCGAACTTCCCGCCTGGCTCAGCCGCGACGGGCGACGAAACCGCGACGTTGACTGCGGTCGGCTCCGGCGTGACACCGACGATGACGATGTATCCGGGCGTTCCGCCAGCCTGCCGCTGACGACCAAACAAACCGGGTTGGTCGACCGTGCGCGAAAGCGGAACGAAGCTCGACCCGATGTAGCGCCCGGTGAAGCTGTGCACCGGCAGCAACAGCGACGCGTCGTTCGAGTACGAATAGTCGGGGACCATCCCACCGAAGATCGGGTCGGACGGGTCAGGCACGGTCCGGCCATTGTCGTAGTCGAACGGGTTGAACTGCCAGACGGTGACCGGCCGGTCACTGAGGATTCGGTATCCGCCGTCGAGCGTGGCGAGGCTGTTCCACGATTCATCTTCGAAGGCGTTGGACATGCCAGTGATCCAAGGCAGCGTGATGGCTTCGAGACCGTTGCCCGCGACCGTCACGCTCGCGACCATCGCGGCACCACGAAACACACGCACGTTGGAAGGCTCGCTCGACGGGTTGGCTGCAACGACGCGGAAGTCATACCGACCACCGGTGTAGTTCGCCGGATTCGCCATCGGAACAGCCCAGTACTCACACCCCACGTTCGAGCGCGTGGACTCGGCCTCGGCGCAAGCATCGGTGCAGAACCCCGAGCTCCCACACGTGGAGCCGAACTCCGCGCAGTCGCGGCCGCTCACGAAGCCGCTGCCGTCGGGCGCGCAGACCATCGAGACGGTGCCGTTGCACTGACGCTGGCCGGGCATGCAGGCGACGCAGCCTTCGGTGGGGCTGCACGCGGCGGGGCAGACCTCTTCGTTCAGGCGCGACATGCCGTCCTCGCCACAGAGGTAGCGGGTGCTGCCGGCACACGCGTACTGGCCCGGCGTGCACCCCGGCGGGCCGGAGTCGACTCCAGGGATCGACGTGTCCGCGCCGCCCCCGTCGCGCATGAGCGGCGGCCGATCGTCGTCGCCACAACCGACGGCGGCCACGGCCACCATCAAACCCAAAAGCCAAGTACGCACGGCGAACCCTCCCGTTCCACTGCGTCGCCGATTGCGACGCCCACGCGCGCGCACGGTAGTGGATCGAGACGAGACTGTCACTTGATGCGCCCGTCGGACGCGCACGGGCGCCCGCGTTTTCTCACGCGGCGCGCCCCGTGTTTCGTGGGCGTTTCGACGTCGTCGTCGCTGCGCAGCGGCGCTCGGCCGAACCGCGAGCGACGTCACCGACCGAGCTCACGTCGATCATGGCGAGCCGAAGTCGAGCGACGTCTCACTCCGCCGCTTCGCGGGTCGGCTCGGTCTCCGGCTGCCAACGCAGCACCGGGTTGCGCGCGGCCTTCGTCTCGTCGAGGCGGCGCAGGCGCGTGAGGTGCGGCGCGCCCTTCACCTTGTCGGGCTCCGCGAAGGCCTCGCGCGAGATCTGCGCCATCGCGTCCACGAACTCGTCGAGGGTCGCCTTGGTCTCGTTCTCGGTCGGCTCGATGAGCATCGCGCCCTTCACCACGAGCGGGAAGTAGACCGTGGGCGGGTGGAAGCCGAAGTCGATGAGGCGCTTGGCGACGTCCATCGTGGTGACGTGGGCGTCCTTGAGGTGCTTGTCGCTGATCACGACCTCGTGCATGCAGGTCGTGTCGTAGGCGACGTGCCAGGTCTCGCCGAGCGTCGCGCGCAGGTAGTTGGCGTTGAGCACCGCGAGCTCGGTCGCGCGCTTGAGGCCCTCGGCGCCCATCTCGCGCAGGTAGGTGTACGCGCGGACCATCATGCCGAAGTTGCCGTGGAAGCTGCGCAGCCGGCCCACACTCTTGGGGCGGCTCGCGTAGTCGAGCGCGAAGGTTCCGTCCTCGCGCTTCTCCACCACCGGCACCGGGGCGAAGGGATCGAGGATCTGCTTGTAGCCGACCGGACCGCAGCCGGGACCACCGCCGCCGTGGGGCGTCGTGAAGGTCTTGTGCAGGTTGAACTGCATCACGTCGACGCCGAGGTCGCCCGGCCGCGCCCAACCCATCAGCGCGTTGAGGTTCGCGCCGTCCCCGTACACGAGCCCGCCCTTGGCGTGGATCATGTCCGCGATCGTCTTGAGCTCACGCTCGAAGAGCCCGACCGTGTTCGGGTTCGTGATCATGATCGCGGCGACGTCGTCGTCGATGTACGGCGCGACCATCTCCGCGTGCACCACGCCGTCGTCGCCCGCTGGGAAGGGCACCGCGTCGAGGCCGTTGGCCGCGCAGCTCGCGGGGTTCGTGCCGTGCGCGGTGACGGGGATGAGCACCTTGCGCGGGCTGCGGCCCTGGTCCTTGTGGTACGCGCGGATCATCGCGAGACCCGCGTACTCACCCTGCGCGCCCGCTGCGGGATGCAGCGAGACGCGGTCCATGCCGCAGACCTCGGCGAGCCCACGCTCGAGGCGCCACATCAGCTCGAGCGCGCCCTGGATCGCGTGCTGCGGCGCGAGCGGATGAAGTCGCGCGAAGCCCGGCAGGCGCGCGGCCCACTCGTTGACCTTCGGGTTGTACTTCATCGTGCACGACCCGAGCGGGTACATGCCCTTGTCGATCGCGAAGTTCTGCTGCGAGAGCCGCACGTAGTGGCGGAAGGCCTCCGGCTCCGAGAGCTCCGGCAGCGGCGCGGGCGCCTTGCGGGCGTGCTTGCCGAGGACCTTCGACGCGTCGACGCGCGGGACGTCGATCGGCGACTTCGAGGCGCCGCTCCGACCGGGAGCGCCCTGCTCGAAGAGGAGAGGCGTGCTGTGCTCGAGACCCTGCTGCGCGGAACCGGCCACCGAAACCTCCGATGCTCCGGCGGTGAGCCCGCCGGACGACGCGCGCGAACCTAGCAGCCCCGAACCAGGGATCCAACGCTCGTGCGCGGAAGCGTCGTGGGGTCGAGCCGGCAAACCGGCGAGGTGCTCGCGCGTGTGCGAATGCGGACGCGCCGGCGGCCTGTGCGGGCTCGCACCGCAGGCGCCACCACCGACGGTTTCGCGAGCCGGCAACGAACGCCGACCCCCGTTCGCGCCGAGTCGCGCGCGAACGTTCGACGCCGACGACGGAGCCACGTCGCCCGTGCGACGCGCGAGCGTTCGATCCAGACGCCGCGCGGGCGCTCAATCCGGCAAGCAGAGCGGGCCGACGTCCGCGCCCGTTACCGGCGTGCACGCGAGACCCTCGTAGCAGCCGAGCTCCGGACAGCGTTCGAGGCAGAGGAACGTCTCGCCGACGTCGCCCGCGAGCGCGAGGCAGACGCCTTCGCCCGGACAGTCGTCGTCGCTCGCGCACGGTCTCGAGCAGAGCTTGCCGTCGCCTTCGCTCCCGTCGCTGCGATCGAAGCGCAATCGGTAGCAACGATCGTCGCCGCCGCAGTCGCGCGCGTCGTCGCAGGGGCCGTAGGTCGGCACGTCGCCGCTGCAGCCGACGAGCGCGAAGAGCGCAGTCGCCCACGACAGCCACGACAGACGCGCGCACGAGAGGCACGCCGAACGGAGCGCCGACGAGAGGTGCGCGCGATCGCGTCCGCGTCTCACCGGCGCATCGATCCGCGGGCGGCCGTGGTCACGTAGGTGCCGCGCGGCCAGTGGCGGTACCACGTGGTCTCGAGGAACACGCCGTCCTCGTCGTTCACGTCGCCGGTCGGGCGACCGTAGATGCGTACGAGCGAGCCTTGCCAGAGCTTGTCCTCGCCGTCGCGATCCTCGGGATGGAGCGTGACGGTCGTCGTGAAGGTGCCGCCTTCGCGATCGCTCACCGTCACGCGACACGAGCCGTCCGTCTCGTCCGCGCAGAGGTTCCGCGCCGCGAGGGTGCGAAGCGAGAGGCGCACGGTCGCGCGATCGCCCTCGACCTGCAGCCGCTCCACGGTTCCGAACCACCCGAGCGTCGTGCTGCGGTGCCCGTCCGCGTCGCGTCGCACCTCTTCGTACGAGAGATCGACGGCGGCCTCGAGGTGATCCTCTTCGGCCGAGAGCGGCACGTAGGTGGGCGCGTAGCCGTAGGCACCACCACCGCCGCACGCGGCGAGGAGGAGCGAGGAGAGCGAGAGCATCCGCATCGAGCGCGGTTCTACTACGAGGCTTCCGCGCGACGGAAGCCGGACGCTCCGGAAGCAGCGCTCCGCGCGACGGGAGCCGAACGCTCCGGGAGCAACGCTCCGCGCGGCCGACGACGAACGGCGCGCTCCGAGAGGAACGCGCCGCGCAACCACGTGACCGAACGCCGCGCACGATCCTCGGGAGGAGCCGACGAGGGCTCCTCCGGGAAACCGAGGCTCAGCCGCCGCAGGCGTCACGCACGGTGATCGTGGTCACCGCGCCGCTGCGGATCGACGAGCAGTACGCGCCGTGGAACTCGAGCCGCGTGCCGGTGAGCGTGTAGCCAGCCGCCGGGACCAGCGTGCCGTTCTGGCGGACCTCGACGCGCGAGGGGCGCGCGGGTGCAGAGTCGAGGGTGACGACGCAGTCGGTGGCGGCGGCGAGGATCGCGCGCAGCGAGCGATCGAGCGCCGGTCCGTCGACCGCCTCGTAGTAGCGGATCGCGCCGGCCTGCGGACGACCGCCGGCCACCGCGAAGAGGTTGAGCGCGTCGCGCAGCGCGGGGATTCCCGAGGTGTCGCCGCTCGAGGTGGGGCCCACGATGCCGAGCACGAAGGTGTCGACGCCGAGGTCGGCCCGCAGCGCGCGGATCGCGTCCACGGTGGCCGAGACGGTCGCGCCGCAGTTCGGCTCCGGCAGACCGTCCGTCGCGAGCACCACGAAGCGCGGGCGCGTGGTCGGGTTGCGCGTGATGTAGTCGCGCACCGTCGCGATCGCGTCGGGGGTCGGGGTGTCGCCCGCGCGCGGGTCGGCGGCGAGCAGGCGCGCCTGGATGGTGCCGCCGGTGCCGATCGCGATGGGCACGTCGAGGGTCGTCGAGACCTCGCAGTTGAGGCGCTCCACCGTGCCGTCGAGGTACGGGAAGGTCAGCAGGCCGAGCGGGAGATCCGAGACCATCGGGAGCACGGTGTCCATCGCGGTGCGGAGCTCTTCCCAGCGCGTGCGCGTGGTGCCGACCGCCGGCCAGTCCATCGAGCCCGAACGATCGACGACGAAGAGGAGCTCTGCGTCGGGTGGGACGATCGGCACCGAACGATCGAAGGGCGTGCAGCACGCGGGGTGCGTGTCGCAGTCGAGATCGGCGCAGTCGATCGCGCCGTCGCAGTCCTCGTCGCGGCCACCCGTGCAGCTCTCGGCGCTCGGGCCGACCTCGCCGACGCACGAGCCCCACATCGCGACGCCGCCGACGAGCGTGCAGCTCTGGGTGCCCGCACGGCAGATGCCGACGTCGCGCGTGTCGGCCGGGCCGCCGAAGCAGCTCCGCGACTCACCGGGCGTGCAGTCGCAGCCCTCGTCGATGCGGCCGTCGCAGTCTTCGTCGGAGCCGCCGTCGCAGAGCTCTTCGCTCGGCACGACCTCGCCCGCGCACGCGCCCCACGTGGAGCCGTCGTCGGTCGCCACGCAGAGCTCGCGGCCCGAGCGGCACGCGCCGACGCCCGCGGTGCCCGCCGGGCCCGAGTAACACGCGCGCTCTTCGTCCTCGAGGCACTCGCAGCCCTCGTCGAGCTCGCCGTCGCAGTCGTTGTCGACGCCGTCGCAGCGCTCCTCGCTCGGCTCGCCTTGGCCGACGCACACGTCCCAGGTGCCGAACTCCTCGCCCGCCGCGCAGTTCTGGCGGCCCCACGAGCACGCGCCCATGTCGGCCATCGCGGGGTCGCCCACGAAGCAGCGCTGGGTGTCGCCCGGCAAGCAGGTGCAGCCCTCGTCGACGAAGCCGTCGGAGTCGCCGTCGAACCCGTCGCCGCAGAGGTCGCCCTCGCCACCGTCGTCGCGCAGACCGGGGCCCGCGTCGTCGTCGACCGGCAGCCCGCCGTCGCGATCGCCCGCGCCGGGCTTGCCGGAGGCCGCGCAGTCGCAGCCACCGAGCGCGAGCGCGAGGAGGAAGGCGCGGGAGAGGAGAGGTGTGGTGATGTGGGTTCGCATCTCCCGGTCGGAAGAGCACGCGCCGTACCACCACGAAACCATTTATCAATTCGTCAGAGCGGGGCGACGGCATGGCAAGTCCGGTGGCCGATCCGCTGGCGAGCGGAGTCGCGAGTCTCCACTGGTTTTCCAGGTGGACTGAATGTGCCCACCCGTCCCGGTTCGAGGGCAGGCCGTGGCTCGGCAGTCCGGACGGCTCGGTTCGACGCCGATGAGCGCGCGGCCCCAGCCGGCGCGGCTCGTGTGCTCCGTCGAACGTGCTCCGTCGAACGTGCTCGGTCGAACGCGCTCAATCGAACGCGCGGCTCAGCGACTCGACGTGTGAGCGGCCGAGCTCGGGCTCGAAGATGCGGGGCAGCGAGATGCGGGGCATCGGCAGGGACGCGAGGCGCTGGAGGCTCGCTTCCTGGACCGCCTCACGGAGCGCGCGGGTGCGGCCGGCGGTCGCGAGGCTCGCGATCGGCGATCCTTCGGCGAGCTTGGCGGGTAGGCCGGTGACGAGCGGGCGCTCCTCCGTCGAGAAGAGCTTCGGCAGGAGCTGGTTCACCACCAGCGCGGGCACCGGCAACCGCAGATCGTTCACGAGCGCGGCGTGCAGCTCGAGCGTCTCGTTGGCCGGCATGTCCTCGGGCAACGTGACGACCACGCAGCCGGCGCGCTTCGGGTCGCGGAAGAGCTCCAGCGCGCGCTCGGCCTCGCGGCGGAGCAGGCCCGGCGGCGCGACGTCCACGATCACCTGCGGCACGCGGAGCATGTCGAGGCCGTGACCGGTGGCCGGCGCGTCGAGGATCACGAGGTCGTAGTCGCCGCGTCCTTCGGGACCGTGGCCGACCGCGTGGAAGTACGCCTTGCCGAGCATCGCCCAGGCCTCGATGCCTGGGGTGCCTCGGAGGAACGCGCGCACGAAGCGGTTCTCGAAGACCGCCTCGTAGAGCGCGCGGATCTTCAGGACCATCATCCCGTACTCTTCGAGCGCGGAGGCGGGCGTCATGTTCACCGCGTCGAGGTTCGGCGCGACGTGGACGATCTTCTCGCCGATGGGCGGGCACTCGTAGAGCGACGAGAGGCGCTCCTTGGCGTTCGCGAGCGCGACCAGCGTGCGTTTGCCTTTGCGCGCGGCGGCGAGCCCGAGCGAGGCGGCCACGGTGGTCTTTCCCACGCCGCCCTTGCCGACGACGAAGAGGAAGCGGTGGTCGAGCAGAGCCGGCATCGCGAGCGCGCGAACCGTATCAGCGGACACGCGGCGGGCAAGGCTCGTCGGGAAAGTACGTGGGGTGTGGGCGCGTCGGCGCCGCGGGGTGGTCGTCGCCGGTTGGATCGTCGTGCGCCGTCGCCGTCGCCGTCGCCGTTCACGACAACGACCACGACCACGACAACAACGACAACGACCACGACAACGACGACGTCAACGACCACGTCAACGACCACGACGACGACCGCGACCGCGTTCGTCGCGCGTGCTCGTCACGCCGCTCGTCTTGCGGATCAGTAGAAGAGCTGGAGCTGGACGCGGAGCTGGTGGGTGAGGTCCTCGAAGGGGCCCGCGAACTGCACGCCGTAGTCGCTCTGCAGCTTCAGGTTGTGATCGAGGATGTACCAGCCGAGGCCGCCGAGGAGCTCGCGCTGCTCGGGTTGGCCGCTCGCGTCGTGGGTCGGGCGGATGTCGGCGAAGCGCGCCGCGATCTCCCACCCGCCGCGGAAGAGGTAACCCGCCTGCACCATCACGCCGAGCGCGGAACCGAAACGCTCTTCGATCGTCTCTCCGTCGACGACGCCGACGTTCACGTCGTCGTCGATCGCGCGACGCCAGAGCAGCTCGGCGAGGAGCGAGAAGCCCGCCCACTTGAACGCGAGGTCGACCTCCGCGTGCAGCACGTCGAAGCCCTCGTCGAGCTGGAAGAACGAGCCGTGGGTGCCGCGACGGCGGTGGGTGTCCTGGTTGTACGCGAAGCCCGCGCCGAACGAGAGGCGCGGCGTGCTCGTGCGGAGGAGATCGGCCTCCGAGTAGGCGTCGTCGAAACGCCCCGTCGGCTGCACCTGCACGCGCGCGACGTAGAGGAGCCCCGCGTCCTCGTTGAGGCGGTTGCGTCCGTCGCCGCCGAACACGCCCGCTTGGAATCCGAGGCGCCCGCCGAGACCGAACACGTCGTTGTGGAAGATCTGGAGGCCGATGTCGCGATCGAGGTTGAGCTCCGCGTTGACGATCGAACGATCGACGAGCTGCAGCGCGGAGGAGCTGATCACGCGCTCGCGGTTGAAAGGCACCTTGGTCTGACCGACGCGCAGACCGAAGGAGGGCGTGGGGAGCCAGGTGATGACCGCGTCGCGGATCGGGTTCGGCGGGTTCTCGAGATCGCCCGGCGCGAAGCCGAGCTGGATGTAGAACTGGAGGCTCGGGCTGCCGAGGTGGCCGAGGAAGACGAGGCGCATGCGGCGAATGAGGAAGCCGATGTCGGTGTCTTCTTCGCTGTCGTCGTCTTCGGGCGTGTGGAGGAGCTGCGCGCGCGCTTGGATGCGGCCGCGGATCGTGAGCGAGAAGTCGCCGTCGTCGCTGCGCAGCGTGATGCCTTGGCCGAACTCCGCGTCGAGGCCTTCCGCGATCGGCGAGGCGCCGATCGGCGCGTCGGAAGGTGCGCCAGCATCCGTGGCCTCGGTCGCGGTCGCGCCGCTCGTGGTCGCGGCGTAGGCCACCGGTGCGGGAGGCGGCGTGGGCTCGGCGAGCGGCGCTTCGGGCGCAGCCTCGGTTGTGGCTTCGGCGGAGGCTGCGGCTCCGCCTTCGGGCTCGGCTCCCGACTCGACCTCGCTCGGGGCCTCGTCCGCGGGCACGACGGGCGGCTCGGGCGCTTGTGAGAAGGCACTCGAGCGGAGGATCGCCACGAACGCGACGAACGAGAGCGAGACACGCATGGCGGGACGAATGTGACGGAATGGTGACACGGTGCACGCGAGAAGTCGGCGGCTGACCCCGCCGACCAGGTCGAGAAGTCGGCGGCTGACCCCGCCGACCAGGGAGAACCCGCGGGCCGGGGCTTTTTCCGTGTGATTCGTTCGGTCATCCGCTCGTGGGGGCCGCCGAGCGGCGAACCTCACTTGGAGTCGAGGCCGCCGCACGTGCAGTCGACGCACCCGTGCTCCGCGCAGGTGCCGCACGAGCGCGCGACCCGCTCGGCGAGCGCTCGCCGCGCGCGGTGGACTCGGACCCCCGCGTTGTTCGCGGTGACGCCGATCTCGGTCGCGAAGTCCTTCACCGCGACACCTTCCACGTCGATGCGTCGCAGCGCCTCCGCGTACTTCGGATCGAGGGAGCCCGCGAGCTCCGTGACGCACTGGCAGATCACCGCCGCGACCTCTGGAGTCGGCTCCACGTGCGCCTCGATCTCGCTCGCGAAGGCCTCGAGCGCCGCGCTCGTGCGGGCGCGTCGGCGGTGGTGATCGACGACCGCGTTGCGCAGCACGCGGTAGAACCACGCGAGGGTCGACTCCTGCTCGCGGATGGTGTCGAGCTTCGGGAGCGCGCGCACGAACGCGTCTTGGAGGATCTCCTCGGCGAGCGCGCGATCTCCGACGCGCGACTGCACGAACGCGAGGAGCGCGCGGTGCTGATCGACGAGGAGCTGGGCGGCAGGCTCGGTGTGCGTGGAGTGCATGTCGTGCGCGGGTCGGATGGCGGTCACGAGAAGCCGACGCGCGAGGCACGGGAGCATTACACGGCGTGGCGCGCCATTCGCGCGACGGGCTCGGTCCGGTTTCGTCGGAGCCGTTCGGAGCCGTTCGGAGCCGTTCGGAGCCGTTCGGAGCCGTTCGGAGCCGTTCGTGCTGACGCGAGCTCGAAGAACGTCGGGGATCTGCGGGCGCGCTTCGACGTAGAGTCTCGCGCGCGCGGCGCGTGCCCGTCGCGCGAGGGAGGGTGCGTGATGCGGCGTTTCGAGCTCGTCGAAGGCAAGTCGAGCAAGTTCTGGGAGATCGAGCTGTCGGGGGATTCGTTCGAAGTGCGCTGGGGGCGCATCGGCACGAACGGACAGAGCCAGACGAAGTCGTTCCCGACCGCCGCCAAGGCGCAGGCCGAGCACGACAAGCTCGTCACCGAGAAGGTGAAGAAGGGCTACTCGGAGGTGGGCGGCGGGGAGGCGAAGAGCGCGAGCGCCACCGCAGCGCCGACCGCGTCGACGAAGAGCGCGGCGTCCGCGAAGGCCGCGAGCCCCGCGAGCGCGAGCAGTCCTTCGAGCACCGCAAGCAGTGCGACTGCGAGGGTGAGGGTGAGCGCAACGAGCGCGTCGGCTGCATCACCGACGACGACCGCTTCCTCGCCTTCCACGCCGACGAGCTCGTCCGCGAGCGCACCGACGAAGCACGCGAACGTGGGTGAGGTCGTGTGGGACGACGCAGCGCGCAAGCTCGTGATCGCGGTGCGTGGCTTCTCCTCGGCCGCGCCGAAGGTCGAGCTCGCCAAGAGCTGGGCGAGGCTCGTCGCGCAAGGGAAGAAGCTCGCGAAGCTCGGACCGCACGACGTGAGCACCCTCGCGCCCCTGGCCGCGGTGGTGGCAGCGGCCGATCGCTTGCGTGAAGCGGCGCCGCCCAGCTCGGCGGCCGACCTCGACGTCGAAGGCGCGCTCCTCGCGCTCTCCGACTGGACCGGGAACTGGTCGCACAACCACCTCGACGGCGAGGTCGTGGACGTGTGGATCGCGACGGGCGGCATCGAGCACGCGCTGCGTTGCGCGGTGCACTCCGCGACCTGGAGCGCAGGCACCGTCGCGAACGGACAGATCCACGTCTTCACCCAGCGCGGACAGGGGAATCGTCAGGGGATCTTGGTCGGAGTGCTGGGTCCTTGGGAGCGGCTGCGCGAGCACGTCGCGGCGCTCGACGAGGGCGCGTACGCGAACGCCGTGAAGATCGCGGCTGAGCTCTACACGAGCGCCCAGGGCGAAGCGAAGATCGGGCTCGCGTTCACCTTCCCGGACCAGCGCAGTTGGGCGGAGGAGCGTGCGCGGAGCGTGCTCACGAGCGGGAGCCACTACGGCGAAGGGCGCGGCGCGATCCTCACGTCGTTGCGCGACGCCACCTTGGCGCGCGAGCTCGTGGAATCCGTCAACAACACCTACGCGTTCCGGCTCGGGCGCGGCTCGAACGGCTTCGAATCCGTCGCGCTCACCGTGCTCGCGTTGCTGGGAGTCGACGCGGTGCCGGTGCTCGATGCGCTGGGCGAACGAGTCGCAGGCTCGGACGACGCACGCGACTTGGCCGCTGCGCTCGCGCGCATCGGGACGCCGGCCGCGCTCGCCGCGCTCGCAAAGCGCGCGGACCAGAAGGAGTACCTGCCTTCGATTGGCGAGGCGCTCGCGCGTTTCCCGAGCGTCGGGCTCGCGGCGCTCGCTCCGCTCGCGCTCGGACGCGGCAAGACGGTGGAGCCGATCGTGGGCCTGCTGAAGGGGTTGGTGCGCCGCGAGGGCGACGCGTTGCGACCCGCGATCGAGGCGCTTCCGGACGCGCCGCGCAAGCTCGTGGAGCAGCTCCTCGCGGCGAACGCGCCGAAGGAAGAAGCGAACGTCGACGAGCTACCGGAGGTGCTGCGCGCGCCGCGTTGGCTCGGCAAGCGAAAGGCAGGCCCGCCGACGATCAAGGGGCTCGCAGCGCGCGCGCTCGCGCCCGAGCTCGTGTGGGCAGCGGGTCAGCGCGAGGAGTGGCGCGGCAAGTACGGCGAGCTCGGCTCCACGGACGACTTCGTGAAGGCACTGACGCTCCATCTGCGGCCTCCGCTCGACGCGGCGCGAAGCCGAAGCCTCGCGGCCTACCTCGACGGTGACGATGGTGCGCGATCGAACGCGCAGACGGCCATCGCCGACATCCAGAAAGGGACCTGGCGCGTCTACGCGGAGGGCTTCGCGCGCGTCGCGGTGTCGGCCGTGCTTCGAATGCTCGCGCTTCATCCAATCGATCGCTGGTACACGAACGAAACGTGGATGAAGGCGTTCGCGGGCGTCCACGGGATCGACGCATTGCCCGTTCTGCGGACGTGGGCGGGCAACGACCCCGGGCAGGCGCTCGAGCTCTTGCGGCCCTTCGGAGACGTCGAGCTCGCGGTCGTGGCGGCCACCTCGCTCGGCAAGAAGACGCTGCGCGCCGACGCCGAACGGTGGCTGCTCGCGCACCCGCGCCACGCCGCGGCGGGTGTGCTACCGATCGTGTTCGGCAAGGCAGGTAAGGCGCGCGACGCCGCGCTCGCTGCGCTGCGGCTGCTCGATACGCACGGGCATCGCGCGGTGATCCAAGAAGAAGCCGACGCGCTCGGCGCGGAGGTCGGTCGCGCGCTCGCCTCGGTGTTCGATTTCGACGAGCTCGATCTCCTGCCGAGCAAGATGCCCGCGATGCCCTCGTTCTGGTCCGCCGGTGCGTTCGCGCGGCCGGTCTTGAAGAACGGCAAGGCGTTGCCGCTCTCGGCGGTGGAGCACCTCGGTTCGATGCTCGCGCTCGGCAAGGATCTCGCGGAGCCCTACGCAGGTGTCGCGCACGTGAAGGACGCGTGCACGGCGGAGTCGCTCGCGGACTTCGCGTGGGATCTCTTCCAGGCGTGGAGCCTCGCCGGATGGCCGAGCAAGGAGGGCTGGGCGTTCCTGCAACTCGGCTGGCTCGGTGACGACGCGTGCGTGCGCAAGCTGGTGCCGCTCGTGCGCGCGTGGCCGGGCGAGAGCGCGCACGCGCGGGCGGTCACGGGCCTCGACGTGCTCGCCGCGATCGGGACCGACGTCGCGCTGATGCACCTCAACGGCATCGCGGAGAAGCTGAAGTTCAAGGGCTTGCAGGAGAAGGCGCGCGAGAAGATCGCGGCGATCGCGGAGGCGCGCGGGCTCTCTGCGGTGGAGCTCGCGGATCGCTTGGTGCCGGATCTCGGGCTCGACGACGACGGCTCGCGCACCCTCGACTTCGGGGAGCGTTCGTTCCGGGTGGGTTTCGACGAGGCGCTGCGGCCCTTCGTGCGGGAAGCGGACGGGAAGCCGCTGACCGATCTGCCGAAGCCGAAGAAGACGGACGACGCGGAGAAGTCGAAGGCGGCGACGGACATCTGGAAGGCGCTGAAGAAGGACGCCAAGACGATCGCGAGTCAGCAGGTCTCGCGGCTCGAGCTCGCGATGGTGGATCGACGGCGGTGGGACCTCGCGACGTTCCAGACTTTCTTGGTGGATCACCCGCTCGTCTCGCACCTGGTTCGTCGTTTGATTTGGGGCGTGTACGACGGCGTGGAGAACGGCAGCGGCGGAACGCTGACCCGCACCTTCCGCGTGGCGGAGGATCGGAGCTTCGCCGACGCGAGCGACGAGCCGCTCGAGCTCGCACCCGACGCGCGGATCGGCGTGGTGCACGTGATGGAGCTGCCCGCGAGCGACGCGGCCGCCTTCGGACAGGTGCTCGCAGACTACGAGATCCTGCAACCTTTCGCGCAGTTGGCGCGGGACACGCACACGCTGACGCCGGACGAGGCGAGCGCGAAGGAGCTCAAGCGCTTCGACGGCGTGAAGGTGCCGACGGGGCGGGTGCTCGGCCTCGAGTCGCGTGGCTGGCGGCGGGGCGACCCGCAGGACGGCGGCGGGATCTGGTGGATGGAGCGCAAGCTGCCGGGGCTTCCGCTGACCGCGGTGCTCGACTTGGAGCCTGGGATCATCGTGGGCGCAGTGACGGAGTTCCCGGAGCAGACGCTGCACGCGGTCTACGTCAGCAAGAGCGGCTACGTGTGGCAACGGGAGCGGGTGCAAGTGCTCGGGGAGCTGCCGGCGATCGCCCTGAGCGAGCTGCTCCGCGATCTGGAGGCGCTGCGGGCGTAGGCCACGAACGAGCGCGCTCGGGAACGACGATCGGGGGTGACTCGTGTCGTCTCCGAGTCGCCTCCACCGTACGTCGTCACGTGATCGTCGGAGCTCACGATCACGCGACGCGATCACGACGCGATCACGACGCGATCACGACGTGATCACCACGCCACCGCGCGCGACGGTATGCTCCGCGCGTGGCCGAGGCACCCTTCGTCGGACGCGCGCGCGAGCGCGTCGAGCTGCGACAGCGGTGGGTGCCCGGCGCGCTGATCACGCTCCTCGGCCCCGCAGGCGTGGGCAAGAGCCGGCTCGCGGCGCGTCTCGACGAGCCGTGCACGACGGTACCGCTGCGAGGGATCGACGACGCGGACCGCGCGTGGGACGTGCTCGCGATCGCGCTCGGGGTCGCCGCGAGCGCCGAGGTGCGCGGCGCGGTCGCGAGCACGCTCGTCCGATCACCGCGCGGGCTCGTGCTCGACGACGCGGACGACGTCCCGCCGAGCTTCGTCGCGGAGCTCGCACAGCTCGTGGACGCGCCGCTCCTCGTGACCTCGCGGCGCCGTCTCGGCCTGGTAGAAGAGGTGCTCGTCGAGCTCGGCCCGTTGTCCGACGACGAGGCGGCGGAGCTGCTCGACGCGTGGCTCGTGCGGGTGCGGGGACGCGGCGCGAACGACGCGGAGCGACCGTGGCTCCACACGATCGCGAAGCAGCTCGACGGCCTGCCGCTCGCGATCGAGCTCGCGGCTGCCCGAACGCGCGTGCTCGGCCTCGCCGCGCTCTCGCGTCGCCTCGACGAGACGCCGAGCGCGCTCGCGGTGCGCGGTGAACGCGCGCGTGGGCTCGACGCGGCGTTCGAGGCGTCGTGGGCTTCGCTGGATCTGCCCGAACGCGAGGCGCTCGCGCAGCTCACGGTGTTCGCGGGAGGCTTCGACGTGGACACCGCGGAGGCCGTGGTGCGCCTCGACCCGCCGGCGCCGCCGCTGCTCGACGTGCTGCAGGAGCTCCGCGATCGGTCGTTGTTGCAGGCCGACGGGAGCCGCCTCGATCTGCTGCGGACGTTCGCGGTGTTCGTGCGCGCCCGCGGCGACGAAGCGCTCGTTCGCGCGGCCGAGACACGTCACGCCGAGCACTTCGCGCGGCTCTTCGAGACCGCGTGGGACGGCGCGGCGATGCTCGATGCACGCCTCGCCGAGCGCGAGAACCTGCTCGCGGCGCTCGACCGCCTGCGCGCGCGGCACGCGCCCGGCTCGCACGAAGCCGAGACCGCCCTGCGCGGCTTGATCGGGCTCGCGCCGCTGCTGCTCGTGCGCGGTCCGCTGCACGCGCTCGCCTCCCGTCTCGAGCCCACGCTCGATCGCTCGGCGCGCTCGGGCGCGGACCTCGGGCTCCTCGCGGAGGCGAGCGCGATCGCGGCGCGCGTGCAGCTGCGGCTCGGCGATCTGCCTCGCGCGGAGCGCGAGCTGGCTCGAGCACGGCTGCTGATCGCGAAGCTCGCGGCGCCGCACGCGCGGGAGCTCGAGGGCGACCCGCGCGGATCGGTCGCGCGCGCGGGGGTCGAGCTCGCGGTGGCGCGCGGCGAAGATCCGAGCGAGTGGCTCGACGCGTTGCCGGACGATGCCTCGGGTGCGCTCGTGCGCGCAGAGGCGCTTCGCGCGCGCGACGCCGAGGCTGCGCGGGTGGCCGCCCGACGCGCGCTCTCGGGAGATCGACTCGTCCGGCTCGGGGCGCGGGTGGTGCTCGCTCAGCTCGGCGACGACGCGTCGCTTCGTGCGGCCGGTGAGCTGGTCGGGGAGGCGGAGGCGCTCGGCGATCTCGCGTCGCTCGCGCGCCTACACGTCGTGCGCGACGGGGCGGCGGGCACGAATCGCGCGCGACGGCTCGCGGAGCGACTCGGCGACGCCCGCTTGCTGGCGGAGTTGACGCCGCGCGACGAGCGCATGTCGCTGCGCGTCGCGATCGACACGAGCGTGATCGAGCTGGACGGAGAGCGCGTGGAGCTCGGGACCCGAAAGTCGCTGCGCGGCGTGATGCGCGCGCTCGTCGACGCGCACGGGAGCACCGCGCTGCCGTGGGATGCGCTCCTCGCCGCCGGCTGGCCGGGCGAACGCGTGAGCGCGGAGGCGGGGATGCAGCGCGTGCGCGTCGCGGTGTCGACGTTGCGCAAGCTCGGGCTCGCGGCGGTGCTCGAGACGGTCGAAGGCGGCTACCGCCTCGACCCGCGCGCCACGGTCGAGCCGATCTGAGCGGCGGCGGCGACGTGCGCGAACACTCCCTGCGCTCGGTCGATCGACGCACGGAGCCGATCGCGGCGCGTACCTCGTGACGCACGCGTCGCTCGAGCTCGAGCGCTCGACCGGGCTTGATCGCGTTTGATCGGGTTTGATCCCCTTTCACGGGGGCGAACGCGAGGCCCCGCGTAGACCTCCTCGCGCTGCGGAGCACCGCAGGCGAACGAGGAGAGAACGCATGACTGGCAAGCTCGTGAAGTTGGGGATCTTGATGGCGCTCGCGATCGGCTGCGGACGATCGGACGCGGACCGCGAAGCCTTCGAGCGCGCGATGCGCGAGGGTGCGGAGGAGACGCGCGCCGCCGTGGAGGCGGCCGCCGCGCGCACCCCGGAGCCGCCGGCCGCGATCGCGCTCGCCGACGTCATGGTCGCGGACATGGGCGTCGCCCTGAAGATCCCCGAAGGCGCGCGCACGCTCCAGGCGAGCGCAGCGAGCACGACCTACTCGCTGCCGCTCGGGGGTCTGCACGAGATCAACGTGCAGGTGATGGGCTTCTCGGAGGACACCCTCGACGGCGCGCAACGCTCGGCGACGATGCTCGGCGGCACGGTGGCCGAAGCGAACGAGCGCGAGGGTGCGTTCGAGATCGTGCTCGCGCCGCGCGGGGTGCTGCAGACCGTGCACACCTTCGCGGCCGGCAAGAGCGTGAAGTGCACCGGACCGCGCGAGCGGCTCGAGCTGCTGCGCGAGATCTGCGGGTCGCTGCGCCCGAGCGCGTGATCGCGTTCGTCGTGCCCCTGAAAGCAGGGTCAGCCGATTCGCAAGCCGCCCTACTGGACGGCGCGCAGCGAGCCCAGCGCGCGGAGGCTCGTGGGAGGCCCCATCGGGGCTTCACGCCCCGTGGGAGGGCCTGGCGACAGCCCCTCCAAGGAACTCGCGCGACGCGGTCGGAGCCACGCGTCGCCATCGTCGTCCGCGATCGATCCCCATCGATTCGCGCGTTCGCGTTCGGCGCGAGCGAGACGATCGGTCGACGCGATCGGTCGATCTGCGAACGACGAGCCAACCCGTGCTCCACGGAGAGACGTGTCATGAAGGCCTTGAAGATCATCGGAATCGTGTTGGGTTCGCTCGTCGGGTTGCTGCTCCTCGCGGGCGGCATCTTCTGGATCGGTTGGCTCTCGCCACCCTCGCCGGAGTCGGTCTGCGACAACGTCGCGGCGGTGACCGCCGCCGCGACGGGACGCGCGTACCCGGAGCCGGCGCGCACGGAGTGTCTGCAGGCCGCGGCGACGCCACCACGATTCGGGCGCATGCCCTGGGTCACGGAGCTGAAGTGCATGCGCGACGCCCCGGATCTGGCGGCGCTCGAAGCCTGCGAGCGTCGTTGAGCGGCGACACTGCGACGAAGCCGCGCGGGCGGTCGCGGGGCGTGCGCCGCGACCACCGCTCGAATCGCGCGCGTGAGGAAGCCGGGCCCGCGGCTCGGCGTATCCTGCGCGCGTGCAGGTGTCCATCACGGCTTGGGCCGCGACCGACAAGAAGCTCGGCTTCCGCTGGGTCGCGCTGCTCGTGGGCGGCATCGCGCTGATCCTCTTCGGAGGTTTCTGGGGCGTGATCGGGGGCGTGCTCACCACCATCGGGGAGACCGCACCCGATCGCCGCGCGGGCTTCACGTGCGCGCTCGCGGGCGGCGCGGCGCCTTTCCTGATCGGGCTGCTCCTGCTCGCGCAGGGCATCCGCACGCAGCGACGGCTCGCCAAGCTCCGCGAGCTCGCCGCATTCGCGCGGCAGCATCCCCACGTGAGCGCCGAAGCGGTGGCGGAGGCGCTCTCGATCTCGCGCCACGCGGCGGAGCTGCTCGTGCTCGACGCGGCCTCGCGTGGGGTGCTCGTCGACGATCTCTCGGAGACGTCGACGACGGACCGATCGGCACGCGCGTTGGCCGATACCCGAGTCGCCAGCGCGGTGTCACCGATCGCTCGCGTCGTTCCCGCGCAGGTCGGCGCCCTCCCGTCCGGCACGCTGCCCCTCGGGCTGGTGCTCGCGGGGACCTGGTCGGTCGAAGGATTCCTCGGCGCGGGCGGGATGGGCCACGTCTACGACGTGCGGCACGTTCGGACCGGTCGCCGCTACGCGCTCAAGACGATGCTCCCCGACGCACGCCTCTCGGTGGACGCGCTCAGACGCTTCGAGCGCGAGGCGCGCGCCGCGAGCGCGCTCGGTCATCCCGGCATCGTGGCGGTGCACGACTTCGATCGACACACCTTCGAGCACGGCAGCCTCGACTTCCTCGTGATGGATCGGCTCGAAGGCGAGACGCTCGAAGATCGGCTCCGCAAACGCGGCAGCCTCGAGTGGGCGGAGGCGAGCACGATCGCGCGCGAGATCGCGAGCGCGCTCGCGGCGGCGCACGACGCGGGGCTGCTCCACCGCGACGTGAAGCCCGCCAACGTCTTCCTCGCCCGCGACGCGCGAGGCGAGCGTGCGGTGCTCCTCGACTTCGGCCTCGCCAAGCCGATCGACGACGCGCTCTCGTCGCGCATCACGGTGACGGGCGCCGCGGTCGGCACCCCGCTCTACATGTCGCCCGAGCAAGCGCGCGGCGACGCCCTCGACGTGCGCACGGACGTGTACGGGCTCGCCGCCACGCTCTACGAGATGGTCACCGGCGCGCCGCCCTTCCTCGAGCCCACCGTCGCGCGCGCGTACCACCGACTGCTCAGCGAGCCCGCCCTCCCCGCGAGCCAGCTCGCCCCGCGTCCGCTGCCGGCGGAGCTCGACGCGCTGCTCGGCGCCGCGCTCGCGAAGGATCCCGACGCGCGCCCCTCCGATGCGCGCGCGTTTGCGGCCGCGCTCGGTGCCGTCGCGGCCTGATCGGCGCTCGATCGACTCGAGCGCCTTCGACCTCAGAAGACGCGTTCGAGGCGTCAGCGCGCTCGCGGCCGAGCACGCCCTCGACGCGAACTGCACGCCCACGCGCTTCTGCTACCGTCCGCGCCGTGCGCACGGCGCGAGTACACCCGCCCGCAAGTTCGATCCGGGTTGCCGCGGCCCTCGACCTGGACCTCGCTCGCCGACCTCCTCGAATAGGCTATGGCCTGTCCATCGTCGGCGCGGCAAACGACCTCCTCGCCGATCATCCACGGCAACCCGGATCGAACTTGCGGGCGGGTGTACTGACCGCGTTCGCTCTCGCGTTCGTCTTCGCGCCGTCCGCGCACGCGCAGCGCCTGGAGTGGCACGAGGACTGGCGCCGCGCGAACGGCTGGGACGCTGGCGTGTCCGCGGTCGGGTTCGCGGGCGCGCTCACGATCGCGCTCGCGGTGAACGACGAAGAGCCTGGATGGACCGCGATCGGGCCCGTCGATCACGCGATGCTCGCCACCATGACGCCGCCACGCGAGCGACGTCGTCGGCTCTCGCTCACGAGCGACCTCTTGATGATCGGCGCGGCCGTGCTCGGTCCGGTCTTCGTCGAGCCCTTCGTGGCGTGGCGTGATCACGAAGGCTTCGCCGGTCAGCTCGCCGTGGTCACGGTGCGGAGCTTCGCGGTCGCGAGCCTGCTGCTCACGACGCTGAAGTACGGGCTTCGGCGCCGCCGACCGCCGTGCGAGCACGACGGTTCCGTCGAGTCGGCGGGGTCAACCGCCGACAGAAGCACCGAGCCGTGCCGGCAGAGTGACGCGAACCGCAGCTTCCCGAGCGGCCACGCGTCGACGACCTTCACCGCGGCCGCGCTCTCCTGCACCGCGCACCGTCACGCGCCGATCTACGGCGAGCGACGCCTCGGCGGCGCGATCGCGTGCGCGACGTTGACCACGATCGCGACCACCACGTCACTCCTGCGTCTCTTCGCGCGTAGACACCACGTCAGCGACGTGATCGTGGGCGCGCTGATCGGGCTCGCGTCCGGTTGGATCCTGCCGCTCTTCGCGAGCTACGGCGGCCTCGACGGCACGCGACGGTGAGCGAGCCGACGAGCGAGGGCGAGGCGCGGATCGAGCGTGAGCCGACGAACGACGAACGACGACGTCGACGAGCCGACCGAGCTCAGTCGAGCGAAGCCACGGTGGTCGACGTCTCGGTCGTGCGTCGCGCGCTCGCCGCGTCCTCTTCGGACGACGTGGTCTCCTCGGTCGGCTCGCCCTCCTCCGGCTCCTCCGCGCGAAGGCGCTCGGGGATCTCGAGCAGACGCGAATTGCCATCCGTCACCGCCTCGGAGATCAGCCAGTAGCCGTTGATGGTGCGGCGCCACTCCTGCTTCACCGTCGTCTCGGCGAGCAGCATCGTGCGCATGTCGTACCAGCGGAACGTCACGAAGCTGGTCGCGCGCTCCCGATCCTCGCCCGCGGTCTGCACGTCGATGATCTCGTGATCCGCGAGCTCGAAGCCGCGGTGCCAGTCCGCGTGCGTGCGTCGGAACTCCCCGCGGAACTCAGGCGCCACGCGCGCCGTCGCCAGATCGAGGCGGTTCCAGCGGATCTCTTCGTTGAGCCCCACCACGCTGTCGCGCAGCTTCTCTTCGGCGCTCACGTTGTTGAAGACGCACCCGGAGAAGAGGGCCAGAGCGAGGATCGGCAGCGCGCGCATGGGCCGACGCTAAAGAGCGAACGCCGTCGAACGCAAAATTCCTGCGCTCGTTCGCTCGCTCGCTCACGAGGCCCGGCGGCGCCGCACGCTCCGCGCGAGCGCGAACACTCCGAGCCCACCCGCGAGCGTCGCCATCGGCGCGTCGCCGACGCGCGTGTAGATCGTGTCGACGCGTTCCGTCGGCAGCGAGACCACCATGACGCCGCTCGTATCTTCCGCCGGCATCCAGCCGCGCACGCGCCCGAGCGAGTCGAAGCCCGCCGAGGCCGCCCACCGCACCGGACGCAGCACCGAGAAGCCACCCTCGATCGCGCGGACTCGCGCCATCTCCGTGTGGTACGGGTCGATGCCGCGCCAATCCGACGACGGCACCACCACGAGGTCCGCCCCGAGCCGCGCGTGCTCCAGCGCCATCGCGGGGAAGTCGTAGTCGTAACAGAGCGCACCCGCCGCTTTGCCGTACGCGTGGTCGTGCACGCGCAGCGGCTCCTCGCCTCGGATCGAAGGCTCGCCCGGCACCGGGTGGTGCTTCGCGTAGCGCTCGACCAGCTCGCCATCGCGATCGATCCACACGTACTCGTTGCGGAACGAGAACGGGTCCTCGTCGACCAGCACCGCGTACCCCATCACGAGCTCGATGCCGTTCCGTCGCGCGAGCTCACGACCGCGCGCGACCGTGTCCGCCTCGTGCTCGGCGCGCAGCATCGCCGCCGCCTCGTTCCAGACCACGAGCTCCGCGCCGAGCTCGATCGCACGCTCGCTGCGGGTGAAGAGCTCGTCCACCGCCGCGAGCAAGACCGCGTCGTCTGGGAGCCCGCGCTCGTCGAGCCCGACCGCCGTCGTCACCGCGGCAGCGCGCACCGACCGCCCTTCGGGTCGCCCCGCGTCGAGACGCCACGCGCCGAAGCCGTACGCGCCGAGCACCAGCGTCGCTGCCGCCACCGCCCACGGAAGCATCCTGCGCGGCTCGCGGATCGTGAGCGCGGTCGCGATCACCCCGGAGACCGAAGCGAGCAGGAAGCCGATCGCGGACAGACCGAGCACCGACGTGATCTGCAAGAGCACCACGTCGCCGACCATCGCGTTGCCCATCGTCGACCACGCGCCGAGCTCGCTGGTGCGCGCGCCGATCACGTCGGAGAGCACGACGAATCCGACGTAGAACACGAGCGCGACGAGCGCGCCGCCGCGGTCGCGCACCGCACGGTACGCGCGCAGGCCGACGAAGGTGCCGAGCCCGATGGGCAAGCCGAAGCCGAACGCGAGCGCCCACGGCATCGGCGCGGTGACCACCTTCGCCATCCACGC
>JALOQC010000661.1 GCA_025453555.1 Myxococcota bacterium | reverse complement strand
TACGGGCGCAGCAAGGCCGCGGGCGAGCTCGCGCTCCGAGAGAGCGGCTGCGCGCACCTCTACCTGCGCACGAGCTGGCTCTACGCGCCGTGGGGGAAGAACTTCGTGCTCACGATCGCGAAGCTCGCGAAGGAGCGACCTTCGCTGCGCGTGGTCGACGATCAGCGCGGCCGTCCGACGAGCGCGGAGCACCTGGCGCGCACGACCCTCGCGCTGCTCGAAAAGGGCGCGCGGGGGTTCCTGCACGCGACCGATGGCGGCGAGTGCACCTGGCACGAGCTCGCGGCCCACGTCGCGGCGCGGGTGAACCCGAGCTGCGTGGTGGAGCCGTGCTCGAGCGACGAGTACCCGCGCCCGGCGAAGCGCCCGGCGTACAGCGTGCTCGACCTCGGGCCCACCGAGGCGCTCGTGGGGCCGATGGGCGATTGGCGCGCGCACGTCGACCACGTGCTGGAGCGCGCGGGGGCTTGAGCGCGCGAAGCTGAACGCGATCGATCGCAGTCGGCGACGTGAACGACGACGGCTGACCGACAGCGCCCGCGCCGCTCAGCCCGCGGGATCCGCGTAGATCGCGTCCACGTCGAGCACGGCCTCGATCGACGCGAGCATCACGCGCTCGCCCGGCCCGTGCTCGCGGAAGGTCCACACGTCGCCTTCGCGTCGGAAGACCTCGATGCGCGGCTCGTCCTGCGCCACGAGCACGTACTCGCGCAGCGACTCGAGGCGGCGGTAGTGGCGATATCGAAGCGGAATCGTGCGAGGCGAAGTGGACGTAGTCCACGAAGCTGCACGATTCAGCGAGACTATCGGGCCGCGCGCGAGCGCGGAGCCGATGTATTTCTCGCCGCGATCGCTCTGCTCGGTGGTGGGTGAGAGCACTTCGACGATCACGACCGGGTTCGTGAGCGCTTGGGGATCATCCGACGCGAAACGCGCTCGGCCGCAAACGACCGACACGTCCGGCTACGTCGAACGATTGGAGGCCTCGACGCGCAGGCGTCCGTCGGAGGGCACGACGTTGCAAGGTCGTCCCTCGAGCGCACGCGCCAACGCGATCATCACGCGGCCCGCGAGGCGCCCGCCATCGCGAACACCAGCCCGTCGATGAACTCGTGCTTCTGCTCCGAGGTCTCCTCGAAGGCCAAATAGTCCGCGTACGAGAGTTTGGCGGCGGGCTCACCCATGAGGGCTTCAGGGTACCGAGTCGACGGGGGAGCGTCCACGCGCGCGGAGACGCGCGGCGCGCTGGGTCGCGGTGTGGTGCGATGCACGTCGAGAGATGCAGCGGCAAGAGTGGACCTCGTAGAGCGCGAGGGACCATGGCGAGGGACGCACTCCACACGACGACGCTCGCAAACGCTCGACCACGGCCCGCGCCGCGATAACGTGCGCGCGCCGTGAACCTCCTCCCGCCGCGCGCGCCCACGCCGAGCGCGCTCGTCGTCTTCGTGCTGGTGCTGCTGCTCGCTGCGCTGGACGTGGTCGCGCGTTGGGAGCCGAACACGTGGATCAACCGCGACGGCAACCGCGACGGGCGCTTCTACACGAACGTGAACGCGACGCTCGTGGAGTCCGCGTCGTTCGAGCAGAGCGAGTTCTGCGCGAGCTGGTACGACGGCGAACAAGGCTGGAACCGAAACCTCGACGCGAGCTGGAGCAACGTCGCGCTCGGGCGCGAGGGGCGCCGTTATCCGAAGCATCCGGTGCTGCTGCCGCTCCTCTCCACCCCGCTCTTCTGGGCGTTCGGGGTTTCGGCAACTTGCTCTTCAACCTGCTCGCGTTCGCGCTCGCGGGGGTGTTCGCGTTCGAGCTCGCGCGCCGCTACGCGCCGCCGCTGCCGTCTGCGCTCGCAGCCACCGCGTTCCTGCTCGCGACGGGCATCCGCGACTACGCGTACGACTACCACGTCGACGTGCTGCTGCTCGCGCTCTTCCTCGCGGGCGTGGTCGCGCTCGGACGCGGACGCGGCGCGCTCGGCGGCGTGCTGCTCGCGGCGTGCGTGACGTTGAAGCCGACCGTGCTGCTCTGGGTGCCCGCGCTCGCGCTCTTCGTGGAGCCGCGGGCTCGTCGCACGCGCGCGACCGTCCCGCACGAAACGCGGCCCGCACCGCTCGCCGCTCGCTCGACGCACGAAGCGCGCCCCACGCCGCTCGCTCCTGCAACGCACGATGCGCGACCCGCGCCGCCCGCCGCGTCTGACGCGCTCCGGGTGCGATCGCACGACGTGCCGCTCTCCACGCACGCCGCACCCGACGCACGCGCCACGCGAACGCCGGATCTCGAACGCACGCGCGCCGAGGTGCTGCTCCGCGCGGTCCTCGGCGGCGCGGTCGTGCTCGCGCTCTTCGCGCTCGCAAACACCGTCTTCTTCGGGCGCCCGTGGTGGGCCGGTTACAACCGCGTGCTCGTGGTGGTCGCGGGCGAGGCGCAGGTCGCCGACGTGTCCGGCTCGTTCGACGTCGCGTGGGATCGTGGGCTCTCGGATCTGTGGAGCGGACCGCACGGCATCCGCGATCGGCTCACGCTCGCGCTGTACTCGCTGCCCGCGCTCGCGCTGCTCTGGCGTCGACCGCGCCTGGTGGTCGCCGCCCTCTACGCGATCGTCACCGGCGTCGTGCTCTTCGCGCGTTACCGCTGGTACGCGGATCGATTCCTCTGGCCCGCGTTCGCGCTCGTCGTCCCCGCGCTCGCGGTCCTCATCGCGCGCGCACCGCGGCTCGTGACCTTCGCGCGCTCGCGCGCTGCGATCGGAGCGAGCCCCGCGCTCGGGGTCGGGCTCGCGTGCGCGATGCTCGTGACCGCGACCTTGCCGGGCGGCGGGCCGATCGAACATCGCTTGCCCGACGACGCGTGGACGCTGGGCGCCGAAGCGCTCGCGCGCGGGGAGCTCACGACGACGGGCCCGCACGCGATCGAGCTCGACGGGCGGCTCGTGCCCCGCCAGGCGCCGCTCGCCACGATCGTCGCGGCGCCCTTCGCGAAGGCCGGCGGTCGCTACGGCTTGCTCGTGTTGCACGCGCTGCTCGCGGGCGTGCTCGGCGCCGCGCTGATGCGCATCGCGCAGCAGAGCCATCGCGCAGCGTCGATCGCCGCCGTGTTGCCGGTCGCGCTCCTCTTCGCGTTCCCCGGAGTCGCGGCGCGCGTGATGTCCGGCGGCCCGGAGCTGCTCGCGGCCGCGCTCGGCTTCGGCTCGCTCGCGCTCGTGCCCGAGCCGGTCGGCTCGCGGAGCTCGGGTGTGCTCGCGGGTGCCCTCGCGAGCGCGGGCACGCTCGTCGGCGGCGCGCTCTGGCCCTTCGCGATCGTGGCGCTCGTGCTGGCACGTGGCCGGCGGGTGTGGGTCGGGCTCGGGATCGCGCTCGGCCTCGGGCTCGTCGTGCTCGCGCACGTCGCGATCGTGGGTCCGAGCGCGCCGCATCTGCCGGGGCTCGAGCCGCTGCCGCGCACGCTCTCCGGCGCGCCGCTCGCGCTCCTCGTCGCCGCGCTGCTCGGCGCGCTCTTCGCGTCGCCGCGCACGTTGGGGATCGCCCTCGCGATCGCGCTCGGCGCGCTCTCTCCCGGCGCGCCGCTCGATCTCGTCTGGCTCGCCACGCTCTCGCTCACCGCCGCACCGCTCGTGCTCGCGCTCACCCGCGTGCTCGCGATGCCGCGCCTCTGGTCGCGTCGCACGCAGGTGCTCGGCGTGGTCGCGCTGGCGCTCGGCCTCTTCGCGGTCGGCGCCGTGCCCCGCGTCGCCGCGTGGAACGAGCCGCTTCGCTTCGCGAGCTACCGCGGGCTTCGCGCGGCGAAGGTGAAGCTCGGCAACGCCCCGTGCGACTTCTTGAACTGGCAGCACATGGCGTGGGAGTGCTCGACCAAAGATCAGGGCGTGCTCGGGATGGTGGGGCTGCCCGTGACGCTGCCGGTGAACGTGGGAGGCGCGCCGCGCGAGCTGCTCCGCATCCCGAACCAAGGGCCGTGGAAGCGCGCGGTCACGTGGCGTGCGTTGCCCGCGAGCTCGACCCTCGTCGTGCAGTGGACGGTGCCGGACGAGGTGATCGCGCATGGCGCGGCGCTGGTGGTGCGCGTGGGCGAGCGTGACACCGAGGAGGCGCCGATCGAGCGTCGTTTTGAGCTGCCGAGCCCGCCGGACGGGCGCGTGCACGCGGAGCGGATCGACACGAGCGCGCTCGTGGGGCGCGCGGTGGACGTGACGCTGGAGCTCGAGGGCCGCGGCGCGACGGTGGCGGTGGACGGCGGCTTCGAGTGAAGGTTCGATCGTGTCTTCTTTCCTCGACGCGCGCGTCGAGCGCGTCGCCGTCCACGTCCACGTCCACGTCGACGATCACGACGATCACGATCGCGTCGGATCACGATCACGTTCGTGAGGACGAAGCGGCTGGGGACGCTCGCTTCGAGTGACGTACTTCAACCCCACGTGCTACCTCGCGCGGGTGTCGAGACAGATCCGAGAAGC
>JALOQC010000227.1 GCA_025453555.1 Myxococcota bacterium | reverse complement strand
GCGAAGGTCCGGACAGGCCGTCCGATCACTTCCTTGTCGGTATCGGGCTCGTCCCACGGATGCACCGCGCGCAGCTTCTTCACGCCGCGCACGGGACCGCGTCGCTCCCGCGCGAGCGTCTCGAGGCGCACGTCACGCAGCTCGGTCAACGCGTCGACGATCGCGTCGAGGTCACCGTCGAACTGTCGAACCAAGGCAATCGGAGGCGTGAGCCGCAGCTCGAGCTCCTTCGGCAGCTTGTCCGAGAAGAAGTCGTTCTCCGGCTTCGGCACCGCGATGCCTCCCGCCTTCCAGAGATCGAAGCCCAGGTGGTGCCCCACCGGCACGTCGAGCGGATGTCGGACCCAACCCGCCGCGACGCAGTTCACGTCGTCGTAGATCGTCCGCTGCGTCACCGCCTCGAGGTCGACCAGGGTCATCCAGTGGGTCTGTCGTTGGTCGAACACCGAGCCCGGCGCGTCGAAGCCGTGCTCCCGCAAGAGCCAGTTCAGCGCACACGCGGTCGTGCGATGGAGGATCCGCGTCGCCTCCGCGAGCTCACGATCGCGCGGCGTCGCTTGGCTGTGGTGGTGGGTGACGTTCAACACGAGCTGATGCCAGTCGATCTTCGTCGCCCGCTGCGCGAGCGCGGCCGCGTAAGCGAAGATCTGCCCGACCTCGTCCCATCGCTTCAGCGCATCCGCCGCCGCCGCCGAGACCACGTCCCGCGACGACCCCGCCCAAGGCGCGAGGAACGCCTTGCGAAAGCTCGTCCGCCGCGTGATTGCGACGCACGCATTCTCGGTGATGAGTCGCGGATGCACCGCCGCCGCGCAAATCACCTTTCGTACCGGGCCCCGCTCCAATGATTCCGCAACCCTAGGCGAGGGGTGGCGGCGGAATGGCGGCGGACGCGTGGCGGCCGCCACGCCGTGCGCTCGTGAGGCGCGCGGTTCCAGCCCGCACGACTCCGGTCGGTCCGCGAGCCACCGTGACGACCTCGCCCACGATTGCGGCGTCGATGTCGACGACAACGGGTACGTCAGGGCTCGACCTCGTCGCATCCCGGATTGGGTCCATGCACCCGTGACGGAGTCGACATCAGTTGCGGTTTCGGTCTCGGTCTCCGTCTCCGTCTCGGTCCCTGTCCCCGTCCCCGCCCCGTTGACTCCGTCTCGACCTCTGGCGCGCGACCACGTTCGACTCCACACCTTCGCCACCGCATGACCACGAACGTCGACGACCTCGTCGCGCTCCTCCGCGGACGCCGTGTCGGCGTGCTCACCGGCGCCGGCATCAGCACCGAGAGCGGCATCCCCGACTACCGCGGACCCGAGACGCGTCGTCGCGCGCGCAACCCGATCCAATGGCGCGAGTTCGTGACCAGCGAGGCCGCGCGACGACGCTATTGGGCGCGTGCGCTCGTCGGCTGGTCGCGCTTCGCGAACAAGGCGCCCGCGGCGGGACACCTCGCGCTCGCCGAGCTCGAGCGGTCCGGCATCGCGACCGGCGTGGTCACGCAAAACGTCGATCGCCTCCACCACGCGGCCGGCAACGCGCGGGTGGTCGAGCTGCACGGCACGCTCTACGAGGTGATCTGCCTCGCGTGCGGCGACGTCACATCACGCGAGGCGTTCCAGGCCGAGCTCGCGCGCCGCAACCCCGGCTGGCTCGAACGCACGGCCGCCGTCGCGCCCGACGGCGACGCCGAACTCGACGACGTGACGGGCTTCGACGTCGCGCCGTGCGCGCGCTGCGGCGGACCGCTCAAGCCGCACGTCGTGTTCTTCGGCGAGGGCGTGCCCAAGCCGCGCGTCGACGCCGCGTGGGCGATCGTCGACGAGGCGGACGTGCTGCTCGTCGTCGGGAGCTCGCTCGCGGTGTTCTCGGGCTACCGCTTCGTGCGCGGCGCGGCCAAGCGCGGTCAGCCGATCGCGATCGTGAACCTCGGCGAGACGCGCGGCGATCCGCACGCGACGACGAAGCTCGACGCGCGCGCGGGCGACGTGCTGCCGCGCTTGGTCGACGCGCTGCGCGCGTGACACTCGTCGCCGTCACCGCCGGCTCGGTGGAGGCGCGACGGTCCACTCGCGCGCGCCACGCACCACCAGCGCGACCACCGCGAGCTCCACCCCGACCAGCACCACGCCTTCGAGCCACGCGAGCGCCTGCAAGAATCCGACGAACGCCGCGACGCGCAACGCCGCGAAGCCGAGGAACACGATCGCGGCGAGCCGAAACGACCTCGGCCATCCTCCGACTCGCCGCGCGAGCCGTCGCAAGGCGAGCAGACCGACCGCGCCGACCGCGAGCACGAGTCCGACGGCGACGAGCTGCAGCCCGCGCTTGTGGTCGTCCCATCCGAACGAGCGCACCGCCTCACGCGCGGCCACGAACGCCGCCTCGTGGAGGTCGAGCTGCTTGTTGAGCCCGAGCGCGAAGAGCGAGAGCGCGAGCAGAACGAGCACCTGCCGACGAGCTCCCGTCGCGCGCGAGCTGCGGGTCGCGACGTATCCACCGGCCGCAACGTACGCGGCCGCCACCAACCAACCGCCGATCGTGGGATCACCACCGAAGCTCATCGAAGAAGCGCAGTACTCGAACGAGGGGTCGAAGGAAACTCGGCTCGACCGCCGACGAACGCACCCGAAGCGCTCAACGAAACGGGCGCCCCTCCTCCGCGTAGGCGGCCGCCGAGAGGAACAGGTTGCGCGCCATCAACGACTCCTCGCCCTCCGCGCGCCGTCGGTAGAGGCGCGCCACCCGACGACCCACCTCGCGGTCTCCCGCGCATGCTTCGATCGCGAGATCCGCGAGCGCGCACGCGAGCCGCCCCTCGCCTTCCTCCGACAGCGCCTCCGCGCGATCGAGCAGCTTGCCCACGCCACCCGAGAGCGAGACCCACTCCTGCGCGAGCGCCTCGCGCGGCGGCGGCTTCAGCTCGCTCGGTCGACCCGACCACCAGCCACCGAAGTAGCGCAGCACGTTACGGACGATGAACTCGCCTTCGTCGTAGAGCGGCTGCAGCCACGGCCGGTCGGACCACGGGATCGCCACGCGATGCACCACGTCGACGTGTGGCGGCGAGCCGTCGTTCATGGCGGCGATCGTCGCGTCGACGATCGCGTCGAGGTAGTCCGCCGTCTCGACGAGCATCGTGCGCACGAGGACGGGATCGTCGATCACCGGCCCACCGTGTCCGGGACACATCGTGCGCGGCTCCTTCGCCGCCATCGCGCGCAGCGCGTCCGCCCACTCCCACGCGTAGCGCTGCACCTTCTGCGGATTGCCCGCATTCGGCACCGCCCAGATGAAGAGATCTCCCGGACAGAGCACGCCGCGCTCGGGGCAGAAGATCCAGCTGTGATCGTCGGTCTCGCCGCGCGCGTGATGCACCTCGAAGGTCAGCCCGCCCACATGAAGATCCACCCGTTCGTCGTAGAGCACGTTGGGCGGCACCTTCGGCTCGCGGAAGGTGTCGTAGTCGTCGCGCATCGAGCCCTCCGCCTCGCGCACCGACCCGCCGAACTGCCGCGCGTTGAGCGCGCGGTTGTGCCCCGCCGTCCGTCGATACCGAGCGAAGCGCGCCGGCATCGCGCGATGCGCGACCACCTTCGGTAGCGGCTGCGAAGGCGCGAGGAACGCGTCGAGCCCGAACGCGTGATCGACGTGCCCCTGCGTGAAGATCGCGGTGTGAATCGGCGCCTTCGTCCGCTGCCGAATCATCGCCGAGAGCATCGGCCCGAGCCGCGCGAGCCCCGAGTCCACGAGCACCACTCCGTCGTCGGTGTCGAACGCCGTCACGCCGCTGAACATCGACGCGAAGTACACGCCCGGCGCGACCTCGATCGGACCTCCGGACCAATAGAACAGCGCCTCCATCGGCGACTTGCCCGCATGCCGCGCGAACGCATCCAGAACGTTGGCCATGCGTGACGTTCTCGCAGAGCCGTCGAGGCTACAAGGTGCACGTCGACCCAGTGCCCAGGCCCGGTCACTCGCGGTCGTGCCCCTCGGCCGCCTCGTCGTCGTGGAGCGCGTTGGCGTCGCGCTCCAGATGCTCCCGCGCACCTTCTTGGAGCGGGAGCCGCGCGTGCTCGAGCTCGTCCTCCGCCTCGCGCCGCGTCACGCCCGCCAGCGTCAGCAGCGCGAGCCAGAGCAGCGTCCCGGTCACGATCAACCCGCCGAGCGCCACCGGAAAGAGGAGGCGCGGGTCGAGGCTGAGGTGGTGTGCGCCGTCGAAGAGCGCGACGAGGCGAGCTCGAAGCCGCATGGAGCGAACGTACCGTGACGGGCTCGGCGAGGAACACGGGGAACGTCCACGCGATGCCCACGTAGAATGCCCGCGTGCGAGGACCCGACGAGCGAGACGAGCGCACCGACGGTTTTCGGATTCGGGTCGCGCGCGGTGGCGTGGGCGCGACGATCTCCGCGCACGCGGCGAGCCGGCCGGGGCGCAGGGCGCTCCCTCCGCGCGTGCGCTGACGGTCCGCTTCGCCAGCACCGACGACGTGCGCGCATCCTCGCGAGGCGCGGTGACTCGCCCCGATCTCCGAGACGTCGACGGCACCCCGACGAACGGCGGCCTGCTCTGCCCGAAGCTCTTCGGTCCACTCGTCGACCACGAGTGCGCCTGCGGAGCCCTCCAGGGCCTTCGCGAGCGCGGCCGAGTCTGCGAGCGATGCGGGGTCGAAGTCACCCGCACCATCGAGCGCCGCCGTCGCTTCGCCCACGTCGAGCTCGCCGCGCCCGTGCTCCATCCCCTGGCGTTCGACCTCGTGGCCGCGCTGCTCGCCGTCCCTCCCGCGCGACTGCGTGCGGTGCTCGCGTACGAGACCACGCTCGCCGGCGAAGAACCGGCGAGCGGTGAGCCTCTTTCCGCGACGGGAGCCCCCGCGATCGCCGCCGTGCTCGCGTCCCTCGATCTCGAGCGCTCTCTCGCGAGGACCGCGATCTACGGGGAGCTCGAAGTGGAGGGTCACGCGATGAGCATCAAGGTCGCCAAAGCTCTGGTGGACGCCGACGATCCCCGCGCCGAAGGATCGACCCGCGCGCGATCGCCGAGGCACGCGAGCTCCTCCACGCGAAGCCGGCCATTCCAGATGTCACCCCATCGACGCGCGACGAGGGCTGGCTCGCCGAGAGCTCACGGCCAATCGGTGTGACCTCGACTCGTGCGCGGTTGGCGCGCGCGGCCAGCCACGAAGAGCGCGATCCGCTCGAGCATCGTTTCGCGCGTTTGGTTCTCGGGCTGCCGCCGAGCTGATGCCCCGCTCGTGTCGGCCACCTCGAGCGCTCGGGCGTCGCGGCGTCATCCCACGCGGCGTCATCCCACGGCGAGGACGAGGCTGAGCTCCACCGCGCGGCTGCTCATCGTTCCATCGTACTCATCGTTCCATCGGACGAGGCTGGGAGCTGGGCGCTCGAGCCCAGCTCCCACCGCTGGCGCGCGTTCACCGCCGACGCCGACGCCGCATCACCAGCCACGCCCCGAGGATCGCCACGAACGAGCCCGACGCGTCGCCGCTCGTCGCGCAGCCGCAGCCTCCGCCGCCACCCTCGTCCGTGCCACCGTCGACCATCACGCCCGCGTCGCTCGCGCACTCCGAGCACATGCGCTCGTCGAGCGGCGCGCCGCCGCCCGGATCGCACGTCTCGCCGTCGTCGCGCACGCCGTCGCCGCAGAACGCCGGCTCGCAGCGCTCCGGACGACACGCGTTCGGGCGCGTCGCGCTGTTGCTCTCGCCGTCGTCGCAGACCTCGCCGGAGTCGATCACTCCGTCACCGCAATGCGCCTCACGGCAATCGGTGCGGCAACCGTCGACCTCGGTGTCGGAGTTGTTCTCCTCGCCGCGGTCGCACTCCTCGTTCGGGTGGATCACGCCGTCGCCACACGTGCGCAGGCACGTGCTCGGTCCGTCCACCGTCCAACACGTGAAGCCCGGCTCGACGCTGCACGTTCCGTCGCAGCCGTCGCCGTCCTCGGTGTTGTCGTCGTCGCACTCCTCACCCGGCGTGCGCGCGCCGTCGCCGCAGGTGCGCACACACTCGCCCGACTCCGGGTCACGCGCGAACCCACGCGCGCACGCACATTCGTACGGCATGCCGATGCGGTTCACACAGGTCTCGCCCGGCTCGCAGCGCGCGGTGCCGTTCGTGCACTCGTCGACGTCACGGCAGGTGACGCCGCTGCCCTCGTAGCCCTCCGTGCACGCGCACGAGAAGCTGCCGACCGCGTTCGTGCACGTCGCCACCGGGCTGCAGTCGTTCATCCCCGTCGCGCACTCGTCGAGATCGAGGCACGTGTATCCGTCACCCGTGTAGCCCTCGTTGCACGCGCACACCCAGCTCCCCGGAGTGTTCGTGCAGCTCGCGTCCGTCGCGCAGAGCGCGATCTCGGGCGACGCGCACTCGTCGATGTCGCGGCACGTCCCGCCCGTGAACTGGTAGCCCGCGTTGCACGAGCACGTGAACCCCCCCGGCGGCGCGACGCTCTGGAAACACGTCCCGTTCGCGCCGCACGGGTTACCCGCGCACTCGTCGACGTCGACGCAGGTGCCGCCCTGGAAGCGGAAGCCCGACGCGCACGTGCACGTGTAGCTGCCCGCGGTGTTCATACACGCGGTGCCCCCGAACCCGCACGGATCGGCGAGGCATTCGTTGACGTCTTGGCAGGTCCCGCCCGCGAACACGTAGCCGCTCGGACAGGTGCATGCGTACGAGCCCGCGCTGTTCCGACACGTACCGACCCCGCAGATGCCGGCCATGTCGGTGCACTCGTTGACGTCGGCGCAGAGGTCGCCCGTGCCGTTCGCCGCGCTTCCGACGCCGCGCCAGCCCGTGCGGCAAGTGCAGTTCCAGCCGCTCATCCCAACCGCCGCGCAGTCCGCGTTGGTGTCGCAGTCGTCGGTGTTCGCGAGGCACGCGTTCAAGAGCACGCACGTCGCGCCGTCGAAGCCGTAGCCCATCGGGCACGAGCACGTGAAGCTGCCCGCCGAGTTCATGCAGGTCCCGACGCCGCAGCGACCGACCGTCGCGCACTCGTTGACGTCGACGCACGTGATCCCGTTGAACGAGTACCCGCTAGGGCACGAGCACGTGTACCCCGCGGAGGGATTGAGCTGCGAGCACGTCCCGACCCCACACGGATTCAAAGCGCACTCGTTGATGTCGACGCACCCGGCGCTCGGGAAGGTCACCACGTCGTACCGACGTGTCCCCGCGCCTCCGCCCCAGTTGTGGCTCGTCGTGCGGCGGTATCCCGAGCCGCTCGACCCCGTGCCACAACCGCAGGTCCACTGACCCGAGCCGCTGAAGCTGTCCGAGCACGTGCCGCGCGTCGTCCCGCCCGCGCTCGCACAGTCGTTGTACGCAGCGACCGCGCACAGGTTGAAGTCGGCCGGCTCGTTGTTCGAGAAGCCCGGCCGCGCGCGGAACACCGACGGAGGCGCCGCACCGCCCGGCGTCCAATCGCCGAAGGGGTCCCCGAGCTCTTGCCCGTTGGTCCACCCGTCGCCGTCGGAGTCGAGCTCGGCGAGGTTTCGGCTCCACACGAAGCCGTTGGCCGCGAAGGCGAGCCCAAACGCGTTGCGGGCGTCGCCTCCCGCATCGCTCGAGTGGCAGATGATGCAGCGCCCGTTGCCCATCGAATCGCGCCCGTTGGGCACGTTGTCCGGGTAGTTGGAAAACGCCGACGCGCTCGACGCACCGAGCAGCACGCCGAACGTGGCCAAGAAAGCGAGTCTCCCCATCGCGGCGTCAGCCTACCACCGAACGCCGCGCGCCACCCGCCGGCCCCGCACCCTCGAGCCCTTTCACGCCGTCGGCTCGGCGTCGAGCTCGGCCTCGAGCGTGCGCAGTGAAGGCAGCGTGGGCTCGTTCGCCATCGCCTCCCCGACCAACGCCCGCGCCAGCAACACCACGCCGAGCGCCTGGAAGAGCAGCGTCAGCGGCGTCGACGGCGAGAACCCACCCGCCGCCAAGAAGAGCAGCGCGACCCCCGCGAAGCGTCGACCCGCGTCGCCCGACGCGAGCCCCGCGAGCCCGAAGGGCAAGCTCGCCAGCACGAGCGCTGGGTACGCGACCGGCATCGAGTCGAGCGCGAGCTCGAGGTGCGTCGCGCCGTAGACGAGATCCGCGTAGAGCTCGACCGACGCGCGACGAAAGAGCGCGGCGAGCACCACCATCGCACCGCCGCTCGCGAGCGCGACCGCGACCGCCGTGCCCGCCTGCACGCGCCGCGACCGATCGATCGGCCACGCGACGAGCGCCGACGTCACGAGCGTCGCGAGCCACGCGACCTCGCCCACGCGCCGCAACGACATCCCGACCGAATAGCCCGTGTCCCAGAGCAGCAGACGCGCGAGCACGAGGAAGACGGTCGACGCGAAGCCGAAGAACGCCGCCAGCGCGAGCACCCCGACCGCCGCGCGCAGCAACACCGGCCCACGCCAGCGCACCGCCCCGAGCGCGAACAGGATCGCGAGGAAGCTGCTCGCACCGCACGCGACCAGCACCACGATCGGAGTCGTCCGCTCCACCGGCAGCACCGCGGAGAGAAAGATCGTGGGCAGGAACACGCCCGCGAACCCCGCGAGGCCCACCCGCTGCGGCGTCGGCACCGGCGCGCGCGGATGCAAGAACCCACCGAGCGCGGACGCGAGCGCGACGAGCCCCGCGAACGCCGCGAGGTTGCGGACGAACTGCGTCCCGCGCCCGAGATCGACGAGCACGTCGTGCGAGAGCGTCGCGAGGCTGCGATCGGAGAGCACACGCACCACGAGCCGGCGCCCGATCAAGTCGAAGAGCGCGCAGACGAGCGTGAGCACGCCGAGCGTCGGCAACGCGCGCAGCGGTGCTTCGTCGGGAGGCTGCGAGACGCGCGCGCGCAAAGTGGTCCGAACCTACCACAACGACACGAGCCGCAAGCGTTCGGCGTCACTCCGCGGCGCCCCTTCCCCGCACCACGTCTCATTCGGTCCGCGCGCTCACTCCGCGTGCGGATGGCACGTGTAGCAACTGAACCCTTCGCCCGTCGCGGGGTCGAGCTCCGGCTGCCCGAGCATCGTGCGCATCGCGGGCACCACGTGGTTGAACATGAAGCGCGTCATGCGCGGTTGCTCCGCCACCACCGCGCGTTGCTCGTCGGAGCCGCTCGGATGCAGCGCGAGCAGGCCCGTGCTCGGCATCGCGAACTCGCGCGCGCTCATGTCGGGCCCATGGCAGGTCGCGCAGCCGAAGCTCGCGTACGCCTCGGGATCGTACTCGCGGAAGAGCTCGCGCATGTACGGCACGACCGCCTCCGCCATGAAGCGCCCCTTCTCGTCGTGGCTCATCTCCTCCCACACACCGGGCGCGCGCGGGATCTCGTGCGGCTCGCGTGCACGCACCCCGGAGCTCGTGACCTCACCACCGTTCGTCGTCGTCGGCTCGTCGGGAGGCGCGTCGCTCGATCCACCACACGAGACGAAGAGCACACCCACGACGGCGACGACGGTTCGCATCGCGCGAGCGTCCCCGAGCACGACGCCCCTGCCAAGCCCGTTCACGCGTTGGCTCGTCGCGTTCGTTCGCCGCCCGGTCGCAGTTTCGTTCGCAGCTCAGGCTCCGGTCGCCGCGCGCACGAACGCCGCCACCTTCGCGAGGTCCTTCTTTCCCGGCGCGCTCTCCACCCCGCTCGCGACGTCCACCCGCCACGGCCGCACCCGCGCGATCGCTTCGGCGACGTTCCCGGCATGAAGCCCGCCCGCGAGGATCAGGCGCCGTCGCCGCGCGACCTCGATCGCGAGGTCCCACTCGAACGCGTGCCCCGTTCCGCCCGGCATCGCCCCCGGCACTCGCGCGTCGAGCAGCAGCTTCTCCCCCGGATACGCGAGCGCGGCCTCCACGTCGCCCGCGCCCGCCACCCCGACCGCCTTGTAGGCGTCGGGCCCGAGCGCGGCCACGAAGTCCGGCGGCTCGGCGCCGTGGAGCTGCACCGCGCGGATCCCCGTGATCTCCCGCACGCGCTCGATCTCCGCGCGGTCGGCGTCCACGAACACCGCGACCAGCTCGACCTGGTCACGAAGCTGCTCTGCGATGGCGCGCGCGACCTCGAGCTCGACCCGCCGCGGGGTTCCCACCCAGAAGTTCAGCCCGAGCGCAGCCACCCCGAGGTCCGCGCACGCCTGAGCGTCCTCGAGGGTCGTGATCCCACAAACCTTCGCGCCACCCGAAAGAAGAAGTCGACTCATGACGTCCCCATCCGCGTCGTAGCGGCCCTTCCGCTCAAATACCCGACTTTTCCGCTAGGGATAGTCGTCAATTTCTTCTGGCGCACACGCGAACGCCCGTCCACGATGCACTTCGCGGCGCCCCGATACGGCGCGACCGGCACCTGTGACGGACGGCTCGCTTCCGGTGGAAGCGGCGAAGAACACCCCCTATACGAAGGCCCGCCATGCAGACCTCCTCGAAGGACGTGAAGCGCGAGCTCTTGGACAGCGTCGTCATCCGCTTTTGCGGCGACTCCGGCGACGGCATGCAGCTCACGGGCACGCAGTTCTCGTCCGCCACCGCGCTCATGGGGAACGACCTCGCGACGTTCCCGGACTTCCCCGCCGAGATCCGTGCCCCGACCGGCACCCTCTACGGCGTCAGCGGCTTCCAGGTTCACTTCGCCGACCACGACATCCTCACGCCCGGCGACGAGCCCGACGTGCTCGTGGCGATGAACCCCGCGGCGTTGAAGGTCAACCTCCCCGCCCTCAAGCAGGGCGGGCAGCTCATCGTGAACACCGGTGCGTTCACGAGCGCGAACCTCGACAAGGCAGGCTACACCTCGAACCCGCTCGAGGACGGCACCTTCGAGCCGTACCGCGTGCTCGCGATCGACATCAGCGCGCTCACGCTCCAGTCGGTCGCGGCGTACAACCTCGGCGCGAAGGCGGCCGG
>JALOQC010000660.1 GCA_025453555.1 Myxococcota bacterium | reverse complement strand
TCGCACGTGCGCATCGCACGTGCGCATCGCACGTGCGCATCGCACGTGCGCATCGTGCGTGCGCATCGTGCGTGCGCATCGTGCGTGCGCATCGTGCGAGCATCGTACGTGCCGACCGTCGTGCGCGTGCGCTGCGCGCAGCTCGAAGCACAGGTGGCGCGACGCGCTCGTGGATTAGGGCGCGAGGCGCTCGCAGCGCCACCGACCGTCGACGCGTTCGAAGAACGCGCGGTCGTGCAGGCGGCTCACGCGGTCCTGCCAGAGCTCGATGCGCTCCGGCACCAAGCGGTATCCACCCCACGTGTCCGGTCGCGGCACGTCGCCCTCGTAGCGCGCCTCCACCTCACGCACGCGCGCTTCGAGGAACGCACGATCCGGAATCACGGCGCTCTGCGGGGAAGCCCACGCGCCGATGCGACTCCCGCGTGGACGTGACGCGAAGTACGCGTCGGACTCCTCCGCCGAGACCCGCTCGATCGGCCCTTCGAGCCGAACCTGCACGCCGGTCTCCCACCAATGAAACGCGAGCGCCGCGAACGGGTTCTCTTCGAGCTCGCGCCCCTTCCGGCTCGCGTAGCTCGTGTAGAAGACCACCCCGCGCGCGTCGATCTCCTTCGCGAGCACGTAGCGAACCGAGGGCCGCCCGTCGCGCGTCGCCGTCGCGAGCGCCACGCGGCTCGCGTCGTGTGGGCACACCGCAGCGGCCGCCGCCAAGAGCTCCGCCACCGCCGCGAGCGGATCGACCAGATTCATCATCGCGTCCATGGCCCCGAGCATGGTCCGTTCGTGGCGACGGGGCAGCGCCACCACGCAGCGAACTCACGGTCCGGCGCATGACGGAGGCTGCTCCGCCAGCCCACCCGAAATCACGAACGTTTCCGGGACTCCGGGGCCGCGCTCCTTCGTCGCGTCGCGCTGCGCAGTCGTGGTACGGTCGCGCCCCTCGATGGATGCCACGGCCGAAGAGCTGATCGCTCGCCTACGGCGCGACCCCGATGACTTCGAGGCGTTCCGACATCTCGGTGAGCACTACCGGCGCCTCGGCGACCACGCCTCGCTGGCGAACTTGCTGGAGGGCTGGGCCCGGCGAAATCCGGACCCCGCGCGTGCTGGCCGCGCCTTCCACGAGGCCGCGCTCCTGGTGATGGAGCTCGGCGATCTGCCCCGCGCAGAGTCGCTCCTCGTGCAGGCGCTCCAGCGCGACCCGTCGTTCGAGGAAGCGGACGCGCAGCTCGCAGTGCTCTTCGAGCATCGAGGCGACACCACCGCGTTGCTTCAACACCTCACGCACCGCGCCGCACACTTCGCGTCGGCCGGCGACGCGGTGCGCCTCGCCGCGGTCGAGGAGCGCATCGGCCAGACCTACCAACACCGCCTCGGCCGCCCCGATCGCGCGCTCGCCCACTACCGAAAGGCCTTCGAGGCCGATCCCACGCTGGTGCCCGCGATCTACGCCGCGCGCGAGATCTACCGCGCGGCCGGCAATCCGAAGGCGGCCGCCACCCTCTTCGAGCTCGAGATCAAGGCCGAGCCGACCCGCGAGCGCCGCATCGCCTTGTTGCGCGAGCTCGGCCACCTCCGCGCCTCGGAGCTGGCCGACCTCCCGGGCGCGATCGACGCGCTCGCGCGCGCGGAGAACGAAGCCCCGGAAGACCTCGCGGTCCTGCACGAGCTCGCGAGCTTCCTCCTCGAGCGTGCAGGGCAGCGCGGTGATGGCCCCGCGGCCGCGCAGGAGCGCGCCAAGGCCTCTGACCTCTTCGTGCGACTCGCGCGCGCCGTCCCGCCCGATCACGCGATCGCGTACGCGCAGTCCGCGCTCGACGCCGCGCCCGCACACGAAGACGCGCTGACCTTGTTGGAGGGCCTCGCGGTCGAGCACGCGCGCGAGGATCTGCTGCCGATCCGCTGGGTCGGCTACCTGCAATGGTCGCCCCATGGCGCGCTCGCCGACGCGCGACGTCGCAGCCTCGGTCGCGCCTACGTGGACGCGGGGCAGCTCGACGACGCGCTGGTCTGCTTCGAGCCCTTGCTCGCGCACGGCGACGCGGAAGCCGCCGAAGCGCTCGTGCCGATCTACCGCGAGCGAGGCCGCGACGCGGACGCGAGCCGCGCGTTGGCGATCGCGATCGCGGGGCTGCCTCCCGAGTCGCGTGGGCCCCGGCTGCGCGAGCTGGTCGAGACACTTCGCGCGACGGGCGAGCACGACCAAGCGCTCGAGCGCGCCAAGGAGCTGCTCGCGCTCGAGCCCACCGACGTGCAGACGCTCGAGTACGTCGAGGACGAGCTTCGTCGTCGCGAAGATCGCCGCGAGCTGCGCGATCTGCTCCTCGTCGCGACTCGCCTGCCCGGCGCGCCGCTCGAGCTCAAGAAGCGACGCCTGCGCGAGGTCGCCGAGCTCGACGAGGAGCACCTCGCCGACGCCGAAGGTGCGATCGAGGCCTACGGCGCACTGCTCGCGCTCGATCCCGCGGATCGCGACGCGCGCGCGAAGCTCGGCTCGCTCTTCGAGCGGCTCGGGCGCTGGGACGACCTCGTCACGCACCTCGAACAAGAGTCGCTCGGGCTCGTCGATCCGGACGCGAAGGCGGCGCTACTCTTTCGGCTCGCTCTGCTCCACCGCGATCGTCGCGACGATCCGGTCTCCGCGCGGATGGCGCTCCGTAACCTCCGCCAGCTCCGCCCCGACGACACCGAGGCACGGGACGCGCTC
>JALOQC010000659.1 GCA_025453555.1 Myxococcota bacterium | reverse complement strand
CACCCTTCTCTTCAGCGTGCCGCGCATCTTCAACCGCATCTACGACGGTCTTCACAAGAAGATGGCCGAAGAAGGCGGCCTGAAACAAAAGATGTTCGAAGCGGCGATGAGCAACGCGGAGTACCGCAAGAAGCTCGCCGAACAGCGCAAGCGCAGCGGCTGGGCGGACTTCAAGAACGGCATGTTCGACAAGCTCGTCTTCTCGAAGGTCCGCGAGCGCTTCGGCGGTCGTCTCAAGTACGCGTTCTCCGGCGGCGCCGCGCTCAGCCGCGAGGTCGCGGAGTTCGTCGACAACCTCGGAATCATGGTCTACGAGGGCTACGGCCTCACCGAGACCTCGCCGATCGCGACCGCGAACTGCCCGAGCGGGCGCAAGATCGGCAGCGTCGGTCGCCCCATCCCCGGCACCTCGGTCGAGATCGACACCGTCGTGACCGGCGACCCGAAGCAAGGCGAGATCATCTGCTTCGGACACAACGTGATGCAGGGCTATCACGGGCTCCCGGAGGAGAACGAGAAGGTCCTCCTCGAGAAGGACGGCGTGCGCGGCTTCCGCACCGGCGACATGGGCTACGTCGACGGCGACGGCTTCCTCTACATCACGGGTCGCATCAAGGAGCAGTACAAGCTGCTCAACGGCAAGTACGTCGTCCCGACCCCACTCGAGGATCGCCTCAAGCTCTCGCCCTACATCACGAACGTGATGGTCCACGGCGCGAACTACAACTTCAACGCCGCCATCGTGATCCCGGACTTCGACACCCTGATCCCCTGGGCCGAGCAGCACGGCCTCGGCAACGACAAGAAGAAGCTCTGCGAGGATCCGAAGGTGAAGGAGCTCATCGCGCGCGAGCTCGACCACTGGTCCACCGAGTTCAAGCAGTACGAGAAGATCAAGAAGTTCGCGTTGATCGCGGACGACTTCTCGACCGCGAACGGGATGCTCACGCCGAAGATGAGCCTCAAGCGCCGCGTCGTGCTCGAGAAGTACGACTCGGTCTGGAAGTCGCTCTTCGTGGAGTGAGCCCACATCGATCCATCGTCTCGCCGCACGTCGTGCCTTCGACGTGCGGCGTTCTCTTTCGTCCACGTCGATTCGTCCACGTCGATTCGTCCACGTCGATTCGTCCACTTCGATTCGTCCACTTCGATTCGTCCGCTTCGATTCTCCTCCTCCGCCGAGAGCCACCCATGAGCGAGCCCCGCTACCCCTACGTCCACGTCACCGTGCCCGCCGACGACGCAGAGCTCGTCTCCGACCAGCTCTGGACGCTCGGCGCCCAAGGCGTCGAAGAGCGCGACGCGACCACGATGCTCCGGAGCGAGAACGAGGAGCAGGTCCTGCTCGTGGCCTCGTTCGCGACCGACGAGGAAGCCCACCGCGCGCTCGCGCAGCTCGCGCACCCCGCGAAGATCGAGCACGTGGTCGGCGACGAGTGGCGCGACGCCTGGCGCGAGTACTTCCATCCGACCAAGGTCGGGCCGCGCCTCTTGCTCCGTCCGAGCTGGCGTGAGGTCACCCCCGAGCCGGGCGACGTCGTGCTGACGATCGATCCCGGCGGCGCGTTCGGCAGCGGCATCCACGAGACGACGCGCCTCGTGCTCGCGGAGGTCGACTCGCTCGTGAAGGGCGGCGAGCGCGTGCTCGACGTCGGCTGCGGCAGCGGCATCCTCGGCGTGGCGGCCCTCTTGCTCGGCGCGAACGAGGCCTACGGCACCGACATCGATCCGACCGCGATCCCGGTCGCCCTCGAGAACGCGCAGATCAACGGCGTCGCCGCTCGCTTTCGCGCCGACACCGCCGACGTCTCGGAGGTCCCCGGCGAGTGGCCGCTCGTGCTCGCGAACATCCAAGCGCCGATCCTGATCGAGATGGCGCCGCACCTCGCCGCGCGTCTCGCGCCGGGCGGTGTGCTCGTGCTCAGCGGCATCCTCTCCGGACAAGACGAAGGCGTACGCGAAGCCTTCGAGGCGGTGGGCCTGCGGCACCTGCGCACCACCTCCGAGAACGAGTGGCGCGGCGTGATCGTCGCGCGGAGCTGAACGCACGCGATGCGTCGCTTCTTCGTCTCCGAGCTCGGCGCGGTCGGCGCTCGCGTCTCGTTGCCCGCCTCGGTCCGGCGACACGTGACGGTGCTGCGGCTCGAGCCCGGTGCGGAGATCGTGCTCTTCGACGGAAGCGGTCGGCAAGCGCGCGCACGGCTCGAAGGCGACGTTGCGAACGTGCTCGCGATCGAGACCGCCACGGAGGAGCGCGCGCGCGTCGTGCTCGTGCAAGCGATGCCGAAGGGCACGAAGTCGGACGACGTGGTGCGGATGGCGACCGAGCTCGGCGCGCACGCGATCCACTTCGCGCTCAGCGATCATGCGGTCGCGCGACCGGACGAGGCGCGCGGCTCGAAGAAGGCCTCGCGCTGGCAACGAATCGCCGAGGAAGCCGCGCGACAATGCGAGCGCGCGACCGTGCCCGAGGTGCACGCGCCCACGCCGCTCCTCGAGATCTGCGCCCGCGCACCGAGCGACGCGACGCGCCTCGTGGCGTGGGCGCGCGGAGGTCGACCGATCGCGGAGGTGCTGCGCGACGTCCCGCGCGCCGACGACGCGACTCCAGACGACACCGCGCCGACGGAGGTCCGGACGGCGGTCGAAGCCGTGCCCACTTCATGCGCTGGAGAGGTGTGGATCGCGGTGGGCCCCGAAGGAGGCTTCTCGGAC
>JALOQC010000658.1 GCA_025453555.1 Myxococcota bacterium | reverse complement strand
AGCTGCAGGTGCGTCAGGCGGCGAGCGAGGACGGAGGAGACGTCGATTTGGCTCACGATTGTCGACCCATTCGGTCGGGAACACGTGCCCGGCCGCCGGGCATCTACTTCTTCGCGGGAGGTGCGGCAAGCCAGGGGATCCCCGCGCCGTGATCGCGGGTTCGTTCGGAGGTCGATGGGCGGTGAAGTCGCGAGCGCGCACGCTGCTCGCGCGCGCCGACGTCCGTATCGAGTCGTCCCGTCGTCGGGTTCGGACGACGCCTGTCTCACGAGACGCCGCTCGGACTCGGGTGAACCCGACCGTTCGAGCCGGAAATCCGTGTGGCGGCCAGAGCAGCGCCCGTCGCACGCGGCTCCACGTGCTCCGCGTTTGCGGAGAACGAAGTCGACTGCGGAAGGCGAGCTCGGCGCGCGTCCGGCGCCAAGGGCCGAGGCCTTCGTGAGGCGATGCGTCAGGCGACCATCGGCACCGACGCGCCGTCGCCGAGGCGCATCGAGGTTGCCCAGCCTTCGTGGGTGTCCGTGCGTTCGGAGGCGCCGTCGAAGAGCGCGCCGAACACACCGAGGCGACCGGGGCGCGACCACGAGACGGAGGCGGGGAACAGGTAGCTGACGTCCTCACGCTCGCCGTCCAGCCGCACGAGCAGACGCGCTCCCGCGTCCGGGACGTGGCGCGCGGCGATCACCACGCCCGCGCCGTTGAGGAGCTGGAGGCTGCCTTCTTCGAACGCGCCGCCGACCGTGAAGCGCACGGGGTAGATGCCTTGGCCGTTGCGCGCGCGTGTCTCCTTCCAGGCGGAGTCGTCGCCGAGGAGCTGACGCAGGCCGACGAGGCGCGCGTGGGCCTCGGCGTCGAGCTCACCCGCGTGCGAGCGCGTGCGGAGGATTCGAAACTCGTGAATCAGCTCGAGCAGCGTGTCCATCGGGCACCTCGGTTCGTGTGTCGGCGGAGGGAGGCTCCGCGCTACCTCGACGACGCAATCGACGTGCCGCGACGGGCGATCCTTGGGTGTACGCGCCGCGATCGTGTGATCTCGTGGGCTTGCGTGCTCTCGGTCGGGAGCTCGACCGAGACATTCGTGTCGCGGAGGACGCACGTTCGTTCACGTGTGGAAGCGATCGCCGACGCGCGCGATCGCGACGCTGGTGATCGCGACGCTGGTGATCGCGACGCGTGTGGTCGCGACGCTGGTGATCGCGACGCGTGCGGTCGCGACTGGTCGCGACGCGGGCGATCGCGACGTGCGTGGTCGCGACGCGGGTGATCGCGACGCGCGTGGACGACCACCGCGCCCGAAGGCCGCGACCCGATCAGCGCGCGAGGAAGCTCTCGACCATCGGACGATGGACCTCCGCTTCGTCGCGTCCGATGCCGAAGGTCTCGTCGACCGGCGCGTTCTGGCGATAGTCCCAACGCGAGATCGGGAGCGGACGCGTGGGCGAGACGTAGCAGCGCGCGCCTTGGACACCGACGAGCTCGGGTCGGTACGGACGCGTCATCAACACGAGGTGGCGACGGATGCCGGGGACGTCGTCGAGCAGGTACGCGGGCGCGTTGTCGACCATGCTTCCGTCGAGCAGGAGCTCGCGCGCGAAGCGGCCACGGCGCGTGAAGGGCGGCGTCGACGAGGACGCGAGCACGAGCTCCGTCAGCTCCTCTGCGGACTCGCAGTCGCGCGCGTCGTAAGGGCGCGGCGAGAAGCCGAGGCGCTGCGGGAAGGTCGGGTGGACCATCGTGGGGCGCACGGCCTTCTCGAGCTGGTAGGCGCCGAGCCCGAGCGCGACGCCGACCACGCTCGGGAGCGCGCGCGGGAACGCCGCGCAGAGAAAACGAATCGGAAAGGGCTGCGCGCGGACTCGCTCGAGCCCGCCGTCCGCGAGCGCGTGCAGCAAGGTCGCGCGGTAGATGTCGTGGTGCGGGAACGGGCGTTTGCCTTCGAGCACCCGCGACCACTGCACGTGGCCCTTCACGCCCTGACGGCGCTCCGCGAAGAACGTCCGCGCGCGCTCGATGTGTCCGGAGAAGAGCAACACCGCCATCGCGGCGCCTGCGCTGCAGCCTGCGACGCCGCCGACGCGTGGGAGGATCGTGTCGCCCCACCGTTCGAGCAGGCCGAGCTGGTAGAAGGCGCGGCTCCCGCCGCCGGCGAAGGTGAGCCCGAGATCCCGGTGCGTCATGGGCGCGGACCGTAGTACAGGCGCGCGGAAGTTCGAGCCGCGGCGAGCCGCGCGCTGGCTCACGGGACCGCGTAGCCGTCGAGCTCCGCGCGCCACGCCGAGTCGACGTCGTCCCACGTGTCCGTCAGGGCGCCGCGCTCCATGTGCGACTCGAGCGTGCGCAGCTCCCGCGCGAGCCGGGCAGGATCGGTCGCGGCCGCCACGCGCGCGAGCCACGCGGTCTTCACGCCGTCGAACGTGCGGCGCGTGGAGTCCGAATTCATGTGGCCGACCAGCGCGGTGAGCTGCGCGCGGAGCTGCGCGATCGTGGTCGAGGCGCGCACCGCGTCGAGCCACGGCCCCTCCGCGTTGCGCCACGAGCTCCGCATGTCCGGGTTCTCGATCCCCTTCGCGAAGTCCACCATCGCCTGCCGCAGCAGCGCGAGCTCGCTCGTGTCGTCGAGGTAGAAGCGCACGCCGGTGAGGCTCACGGTGCGCTCCGGATCCGCGCCCGAGATCACCACGTCGCCGTTCGCACGCACCTCGAGGCGCGCGGTCTTTCC
>JALOQC010000657.1 GCA_025453555.1 Myxococcota bacterium | reverse complement strand
CTTGCCGGCGATGTCGGGCGCGCTGCCGTGGATGGGCTCGTAGAGGCCGGGCTTGCCCGGATCGCCCAGCGAGGCCGAGGGAAGCAGGCCGAGGGTCCCGGTGAGCACCGCGCCCTCGTCGGAGAGGATGTCACCGAACATGTTGCCCGCGACGATCACGTCGAAGGACGCGGGATCGGTCACGAGGCGCATCGCCATGGAGTCGACGAGCTGGTGCTCGAGCGTGATCTCGGGGTGCCGAGCGCCGACGTCGACGGCGACCTGACGCCAGAGCCGCATCGAGGCGAGCACGTTCGCCTTGTCGATGCTCGTGACCTTCTTCTTCCGCTCCGCCGCCAAGCGGAACGCGATCTCCACCACGCGCTCCACCTCGGGCCGCGTGTAGACCATGGTGTCGAGCGCGCGCTCGCTGCCTTCTTCGCGCGGCTCACCGAAGTAGATGCCGCCCGTGAGCTCACGGACGAAGAGCAGGTCGACGTTCTCGATGCGCTCGCGTCGCAGCGGCGAGGCGTCGAGGAGCGCGGGCCACGCCTTCACCGGGCGGAGGTTCGCGTAGAGACCGAGCGCCTTGCGGATGCGGAGCAGGCCCTGCTCGGGGCGAATCTTCGCCTTCGGATCGTCCCACTTCGGGCCGCCCACCGCGCCGAGCAGGATCGCGTCCGCGCCGCGGCACGCGTCGAGGCTGACCTCGGGGAGCGGATCGCCGACCGCGTCGATCGCGGCGCCACCGATGAGGCGCTCTTCGAACTCGAAGTCGAGCCCGTGCGACGCGGCGAGCGCGTCGAGGACCTTGCGGGTCGCGGCCACGATCTCGACGCCGATTCCGTCGCCGGGGAGAAGGACGATGCGTTGTCTCATTCGGTTTCCGTCGTGATCAATCGGGATTCAGTCGGCGTTCGAGCGGTTCTCGCTCGGTGTTTCGGGCGTGCACTGCGTCGATCTCGCGCTCAGTCCGCGCTCGCGACCGCGTTCGCGGCGCTCGCGACGGAGGGCGCTTCGGGAAAGTGACGAAGGCCGTACTCGTAGCCGTCGACGAGCGCTTCGAGCGACGCCTCGACGATGTTCTTGCTCGCGCCGACGGTGCTCCAGCGGATTCCGTCGCGCTCGCACTCGAGCAGCACGCGCGTGGTCGCGTCGGTGCCGTCGTGTCCATCGAGGATGCGGACCTTGTAGTCGACGAGGTGGATCGCCTCGAGCGCGGGGTACGCCGACTTGAGCGCCTCGCGCAGCGCGACGTCGAGGGCGGCCACCGGACCGCTGCCTTCGCCGGCCGACACGCGCACGTCCTCGTCGTTCGTCCCGAGCGCGACCTTCACCGTCGCTTCGCTCCAGGGCGCGGTGCCTCGACGACGCGCGACGCCTGTCCGGTAGTCGAGCACCACGAAGGGCGGCACGTAGCCCGCGCGCTGACGCTCGACGAGGAGCGCGACCGAAGCCTCGGCCGCCTCGTACGAGTAGCCGCGCGCCTCGCGCTCCTTGATGGTCTCGAGCACGCGCCCTTCCCCACCCTCGACGCGCAGCCCGAGCTCCTCCGCCTTGGAGAGCACGTTGCTCTTGCCGGAGAGCTCGCTGACCACCACGCGGCACGCGTTGCCCACGAGCTCCGGCTCCACGTGCTGGTAGCTGCCGGCGTCGCGGCGGATCGCGCTCACGTGCACGCCGCCCTTGTGGGCGAACGCGCTCTTGCCCACGTAGGGTGCGTGCGCGTCGGGCGGGAGGTTCGCCAGATCCGCGACGAAGCGTGAGAGCGACGTGAGCTCCGCGAGCTTGCCTTCGGGCAGACAGCGCCGACCGAGCTTGAGCTCCAGGTCCGCGGCCACCGTGAGCAGGTTCGCGTTGCCGCAGCGCTCGCCGTAGCCGTTCACCGTGCCCTGCACCTGCGTCGCGCCCGCGCGCACCGCAGCGAGGCTGTTGGCGACCGCGCAGCCGGAGTCGTCGTGGCAGTGCACGCCGATCGGCGCGGTCAGCGAGCGGCGCACGTCGCGCACGACCTCGTCGATCGTCCAGGGCAACGAGCCGCCGTTGGTGTCGCAGAGCACGAGCGTCTCCGCGCCTCCGTCCTGCGCGGCCCGGAGGGTGGCGAGCGCGTAGTCGCGATCGGTCGCGTAGCCGTCGAAGAAGTGCTCCGCGTCGTAGATCACGCGGCGCCCGCGCGCGCGCAGGAACGCGACGCTGCGCTCGATCATGCGGAGGTTCTCGTCGCGCGTGGTGAGCAGCACGTCCTCGACGTGGCGCGTCCACGACTTGCCGAAGATCGTGACGACGCTCGTCTCCGCTTCGAGGAGCGCGCGGAGCTGCAAGTCGTCGTCCGGCGCGATGCCGGGGCGCGCGGTGGAGCCGAAGGCGACGATGGTCGCGTCGCCGAAGCGGCGACCCTTCGCGCGTGCGAAGAACGCGGCGTCCTTCGGGTTGCTGCCCGGCCAGCCGGCCTCGACGAAGCGCATGCCGAACGCACCGAGGCGCTCCGCGATGCGGAGCTTGTCGTCGACCGAGAGGGAGAGCCCCTCGCGCTGCGTTCCGTCGCGCAGCGTGGTGTCGTAGAGGTGGAGATCCGTCGGAGTCCCCACGAGCGGCGTCGTGGACCGCGCCGAAGGTCGCGAGGTCTCGCGTTCAGGCACGACGGGCCTCGAAGGCCGCGATGGCCGCGTCTTTGCCCAGCAGGTAGCCGAGCTCGTCGACGCCTTCGAGCAGCATGGTCTTCGCGAAGGGATCGACGGGGAAGCTCG
>JALOQC010000226.1 GCA_025453555.1 Myxococcota bacterium | reverse complement strand
GTAGTGGAACTCGAACTGACCGAAGAACGGATGGTCCGGCTTCGAAACCCGCTTCTGCACCGGATCGACGATCGTGGTGCGCGGCGCCTCCGCGTCCGGCTCGAGCTCGACCCCGAGGTCCGAGTGGAAGAGCTCGACCAGCTCCGCGCGGAACTTCGCCTCCGCGGGGTGCACCTGCCCGTCCGCGTGGATCAGCTCGTCTCGCGGTCGAAGCCCTGGAAGAGCTCGAAGCACTTGAGCTTGAGCTTCGCGTGGATGAACGCGTCTTGGTTCTCGTTCTGCGCGACCGCCTCCGTGAAGAGGTCACGCACGTAGGCGTCGATGTTCTCGAACACCTCGAGGAAGTGCGTGGTGAAGCGCTGGACGAGCTCCGCCTTCAGCTTCGCGTCGGCGTCCGGCATCCCGGTCTCGACGCGCTGGACGACGAGCTTGCGCACGTACTCGCGCACGTACTCCTTCTCGCTGTCGTCGAAGTCCCCGTCGATGTACCCGAACGTCGTCAGGTAGAAGAGGATCGCGTGCATCTGCTGCTCGGCGACCTGCGGCTTGGTCGAGAACCGGATCATCCGCGGGAGAGTACAAGCTCCGCGCGAAAGAGAAGACACCCCTGCGTGGGGGACCTCCCGGCGCGCCCTTCGCAACGGGCCACGCGGAACGGGCCACGCGGGACGGGCCACGCGGGACGGGCCACGCGGGACGGGCCACGCGGGACGGGCCACGCGGAACGGGCCACGCGGAACGGGCCACGCGGAACGGGCCACGCGGGACGGGCCACGCGGAACGGGCCACGCGGAACGGGCCACGCGGGACGGGCCACGCGGGACGGGCCACACGGGACGGGCCACACGGGACGGGCCACACGGGACGGGCCACGCGGGACGCCCCTTCGGTGACGGCGAGCTTCGTTCTGCCCAGACCGCCGCGCGTTCAGACGCCGCGCGTTCCGCCGCCGAGCATTCGACGGCCGATCGTTCAGCCGCCGAGCGAGGGCAGCTTCACCACGAGCGCGATCTCGCCGTCCTCGCACTCGATCGCCCGCAGCTCGAGCAGCTCGAGGATCATCGCCGAAGGTCCTTTGCCCTGCGCGCGTCGCACCGCGGGCACGGTGCGCAGGTCCACGCGCACGAACTCCGCTCCGTCGCGATCGACGATCGCACCCGAGACGTCGTCCCCCTCGCGCGCACCGAGCGCGACGCTCCAGAGGGTGTGTGCGATCGCCCCCGCGAGAGCCCCCGCGACCTCGCGCGTGCGCGCGCTGCGCAGCGCCTCGACGGGCTCCACGCGGAACACCAGCTCCTTGGCGCCCCGCGGCGCGAAGCGCGCGCTCTCCGGCACGAACCGGCAGGCCACCGTCTCCCCGTCGCGGAAGGCCACGTCGACGAGCAACGCGCCGTGGCGCGCGGTCACCGTCGCGGCGCGCACGTCCGGCGCGTGGGCGACGACGTTGGTGAGCGCGCGCTCGTGGATCACGAGGCGCTGGCGACGAAGCTCGGAGACCACGCGCTGCACGGTGGCGAGCGGCGCGACGTCGCCGATCCGGTCACGCGCGCGATCGGCGCCCGCACGCAAGAGGCTTCGCAGCAGATCGAGGCGCGCCATGGGTCCGATGTAGCAGCGCCCCGCGCATGCGTCGCGCCGAACCGACGCCGCGCGCGTCGCGCCGGACCGATGCCGCGCACGCGTCGCGCCGAGCTCGCGCTCAGCGAATCTCGGTCTTCCAACGCCGAGCGAGCGCGACCTCCGCGCGGTACGCGTCGGACATCGCGCGCTGCGTGCGCTCGTCCCAGCCGAGCCGCCGCGCCAGCTCGTGCGCGACCGCGTCCAGACAGCCGAGCCCCTGATCGACGTCGCGGTAGAAGAGCTGCGTACGTCGCACCATCACGTCGGTCACGCTCGCCGCGAGCTCGCTCGTCGCCGCGTACGTCACCTGCGCGAGGATCTCCGGCCGCCCCGCGACGAGCCGATGCGCGAGGCCCGGGTCGTCCTTCACGAGCTTCGCGATCGCCATCGCGCGCATCCCGTAGGTGTCCGCGAGGTACCGCGCGACGTCCGGCTCCAGCCGATCCTCACTCGCCGCGCGCACGCGCTTGGCGACGGCGTCGTGATCGTCGTCCTCCGGCCAGCCTTGGCCACCCGGCAGCGGGCTCTCGTCGGTGCGCGAGGGCTTGAGCCCCTTCGCGCCGCCCTGCATCCGCAGCAGCTTCACCGCGGTGTCCACCACCTCGGCCGACATGCGCCGGTACGTGGTGAGCTTGCCGCCCGCGATCGTGATGAGCCCGTCGCGCCCCACGAGGATCTCGTGCTCGCGGCTGACGTCGCTCTCGCTCATCCCCGCCGTCTTCTCCGGCGGCGCCACGAGCGGACGCAGGCCCGCCCACGTCGCGATCACGTCGTCGCGCGTGATCTCGTGATTCGGGAAGTACGCGTTCGAGGCGTCGATCAGGTAGTCGACGTCCTCGAGCGTGGCGGCGACGTCCTTCGGATCGCCCTCGAAGTCGGTGTCCGTGGTGCCGACGTACGTGCGGTCTCCCCACGGCAACGCGAAGAGCACGCGCTCGTCGGTCGGGTGGAAGCACACCACCGCGTGCTTCACGGGCAGCTTCGCCGCGTCGACCACGATGTGGATGCCCTTGGTCGGGCGGAGCACCTTCTTGTGCTCTTGCCCCGGGATCGAGCTGAGCGCGCGCGTCGCGTCCGTCCACGGACCGGTCGCGTTGATCACGACCTTCGCGCGCACCTCCTTGGTGCCACCGCCATGCAGCGTGTCCTCGACGAGCGCGCCACGGATGCGTCCGTCCTCGCCCTTGAGGAAACGTTTCACCTTCGCGCCCGTGCACACGATCGCGCCCTGATCCGCCGCGTCGATCGCGGTCTCCAGCGTCAAGCGCGCGTCGTCGGTGGAGCAGTCGTAGTAGAGCGGCGCGCCCTTCAGACCCTTCTGGTCGAGCGCCGGCTCGAGCTCCGCGACGTCCTTGGGCTTGAGGTTCTTGTGGATCTTCGGCGAGCGGAAGAGCGAGAGCCCGTCGTAGAGCCACATGCCCGTGTTGATGACGAAGAGGTTGTGCCGCGAGCCCTTGTAGACCGGGAACAAGAAGCCGAGCGGGTTCACGAGGTGCGGCGCGAGATCCATCAGGATGCGCCGCTCGCTCACCGACTCGAAGACCATCGCGAGCTCGCCCTGCTCGAGGTAACGGAGCCCGCCGTGCACGAGCTTGCTGCTGCGCGAGCTGGTGCCGTAGGCGAGGTCGTTCATCTCGACGAGCGCGACCGAGAGGCCACGTCGCACCGCGTCGCGCGCGATCCCGGAGCCGGTGATCCCACCGCCCACCACGAGGACGTCGACGTCCCCACCCAAGCGCTCCCACATCTCGCGTCGCGTCGGCATCGGCCGAAGGTCTAGCTTTGACGCGCCGCGTCGGCCAGGGCGCGAGGGGGATTCTCCGGCGTCGTCGTGACGTCGCGCCGCGATTCGGCGGGCGACACCGGGCGAGCAATCCCTGGCGTCGCCCGCCGGCGCGACGACCCCTCGAAGCTCGAGCCTCCAAGCCCCTGGCATGGCCGCCCGGCGAACGCTGAAAGCCTCGACAGCACGAAGAGAACGGCTGAACGGGGATTCACTCGCGCGCGAGACGACGCTATGGTCCCGCGCCATGGATCTCTCGTTCAGCCCCGAAGAAGAGGCGTTCCGCCAAGAAGTCCGCGCGTGGATCGCGCAGAACATGCCGCCGCACCTGAAGGCGAAGGCCGAGCAGGCCGCGCACTTCGAGATGCCGGAGGTGATGGAGTGGCACGAGCTCCTCTACGCCAAAGGCTGGGTCGCGCCGCACTGGCCGAAGGAATTCGGTGGCCCCGGCTTCTCCGCCACGCAGCGCTTCATCCTCGGGGAAGAGCTCGAGCTCGCCGGTACGCCGCCGCTCTCGCCCTTCGGCCTCGTGATGGTCGCGCCGCTCATCATGCGCTTCGGCAGCGACGCGCAGCGTCAACGTTTCTTGCCGAAGATCCTCAGCGGCGAGGAGGTCTGGTGCCAGGGTTACTCCGAGCCGAACGCGGGCTCCGACCTCGCGTCGCTGCGCACGATGGCGGTCGACGCGGGGGATCATTTCGTGGTGACCGGGCAGAAGACCTGGACCACCTACGCGCAATACGCCGACTGGATCTTCTGCCTCGTGCGGACCAGCACCGAGGGCAAGAAGCAGCAGGGCATCTCGTTCCTGCTCATCGACATGAAGACGCCCGGCGTCGAGGTGAAGCCGATGCAGACGCTCGGCGACACCCCGGCCTTCTGCGACACCTTCTTCGACAACGCGAAGGTGCCCAAGGAGAACCTCCTCGGCCCGCTCAACGGCGGCTGGAACCTCGCCAAGGCGCTGCTTGGGCACGAGCGCACCCTCGTCGCCGCGGTCGGTCAGACGCGCCGCAACCTCCGGCTCGCCAAGCGCCTCGCCGCGCACCACCTCGGCGCGAACGGCAAGCCGTTGCTGGAGGATCCGCACTTCCGCAGCAAGCTCGCGCGGCTCGAGATGCGCCTGCGCGCGCACCAGATGACGAACTATCGCGCGCTCGCCGAGCAGCAGAAGGGGCATCACCCCGGGCCCGAGTCGTCGATCCTCAAGTTGGTCGGCTCGATGCTCGTCCAAGAGGCCGACGAGCTCTGCATGGAGCTCATGGGTCAGAGCTCACTCGCCTGGCACGACGACGAGGCGGTCGAGCCCTTCGAGCGCTGGGTTCCGCCGACCTTCTGCTACGACCGCGCGACCACGATCTACGCGGGCTCCAACGAGATTCAAAAGAACATCATCGCGAAGCTCATCCTCGGGATGCCGGGCGCCTGAGTCGGCGAACAAACCGAAACACGCGCACCCGAAGAAAGAAACACATCATGAACTTCGATCTCAGCGACGATCAGAAGATGCTCGCGAAGACCGTGGCCGACTTCGGCAAGAAGGAGTCGACGGTCGAGCGTTTCCGGAAGCTCCGCGACGCCGACGGCCTCGGCTTCGAGAAGGCGACCTGGAAGAAGATGGGCGAGCTCGGCTGGCTCGCGATCCCCTTCCCCGAAGAGGTCGGCGGCCTCGGGGGCAGCTTCGTGGACGCGGGCATCGTGCTCGAGCAGCTCGGCAAGACGCTCGTGCCCGAGCCGTATCTGTCGAGCGTCGTACTCGGCGGTCACGCGCTCTGGCTCGGCGGTTCGCCCGCACAGCACGAGAAACTGCTCGCGCCCATGATGGAAGGCGACACCATCCTCGCGCTCGCGTTCGCCGAGCGAAACGTGCGCTTCGACCCGCGCTGCTGCGCGACCACCGCGCGCCGCGAGGGCGACGCGTGGGTGATCTCGGGGCAGAAGGCGTTCGTGCTCGACGGCCACGCGGCCGACCACCTCGTCGTCGCGGCGATGAGCGACCAGGGCATGCAGCTCTTCGTGGTCGACGCAGCGGCCTGCGAGCGCAAGACGGTGCGGCTGATGGACGGGCACCGCGCCGCGCACGTCACGCTGCGCGACGTGTCGGTCGGCGAGGATCGTCGTCTCACGGCGCGCCCCGCCGTCGAGGTGCTCGAGCGCGTGCTCGACTTCGGCGCCGCCGGGGCGGTCGCGGAGGGCCTCGGCGTCGCGTTCGCGATGCTCTGGACCACCGTCGAGTACCTGAAGACGCGCGAGCAGTTCGACGTGAAGATCGGCACCTTCCAGGCGCTCCAGCATCGCACGGTCGACATGTTCGTGGAGGTCGAGCTCCTCAAGTCGATCCATACCGAGAGCGTGGTGCGCGCGAGCGAAGAAGGTCCGGAGCGCACGCGCGCGATCTCCGCTGCGAAGCTCCAGCTCGCGCAGGGCGGTCAGCTCGTGAGCCGTCAGGCGATCCAGCTCCACGGCGGCGTGGGCGTCACCGACGAGCACGACATCGGGTTGTGGTTCAAGCGCATGCACACGCTCGTCACGATCTGCGGCGACGAGTCTGCCCACGTCGCGCGCTACGCGGCGACGATGGACGCGAGCTGACGCCACGCTTCGACGGCGCTTCGAGCCCGACTGGAGCCCCTCCGGTCGGGCTCGCGCCGTCCGTCTCTCGCGCGCACCACCGCCGCGACATCGCCGTGCGGGAAGCGGTAGAGTCCCCGCCATGAAGGTTCACGCGCTCGTCGTGACGGTGCTCCTCGGTTCGCTCGCGTTCGGCTGCGAGCCCAACGTCCGCAACTCGCGCAGCCAAGCCTCGCTCGACTTCGGGTGCCCGAAGGACGAGCTCGACGTGCGCAAGCGAAGCCGCGACACGTACCTCGTCACCGGCTGTGACCGGACGGGGGTCTACCAATGCCCCGAAGCGCCCGGCGTCACGCAGCGCTTCTGCGTGAACCTCTCGCTCCTCGCGCGTCAGCGAGGCGAGCGCGAGTTCCGCTGCGACATCGAGCAGGTCACGATCGACGAGCTGAGCCCGTTCGTGTTCCGCGCCTCCGGTTGCGGGCACGAGGCGGTCTATCACTGCGAGGCGAGCGACGGGCGCCCGCGCTGTCTGCTCGAACGCACCGAGGACGCGCACGCTCCGGTCCAGAGCCCGGGCGCGGAGACGACCGCGCCCGCCGAAGGATGAGGCGAGCGTCGCGAGGTCGGGGGAAGTCGTGACGTCAGCGTTCGCGAAGAGCGTCGTGACCCGGAGACGGTTGCGACCGAGGACACGACGCCCGTGACACCGAACTCCGCGGCTCCCTCCGTTCGCGACGCGCGCCCCGACGAGCTCGACGCGGCGATCGCGCTCCTCGACGTCGCCTTCGAACGCGATCCCTTCGTCGGCTGGCTCACGCGTGGCGACGCGCGCGCGCGCCGACGCTACGTGACGCTCGTGACGCGTCGATTGATCGCACCGCGCGGACGCGTCCTCGTCGACGACTCGCTCCGCGCGGTCGCCCTCTGGATGCCGCCCGGCGGTTGGAACCTGCCGCTCGGCACGCAGCTCGCGATGTTGCCCACCCTCGCGCGCGTGGTGGGCACGCGTCGGCTGTTCCGCATCGCGAAGGTCTCCGCCGCGATCGAGGAGGGTCGCCCCGCAGCCCACTGGTACCTCGCCCTCGTCGGCACGAGCCCCGCGGCGCGCGGTACGGGTCTCGGCTCGGCCGTCGTCGAAGCCGGCCTCGCGCTCGCGCGTGCGGAGGGCGTGCCAGCGCTCCTCGAGACCAGCAACTCCGCCAACGTGCGCTGGTACGAACGCTTCGGCTTCGCGATCCGCCGTCGCCTCGATCCTCCGGACGCGCCACCGGTCTGGACGCTCTCGACCTGAACGCGGTCGAGCCGAGACACCGAGGCCCACGAGCAAACGAAGCCGCCAGCGAGCACGGCGTGACGTGTATCTCGCTTCGCGACGCGCATCGACCGAGCAGGACGCGCGCGACGGCGTTCCTGCTATGGTCGGCGACCGTGGCTCGCGCCGAGAAACGTGCCCGCCTCTCCGTCGACGAGCGTCGCGCGCAGCTCCTCGATCTCGCGCTGACGATCTTCGTCGACCGCACCTACGAGGAGATCTCGATCGACGAGATCGCCAAGGCGGCCGGCATCTCGAAGGGCCTGCTCTACCACTACTTCCCGAGCAAGAAGGCCTTCTACGTCGCCGCCGTTCGGCAGGCGTCGGAAGAGCTCCTCGCGGAGACCGACGTCGCCAAGGAGCTGCCTTCGAGCCCGCCCAACGATCCGCTCCTGCTGCGCCGCGGCTACCTCGCGTTCCTCTCGTTCGTGGAGCGACGTCGCGTGGCGTACTCGTTCCTTCTGCGCGGCGGGCTCGGCGTCGATCCGGAGATCCGCGAGCTCGTCGAGGACACGAAGCGGCGCCTGGTCGCGCGCATGCTCGAGAAGGCCGGCCCAGTGGGCCAAGACGCGCGCCTGCGTACCACGCTGCGTGGCGTGATCGGCTTCGTGGAGGCGGTCAGCCTCGATTGGCTCGACCACGGCGACCTCGAGCGCGACGAGCTCGCCGATCTGCTCGCACGCGTGACCATGGACGCGGTCGCGCAAGCGCTCACCGGCAAGCCGAGCCGCGACGTGCCCTGACGCAACGCCTCGCTCGACGCGACGAGCTCGCGCGTTCGGGCCAACGCACTCGTCGCGCGTTCGTTCGAAGCACTCGGGCGCGCGATCGTCGCGCGGTCGTCGTCGCAGGTTCCTCGATCGGCGCCTCCGAGAGCGGACGTCGACGCGCGACGGACTCTCAGCGGCGACGCGCCGGCTCGGGCAAGGTCACCACGAGCTCGGCTTCCTTGCCTTCGGGCCCTTCGCGCCAATCGCTCGGACCGACGAAGGAGCGCACCGGCGGCACGCCCTCGTCGTACACGAGGATCTCTTGCGGCGCGTCGGTCGGGAGATCGCGGATCTCGGTGGTGCCGAAGCCGACCAGCAAGAACACGCGCGCCCCCGGCGGCGTGGTGATCACGCGGACGCGCCCGAGCTCGCCGCTCGGGGTGCCCATCGCGTTTCGATCGAGGCGCGTCGGTCCGAGCACGAGCTGCTCGAACGCCATCTCCTGATCGCCGGTCTGCATCGCGAGCTCGTAGAGCAGCCCGTCGTCGCTCGGCGTCCAGGTCGCGTCCGCGGGCACCACCGCGCGCGTCGGCGAGCGACCGTCCGCGATCGCGACCAGCTCGTGCGCGAGGCCGGTGGGCAGGTTCTCCGCCGCGGCCGGTCCACGCCCCACGAAGAGGAAGATCTGTGCGCGCTCGTGCCCCTCCACGCGGATCGACAAGCGCCCGTAGCGCGCACGCAGCTCGGCCGCCGCGCGCTCCATCTGCGCGGCGCGCTCCGCCTGCATCCGCGCTTCTTCTTCCGCGCGCAGCTCGTCCTCCGACGGCGCGCGACCCATCACGCGATCGACGACGTCCGGCCGCAGCACCGCGACCGCTGCGAGCCCACCCACGATGAGCACGATCACGGCAGCGATGCCGAGGCCGAGCCCCGACTTCTTCGGTCGCGGCTCGTCGTCGAAACCGTCGAGCGCGTCGAGCGGCACCGGCTTGGTCGCAGGACGCTGCAGCTCACGTGCGCCCGGGCTCGGCTGACTCTGCCGGCTCGAGCTCGGGGTCGGCTCGCGTGGTGGAACGGGGCGCACCGCCGCGAGCGCAGGCGTCTCGTCCATACGTTGCTCGCGGCGTGCGTCCACCGCGCGCCCGAGCGCCTTCACGTCGTGACCGACCGCAGGCGTCGGGCGATCGTGCTCGGAGGCGAGCGGATCGTCCAGCTCGTCGACGAGCGGTTTGCGGAGCCCCGTGCGCTTGGCGGTGATCGCCGCGAAGGGCACGACGGGGTTGCCGCTCTGATCGAGCTGCGGCAGCTCGGAGGTCGGAAGGTCCTCGTCCTCGTCGGGCTCGCCGACCGCGAGCAACGCGTCGAGATCGTCGTCGACGTCGCCCGGGAGCTGACCGACCTGCGCGAGGTTCGGGGGCCGCGAGCTCGGCCGCGGCCGGTTCTCCAGATCGCGCACGATGCGCGAGAGCACACGGCGCGCGGCGGCACGGTTGAGCGGTACGAGGCTCGCTTCGAGCTCGTCACGCAGACGCGCCGGATCCCAGCGCCCATCGGAGGGCCCGTTCTCGACCAGACGCAGCAGCCCCGGTGGAACGCCCGCGCCCGCCGCCACCAGCAGATGCGCCATCAGACCGGCGACGCTCTTGGCCGCCTCGGGTCCGCTCGCGGAGTGCGGCGCGACGTAGATCGCGAGCGTGCCTTCGGGCCCGATGCGCACGTCGTCCGGACGCACCACCGCCGGACCGTCGAGCAGCCGCTCGATCGTCTCGAGCGCGACGAACGCCCCGATCTCGAAGGGCAGGCGCTGATCGCGCGCGCGCAGCTTCTCGACGAGCTCTCGGGCCGTCACCCCCATCGTCATGCGTTCGACTCCTCGGGCGGGCGCACGCGCACGCCGTGGCGGAGCAAGAACGACTTCACCTCGCCGACCGTGTGTTGGCCGTCGTGGAAGATCGACGCCGCCAGCGCCGCGTCCGCCCTCGCCTCCCGCAATCCCTCGAGCACGTGCGCGAGAGTACCCACTCCGCCCGACGCGATCACGGGAACTTCGACCGCGTCCGCGATGGCCCGCGTGAGGGGCACGTCGTACCCGTCGCGGGTGCCGTCGCGGTCCATGCTCGTCACGAGCAGCTCACCCGCGCCGAGGGTCGCCATCTTCTTCGCCCACGCGATCGCGTCGAGCCCCGTCGCGCGGCGCCCGCCGTGGGTGAAGATCTCGAAGTGGTCCCCGACCTTCTTGGCGTCGATCGCGACCACCAGCGCCTGCGCGCCGTACGCGTCGCTCACGCGCGCCACGAGCTCCGGCTCCGCGACCGCGGCGCTGTTGATCGAGACCTTGTCCGCGCCCGCGTTCAAGAGGTCGCGCACGTCGTCGCGCGTGCGCACGCCGCCGCCGACCGTGAGCGGCACCGCGACCGCGCGCGCGCAGCGCTCGACCATCGCGAAGAGCGTGCGCCGCGCCTCGTGGCTCGCGGTGATGTCGAGGAAGGTGATCTCGTCCGCGCCTTGCTCGCTGTA
>JALOQC010000225.1 GCA_025453555.1 Myxococcota bacterium | reverse complement strand
CGGCACGACGAGCTGGTGGACGAGCTCACCGAGCGCATGAAGGCCGCCGCGGTGGAGCTCCAGTACGAGCGCGCGGCGCTCTACCGCGATCAGATCCGCGCCGTCGATCGCGCGCGTGAGGACCAGCGCGTCACCACCGTGAAGGACCTCGATCAGGACGTGCTCGGCTACTTCCGCCAAGCCGATCAGGCGGAGGTCGCGGTGCTGATCCTGCGTGGTGGGCGCCTGGTCGGCGTGCGCACCTTCGACCTGCGTGGGGTCTCGCTCCCCGATGACGAGCTCGTCGCGCGTTTCGTGGCCGAGTGGTACGCGCGCGCCTCCGTGCCCGACGAGATCGTGTTGCCGCTTCCCGTGGAGGCGATGGACGGGCTCGCAGAGGTGCTGGGCGAAACGCGACGCGCCCAAGGCAAGAAGCCGCCGCGCATCGTGGTCCCGAACCGCCAGGCGCGTCGAAAGCTCGTCGACATGGCGATGGACAACGCGGCGCACGCCTTCCGCGAGAAGCGCCTCGCAGAGAAGGACGTGGAGGAGCGGCTCGCGCAGATCCAGAAGCGCCTGCACCTGCCGAAGCTCCCGCGTCGCATCGAGTGCATCGACGTCTCGCACCTCGGCGGCGAGGACGCGGTCGCGGCGGTGGTGTCGTTTTCGGACGGAGTCCCCGACAAGAAGGGATACCGATCGTTTCGCGTGAAGCGCGCGAAGGGCGGCGACGACTACGGCTCGATGTACGAGGTACTCTCGCGACGTTTTCGTCGTGGACGCGACGGAGAAACGGGCTGGGAGCTGCCGGATCTCTTCGTGGTCGACGGCGGCAAAGGCCAGCTCGGCGTGGCGCTCGCGGCGCTGCGGGATCTCCAGGTCCCGAGCTTCCCCGTGGTGGGTCTCGCGAAGGAGCGCGAGAGCAAGCTCGCAGGACGGCAAGTCGGCGGCTGACCCCGCCGACCCGGCCAAGAAGGTCGTCGACCGCGTGTACCTGCCGGGGCAGAAGAACGCGATCCCGGTGCACGGCACGCCCGCGCTGCAGCTCCTCGCGCATGCACGCGACGAGGCCCACCGGTTCAGCAACGCGATCCGCTCTCGCCGCGGCGCCGCGCGGCGCTTCCACAGCGAGCTGGAGGACGTGAAGGGCGTGGGCGCGACGACGCGGCAACGCCTGCTGCAGCGGCTCGGCTCGCTGGAGGCGATCCGGCTCGCCAGCGAAGAGGCGCTGATCGCCGCGGGCGCGAGCGCGAAGCAGGCGCGCGCGATCCGACAGAGCCTCGGACGGGAGGCCGCGCCGGAGCTCGAGCCGAGCGCGGAGCCGGCCGAGCTGGACGCGGGCTTGGACGCGGCGGAGCTGGCGGAGTTGGTGGAGTTGGAGTCCGAGACCGAGCCCGAGACCGAGACCGAGACCGAGACGACCGGGTCGGAGACTGCGACCGAGACCGAGACCGAGACGGAGTCCGAGACCGAGACGGAGTCCGAGACCGAGACGGAATCCGAGACCGAGACGGAGTCCGAGACCGAGACGGAGTCCGAGACCGAGACGGAGTCCGAGACGGAGTCCGACGGGCCCGCACGCTCGCGGTGACGTTCACGGCGCGGGGCAGGCCGTGACGAGCCGTGGGTCCGTGCAGTCCGCGGCGGGCGCTTCACCGTGGCTCGTGAGGCAGCGCTCGTTGACCTCGATCGGCGCGCACACGCCCTCCACGCACGTCTGACCCGTCGGACACGGGCGATCCACGCAGCGCGCGTCGAGTCGGAGCGTGACGTCGACGATGCGGCCTTCCGCGAAGGGCACGAGGAGCTCCTGCGAGACGGTCGCGATGCGAGTGCCTCCACCGCCCGTGGGTCGCACGAGCTCGCCGTCGAGCCGCAAGTACACCGCGTCGGCGCCCTCGCGCACGATCGCTTGGCTCACGAGGCCACCGCTCTGCGCGATGGAGAGGCGGGTGTCCGAGCAGCCGAACACGCGCTCGCCGCCGTCCTCGGTCACGCAGAGGCGCACCACGGTGTCGCTCGCGACGAGCGCGTCGTCGATCGCATAACACGCGAAGAGCTGCGTGAGCTCGTCGCCGCCGCAGCCCGCGAGCGCGAGCGCGAGCACGAGCGACGCGCGGCGAGACGTACGCGTCTGCGCCGCCACCGCGCGTGCGAAGACCGCGCGTCGCACGACCGCAGGCGCGCAGACGTGCCACACACGCGAGAAGCTCAGCGCGCCCACAGCGCCCCCACCGTCGGCAGGGTGCCTTCGAGCGGATCCGCGCCGCCCGAGAGCGCCACCGCGAGCGCGATCACCACACCCACCACCACGGCTCCCCCGACGCCCGCCCAGAGCCACCACTTGCCGACGAGCGACTCGCGTCGCGTGAGCGTCACGTCGAGCTCGCGCACCTCGTCACGCACGAGCTCGAAGCGCTCGGTGTGCGAGCTGTGCCCCTCGGCGTCGATCGTCAGCTCGTGCCGTCCGATGGAGAGCCGAAGCTCGAGCGGCTCCGCGTCGAGGGTCACGCCGTGTGGTTCCTCGTCGACGACCACCGACGCGCCCGCGACGTTCGCGCGCAGACGCAGCGTGCCGGACGGCGCCGCTTCGCGCAGCGCGAGCCGTAGCGTCGTGCGCTCGCCCACCGCGAGGATCACCGTTCGTGCGGCCTCCGCGTGCCCTTCGGCGGAGGCCTCGAAGCGCCGCTCGCCGGGATCGATCGCCACTCGCTCCTCGAAGGGCGCACGTCCGAGCGAGCGACCGTCGACGCGCACCTCCGCACCGTCGGGGAAGACCTCGAGCCGGACGAAGCTGACTCGGGGCGCGAGCTCCGCGATCACCACGTCCACCGCGGCGCGACGCTCCTCGTCGAGCTCCGCGTCGGTCTGGAGGTAGCGACGGTACGCCTCGATCGCCTCCGCTGGTCGGTCGAGCGCGCGGAGCGTCTGCGCGAGGTTGAAGAGCACCACCGGGACCTCGCGCGCTCGGTACGAAGCCTCGAACGCTTCGAGCGCCTCGGCGTACCGCTCGTCGGCATACGCCTCCGCGCCGCGTCGAAAGAGCGTGCGCGCGTCGTCGCGCGGGTGGTGCTCCGCGGGCTCTTGGGCGCGTGTGATCGTGCCCTGCGCCACGGAGGCGACGAGCAACGACGCGAGCACGCATCGGGCGGCGAGAGTGCGGAAGGTGGAGCGCACCACGAGCGGCAGAGACTATCAGTTTCAGCCGCGAAGCTGCGCGAGCACCGCGCGGGCGTCGATCGACGTTCGCTCCGCGGCCTCCGCGTCGTCCGCGCGCGTCCAGCTCTGGTCGCCTTCGAGGCGGTAGCTCCCGCGAAACGCGTGCGGCGGTTCGCCGCCCCACTCGTCCGGCGAGACCATCGACCAGTAGAGATCCCCGTCCGGCTTCTCGTAGAGGTGGTACGTCTTGCCGACGAGGCGCGGGAACGCGCAACGCGCGCGATGCAGCTCCAGATCGCGCTTGGCGTCGTCGAGGATCGCGCGCGCTTGTTCTTGTAGCCGACGGATCTGCTCGGCGATCACGTCGAGCTTCGAGGCGGTGACGGTGCCGATCATCTCGTCCGCGCGCTGGATCTCGGCCGCGACGTCGACCAGCGTGATCGCGGGCGCGAGCCGGCTCAGACCGTAGGGAGAGCTGTGCGCGGGCCCGCGGTGTTTGCCGCCGTCGTCGAAGTCGTTCACGGCGCGAGGGTGTAGGGCGCCGCGGCTCCGACGTCGAGGGGACGCGAGGAGAGGTGGGAGCGGGTCAGGTCCCGTTCGTGCGGGTCGGAAGCGGCCGCGCGGGGACCCCCATCGCGCGTGCTCCGGGGGGGATGTCCGTGATCACCAAGCTGTTGGCCGCGATGCGTGCGCCCCGTCCCACGCGCACGTGCCCGAGGATCTTCGCGCCGGCGCCGACGAAGACGTCGTCTTCGAGCACGGGGGCGCGCGGGTCGTCCATGCCCGTGCCGATCGTGACCTCGTGCATCAGCGTCACGCGTGCGCCGATCACGGCGCTCGGATGCACGCGCACGTTGCGGCCATGGATCAAGTGGAGCCCTTCGCCGACCTCGGTCTCGCGATGGAGGCGCGTTCCCGTCGCGAGCTCGACGCCGAACGCCGTGGCGCCGTAGAGCTTCGACGCGAGCTCGCGAAGCGGAGCCGGGAGCTCGTCGCACGACCGACCGAGTCGATGCACGAGCAGCGGCCACACCGCGGGGTCGCGCCACCCTCCGTGCCGACGAACGTCGTCACGCACGCGTGCCCAGAGCGAGCTCATTCGGCGTACGCGACGCTGATGCGCGCCATGCCGTCGATCGTCGCGAAGGCCGGCTCGAAGAGGAGATCTTCGGGGAGGCGGGCGCCGATCTTCTCTTCGAGGAACGCGAGCACCTCCACCACGCCGGCGCTGTCGACGTAGCCCTCTTCCCAGAGGTTGGTCGTGCGCGAGAAGCCGACGTCGTCCTCGCGAACGCGGAAGCGCTCGCGGACGAACACCTCGAGCTCGCTCGCGAGGACGTGCTCGCGGCTCGCGCGGAGCACGTCGGGTCGATGAAGAGGCGCAGAGGGAGTGGGCATCATGTCGGTCTCGTCTGAAGAGAGCTGTGAACCGGGTCGCCGGTGAGGCCGGCGAGCGTGGTGCTTCGTTCGTTCGGCTTCGTTCGTTCGGCTTCGTTCGTTCGGCTTGGTTCGTTCCGCTTCGTTCGTTCGGCTTGGTTCGTTCCGCTTCGTTCGTTCGGCTTCGTTCGGCTTCGTGCGTTCGGCTTCGTGCGTTCGGCTTCGTTCCTTCGGCTTCGTGCGTTCGGCTTCGTGCGTTCGGCTTCGTGCGTTCGGCTTCGTTCGTTCGGCTTCGTTCGGCTTCGTTCGGGTTCGTTCGTTCGGCTTCGTTCGTTCGGCTTCTTCGGTGGCTCACCCTGACGTGGTCGGACGTGGCGTGCGGTAGACGCCTCCGCGGATCAGCTCGCGGGCCCAGGTCGGCTCCACCGCGAGGAGCTCGGAGAAGCGCGCGAGCAGCCACGCCTGATCGACGCCCTGGGCGTGCAGCAGCGCGAGCGTGCCGCCGGGTCGCCCTTCCCTCGCGCACTGCGCACGCACCTTCGGACGCTCGAACACGAAGCGCGGCAAGCGCGTACCCACGAGCCGCTCCGCCAGACGCTGCTTCGCGGCGCGATCCTCGACGAACGCGTCGGGAAGCGCCGCATAGGCCGACGCCGCGAGCAAGTAGGGCTGCACGACCTCCGCGCCGTGATGAGCGAAGGGGCCCGCCTCGCGGTCTCCGGCGTCGAGCCCCCGCACGAGGAAGCGTCGAAGCCGACCGCGCGGCAAGCGCGGCAGCTCGTAGTAGAGGCGCCCTTCGAGCTGCTCGGCCGCGTAGTCCGCGAAGAGCTCGTTCGCTCCGTCGCCGGTGAGCACGACGGGCGGCGCTCCGAGAGGCTCCGTTGCGCTCTCCTCGCCGAGCGCCTGCGCGAGGGCCGCGTTCACGAGCGCGCAGTGCACGTTGAAGTCGCGCCAGTCCTGCCCGTGCACGAGCGCTTCGTCCACGAGCGAGAGCACACGCTCCGGCGGGACCACGACCTCGAAGAGCGGGATCCCGAGGTGCGCCGCGACGCGACGCGCGGCCGCGAGGTCCTCGTCGTCCGCGAGCGGACCGTCGTCGAGCCGAAACGTGATCGCGCGCAGCGACGGGAAGCGCTCCGCGGCGAGCGCGGCGACGGTGCTCGAGTCGAGCCCGCCGGAGAGCGTGACCCACACGGATCGACCCGCGAGCGCATGCTCCAGCCGATCGAAGACGCGCGCGAGCGCTCCCTCGATGCGCGCGACGCTCGAAGCGATCGCCTGGTCGAGCGTGCCCTCGTGGTGCTGACGAAAGTGGAGCTCGCCACCGCTCGCTGCGCGCTCGTCGATCGCGACGCGCCCGCGCGAGACGCGGAGCACGCTGCTGCTCGGCACCGAGAAGACACGCTCGGCCGGATGACGGCGAAGCAAGCGCGCGAGCAGCCGATCGTCGTCGACCGATCCGTCTTCGCGGATCGCGACGAAGCGCTTGTGCACTCCGAGCGGATCGCGCGCGAGCACGTGCCCACCGCCCTCGCGCACGTGGAACGCGAAGTGACCGTCGAGCGTCGCGAGCTCGTGGGCCTCGGGCTCGGTCACGCACGCGTCGCCCTGCCACGCGAGCGGTCGTGGCTCGCAGCGGGCGCCGTAGAGATCCGGCGTCACGCGTCACCTCGCGCGACCGCGATCACGTGCTCGAGGCCGCGGTCGAGCATGTCCTCGCGCGCGCTGGCGGTGAGCCGGATCCACCCGCGGTGGTGGAAGATCGCGGCCGGGAGCACGAGCACACCGCGCTTGGCGAGCGCTTCCGTCGCCGCCCAGTCGTCGTCGACCTTCACGTAGAGGAACATCGTCGCGTCGCCGCGCACGACGAGCCCCGCTGCCTCGAGGCGCGCGCGCGTCCGCTCCTTGCGCGCCAACACCGACGCGACGTCGGGCGCCAGCGCCTTGAGCTCCGGCAGCGCCTGCTGCATGAGCGCGGTCGGTGTGCCGTGCCCGTGTGCGCGCGCGAGGCGTCGGAGGTCCGCGACGAGCGCCGCTGCCTCGGGATGGCGTGGTGAGATCGCGGCGTAGCCGAGCCGTTGGCCCTGCGTGAGGAATCGCTTGCCGTACGAGTAGACGACCGCAGTGCGTGCGTACGAGGTCACGGGCGAGACGAACGGGTCGCGAACGTAGTCGCGGTGGCACTCGTCGGAGATCAGAAGGGGCGCGCTGGGGGCACGGTCCAACAGCTCGGCGAGCGCGCGCAGCTCGTCCGCGTCGAAGAGCCTCCCCGTCGGGTTTCCGGGGCACGTCAGGATCAGCGCGCGCGTGTCCTCGTCGATCGCGCGAGCGAGCGCTTCGAGATCGAGCCCGAAGTCCTCTTCGCGGAGCGGCACGAGCCGCGGCTCTCGACCGTCGGTCGCGACGTAGAGCGGATGATCGAGCCACGTGGGTACCGGGATGACGACGTTTCCGCCCGCCGGCAGCGCGCGGATCAGCAAAGTCAGCGCGCTCATCGCGCCCGGCGTGAGCAAGACGTGATCGTGCTTGAAGGGCAGACCGGTACGTCGCGCGAGCGCCTGCGCAGCGAAGCGTCGCGGGACGACCGCGCCGCCGTAAGGCGTGTACTGCAGGTCGAGGTCGCCCGTGCTCGTGGCCGCGCGTCGGAGCACCTCGCGCACCTCGGGTAGAGGCCCGCCCCACGCGTTCGCGTACGCGAGATCGCAGAAGCGCGCGCCCCCCGATGCGAGCGCGGTCGCACGAAGGGCGTCGAAGCGCTCCTGCGGCGCGAGCCAGGGTGCGAGCGCCGCCGCGACCGAACCGCCGCGAATCGGCGGACTCGACTTCGGAGCGCTCGCGCTCGCAGCCCCCACGTCCGGGCGCGAAGCGATGGCGCTCGACGCGTCCACGCGCGAGAGGTCACCCGCTGCGGAGGAGCGCTCCGCAGCCGATCGGCTCGTCTCGTCGCGGACGCTCACGCGAGCACCTGCTTGCGGTCCACCTTGCCGGAGCTCGTGAGCGGGAAACGCTCGTGCAGCACGACGCGCTTGGGCTGCAGATAACGCGGCATCGTCTCGCGCGCGAAAGCCGCGATCGCATCGACCGTCACCTCCGGCCCGGACGGAACGACGTGGGCGACGATCGCATCGCCCGCGAGCTCGTCCGGCTCGCCACCGACCACCGCGAGCGCGACGAGCGGCGAGTCTTGCAGCGCGCGCTCGACCTCCTCGGGGCTGACGCGGTGGCCGTAGCTCTTGAGCCGCTGATCGCGCCGTCCGACGAAGAAGAGAAAGCCCTCCGCGTCGTGGCGGACTTGGTCGCCGCTGTGCACCACCGTGCGCGTCGGATGGTCGGGATCGGGTCGAAAGACACGCGCGGTCGTCTCCGGGTCTTTCCAATATCCCGCCGCGACGGTGGGCCCGCGATGCACGAGCTCCCCCGGCTCGTCGACGGCGCAGCGCGTCCCGTCGTCGCGGAGCACGAGGATCTCGGTCTCCGGGATCGCGCGACCCATCGAGGTGGGGCGGCGATCGAGCTGATCGGGCGGCAAGTACGTCGAGCGAAACGCTTCGCTCAATCCGTACATCAAGAAGATCTCGGTGCGCGGCAACGCGGTCCGCGCTCGACGCAGGAGCTCGACCGGGAAGGCGCCGCCGCTGTTCGTCAGATAGCGGAGCGCCCGCGGAGGCTCGCGCAACAGCGGCGACCCGTCCGCGAAGAGCTGCGCCCAGAGCGGCGGCACCCCGCCGAGGCCGGTGATCGCGTGCTCGTGGAGCGCCGCGATGACGTGGCCGGGATGCGTGCTCTTCTGCAGGACCAGCGTCGCGCCTTGCCGAACGGTGGTCAGCAGTTGATTGAGGCCGTAGTCGAAGTGGAAGGGGAGCACCGAGAGCAGGCGATCGTTCGGCTCGATCGCGAGGTAGCGCGAGACGATGCGCGCGCCCGCGAGGAGGTTTTCGTGTGTGATGACGATGCCCTTCGGTAGCCCCGTCGATCCGCTGGTGTAGAGCAGTGCGGCGAGCGTCGTGCGCTCTTCCCGGTCGAGCCGCGACGGGCCTTCGCCGAGGATCGCGACGTCGACGGTTCGCACCGGCTCGAGTGGACGATCCAGGCGCGCGACCAACGCGGGATCCACGATGGCGAGCGTCGCGTCCGAGTGCGCGATCAGATGGTCGAGCTGGCGTGCGCGCGCCTCGGGGCTCGCCGGCACTACGACCGCGCCCGCGCGCCAGGCCCCGTAGAGGGCCACGACGGTCGCCAGCGATTTGCGCGCGAAGAGCAGCACGCGGTCGCCCGGACGCACGCCGAGCTCGCGCAGATGGCCCGCGACGCGGCTCGCGCGCGCGTCGAGATCGGCGAACGTCAGCGCCTCACGCGCAGATCCGCCCCCTTCGACCAACGCGATGGACGACGGCGCTCGAGCGCACGTCCTCGCGAGGTCGGCATCGACGCCGACGAGTTCCCCCATGGGCGGAATGCTGGACCTCGAGCCTGGCGCGCTGCAAGCCGAGCCCATACCCCGTTTGCGGTAGGACACGCCGCCGGACTCCATGCCAACGGACGGTCGGCGCGACGTGGAGTCCTCACGAGCAGCGGCTCCGCTTCGCGCGGGCTATCGTCTCGACGTGCGACGCATCGCGCTCGTCTTTTGTTGGCTCGGCTGCGCGGCGGACCCGTGGATGCGCACCGAGCGCGTCGCGGGTGAGACCGAAGTCGTCGTGTTGGGCAACCTGCACCGACGTCACCTCGTCGAGGACGATTTCCCGATGGAGGAGCTGCGTGCCCAGCTCGTGCGCGCGAGGCCGGAGGTGATCCTCGCGGAGATCCCACCCGCGATCTTCGAAGAGGTGCGGGCGTTGGTCGCGGAGGACACCACGACGGCGGTTGCGGCCGAGCCCGAAGCCGAGTCCGAGACCGAGTCCGAGTCTGCTCGCGCGTGGCTGCGGGCGTTCCCCGAGCTCGCGCACGTGGTCTTTCCCGTCGGCGAAGAGCTCGGCGCGCGCGTCATCCCCGTGAGCGGATTCACGGCGGCGTATGCGCGCGATCTCCGCGCATACCGCGCGCAACATCCCCACGGGCCGGCGGATCGACATCACGCGTGCGCGGCCGAGCACGTCGACCGACGCGACGAGGACGAAGGGCTGGACCCCGAGTGGCTCGCGTCGCCGAGCTATGCGCGGTTGCATGCGTGGCGGGAGCGCTGCGAGCAGACCCACGTGGGAGACGCGATGGGCGAGGCGGCGCCGCGTCGCCGAGACGCACGGCACGTCGCGCTCGTCGTGGACGCAGTGCGCGCGAGCCCAGGACGCCGCGTGGTGGTGGTGTTCGACGCGCGTCGACGGTGGGTGCTGGAGCGCGCGTTGAGGGATCTGCCTGACGTGACGCTGCTCGACCCGCGGGCGTTCCTCGACGATTGAACCGAGATCGACGTGGGCTCGACCGCGATTTCGCGATGATTGAATCTGCGCCTGCGCCCTCGAACCCGTGACGATGATTGCTCAGCGGTCTTCGCGGCAGAGCGTGAAGTAGTGGTCGAGTGGCTTCTCGCCCTTGAACGCCGCGCCGATCGACACGTGGGCGCTCACGCGGCGCATGAAGTCGCGCGTGCCGTGGTAGACGAAGCGCTGAAGCCCCTGGGTGTTCGGCACGACCTTCGGCCAGCTCGCCGGAACCGCGCCGTCCGGCACTTGGAAGTAGTCCACCACCCACGCGCCGCGGCGCTCCCACTCCGCGTTCCCGTTCGTCGGGACGAGCACGAAGTAGCCGGGGCCGACGAGCGATTGCGTCGGGGCGTCGTTGTAACCGAATGCGCGCGCCGATCCGTCCTCCGGGCGCGCCATCGGCTTGCGGAAGAACTTCTGCTGGCCCGGCAGCGGCAGCGTGTTGCGACCGTGGTGGACGATCGGCGTCTTCGCGGGGACTCCGTCGGGGACGAAGTGCGCGTACGTGAGATCCGGCGCGGCGGCGGCCTTCACCCAGAGCGCGCGCTGATCGTCGCGCGAGGTCTTGGCGAGCTCGCGCATGCGGCCCGCGTGGTCGAGCGCGTCGAGGTGCGCGGCGATCGTGTCGATGGTGGCGTGAGGCGCGTGGGCGAGCTCGGACAGGCGGGTCATGAGGCGGCAGAGGTACCGCGGGTGGAACGCGTTCTCAAGGCGTCGCAACGCGGATGGCCGCGGCCCGAGGGGCGCGACGAGGACACAATCCCGAGACATCCCCCGATCGCGTGAGGCCGACCGACTCCGCACGCGCGCCGCGTCGCGCGATCCCCCACACACGTTCCACTCCGCTTCCTCGAGGGTCTGTCGCCAGACCCTCCCCGCGGGGCATGGTTCGAAGCGGAATCGTGCACAACGGAGCGGACGCAGTCCGCGTAGGTGCACGATTCCGCGAGACGGTCGCGACCGCGCGAGCGCGCGACAAAGCCCCGATGGGGCCCCACGAGCCTACGCTCGCTCCGCTCTCTGCGGGCCGTCCGGTAGGGCGGCTTGCGACATCGGCCTAGAGCCTGATCCAGGATCGGCGTCGGCGCTTCGCGCCCTGAGCACGCACCCTGACGCATCCTCTCGCGCTCGAAAATGCCCGGCATCTCCTTCGGCGAGCGGATGCCCCATGGCACGCACCCAGACCACGAATCACTCAAAGCCGATCCTGGATCAGGCTCTAGAGCGCATCTCATGACCTCCCGCGGCCGCTTCGCGGCATCCGCACGCCCCTCGCCGCCATCCACTCACGCTCGAAAATGCACCACATTTCCTCGGT
>JALOQC010000656.1 GCA_025453555.1 Myxococcota bacterium | reverse complement strand
CCGAAGGCGGTGACGCCGTGACTCTCGACGAAGCCAAGGCGTCGCTCGCGCTGCTCTTCACCTGCTCCATCGACGTGGGAACGGTCGGCAACGACACCGTGCGGATTTGGGTGGAAGACGTCGCAGCGGCGCAGATCGTGACGCACCAGAAGCGATCCGTCGCCGACGAGAGCGCGCGCGAGGTCGCGTGCGTCGAAGTCTTCTTGAAGGGTGGCGCGAAGCTCACCATCGAAGATGCGATTTGGAGGACTCAATGACCACCAGCCCGACCTACCCCCACGATCCGCGCAACCGCCTCGTCCGCGCGCTCCTCGCGTTCGGCGCGTTCACGGAAGCCGAGCTGTTCCGCGATCCGGTCCTCTTCAACACGCTCGAATCGTGCGTGCAGCAGGGCCTCTTCGACCCGGTGCTCGTGCTCGCGGCGATGCTGCGCAACACGCTGACGTCGAAGCAGGAGCTACAGGGCAACTTCGAGAAGCGCATCGAGAACCACGTCACGCCGCTCGTGATCAAGGTCGCGCCCAAGGAGGTCGAGGGTTGCAGCCCGAACGATGCCGCCTTCGACCCCACCCGCGACTACGGCGCCGCGACCGTCACCCTCGACCGCGCGCTCCTTGCCGAAGCCCACGACCACGCGATGCGCTCCTCGCGTGCCGCCGAGTGCTGGCGCGAGCAGACCGATCGCGCTGCGAAGACGATCGCGAAGTTCGTCCTTCGGCAGGGCGCGATGCGACACGAGATCGACGAAGCGATCGATACGATGCGGGAGCTGCTGCGGAGGAAGGGCGGCGACCACGTCGTCGAGATCCCCGAGCTCGTGAACGCGATCGGCGGATCGCTCGCGTTGCCCATCCGCGCGCGCCGCACGGTGTTCGAGTGGCTTCGGGAGCTGGAGCAGGCGGTATGACCGACCAGACCAACCGCCCCACCGGCGAGTGGAAGACTCGTCCCGTACTCGACATGAGCGACCTCGACGCGTGGCTCACGACCGTCGCGCCGCAGATGCCCGAGAGCGTCTACACGCTGCGCCGACTGATCGAGCGACTCGGCGATGCGTGCGAGGCGCCACCGCACGTGACGATCACGGGGACTGGGCCCAATGGGATCGGTCTGCTCTCGTGCGTGTGGAACACCTTGGGCGTCTGCGTGTCCGTCGACGTCTGCGGATCGCTCGTTTCTTGGGAGGGAATCGACACGCGGAAGGGTCACGAGGAGACCGACTACGCGTGGAACGAAGACGTGCTCGTGGCCGAAGCAGCGCGCGACGTCGCGCCGTGGCTGCGTCGGCTGTTCGATGCGCGCCGCGAGGAAGAGCGCGCCCCTGTTCAGGGTGACGGCGGGCGTGACGCTCGCGGGCGCGGCCCCTGGAAGACCCCACCCGGCACGATCGCTTGGAGTGAGCACCTCGAAGTCTACGAGGCGTACGCGAAGCGGTTCGGTCGCAGCCAGTCTGCGGAACGCATGGCCGAGCGCGGCGGGTTCGGCAAAGCCGAAGCGGAGAAGCTGCTCGGTCGTCCGCTCGCGACGTGGAAACCGCGCACATGATCACCACCATCGAGGTCACCGTGCCGCGCTCCCCCGCGCACATCCTCCACGACCTCGCTGGCCACCCCGAGCAAAAGGGCTGCGCCGTCCACCCCGCCACCTGCGTCGTCTGCGGGCGCCCTCACGTCCGCACGATGCCGTACGACTCGTGGCAGGGCGCGAACTTCACCGACCAGAACAAGCTCCGCGGCCACGGTCTCTCCGACCGCGTGTGCGAGCCGTGCGTGTGGGCGCACGCGTGGGTGCCGCCGCCGGGCTGGACACCCGACCCGGCGCAGATCGAACGCAAGCGCGAAGCGAAGCGCGCCCTCGGCAAGACCGTCGACGAGTCGAAGGAGCGCCCGCCGAATCTTCGGCTCTTCTGGCACGCGTGGGACGCGCGCGGCTACGTCTTCGGGACGAAGGGCGACAAACCCACGCTGCGTGCGTGGCTGCTCGCGCCGAAGGAGGGCGCGTGGTTCTGCGCGATCCCCGACTCGGGGCAGAAGCACGTGCTCCCGTGGACGCGCCTGAACCTCTCGCCGCGCGGACGCCTGGTGCGCTTGGAGGAACAAGACCTCGCGATCGGCGGCTGCACCTCCGACCTCTCGCTCGTCGACGTGATGACCGAGTCGCTCACGGCCGGCATCACGAAGGACGAGATCGACCGCGGCGCCTACACGTCGCGCTCGTGGTCGATCGCCGAAGAGCATGTGCGCGAGCTCCTGCGCCGCGGCGAGTGCGAGCACGGGTCGGCGTGGTGGTCGCTCGCGGTGTGGCTCGCGCAGCGCGACGAAGAGCGCGCGGCCGAGCGCATGGCGGACGAGAAGATGGCGAACACCGCGAAGAAGGAAGCGCGCAAGAGCGCAGCAAAGACCCAAGACGAGGCGTGCGCTGAAAGCGCGAAGGGAGCGAAGCGTGGATCACGAGCAGCGAGCGGAGGAAGTGCGAGACGCGACGGTGGAGCTGATCAAGGCGACGCGCGCGGAGTACCTGGGAAACGGCGGCGACGCGCTGACGCACTGGGACCAGCTCCAGTCGCGCATGATGAAAGCGTGCCGGCAGACGGCGACGGCGGAAGCGTTCGTGACGACGCTGCGGAAGGGGCTACGCCTGACGGCGGCCAACTCACGCTCTTCTGAGGCGGCGATGCGGTTCGCGAGCGCGCTCGATGCAGATGCCGCGATGTGGATCGCGCACGTGCAGAGCGAGATCGG
>JALOQC010000655.1 GCA_025453555.1 Myxococcota bacterium | reverse complement strand
GAGGACCTGGATGTTGCGCTGGTCGTAGGTCGCCTCTTCGGGCGGCGTCTGCGGGGGGGTCGTCTCGTCGGACATGCCGTCTCTTCGCTGGGTTCGCGGGACTCTCTGCCGAGCTCGAGCTCGAGCTTCGGGGGGCGCCGCGAAAGACGCCGCAGCGTAGCCGAAACGAGCCCTCGCCGCAAGGCCGACCCTGCGCCGTAAGCGCCTGGAATCACTCAGCTTATCACCATTCGACCAACTCGACCGCCCGACGACCTCCGACGCGAATCTGTCACCGGTCGTCGCGCCCGTGTCACGATGCCGCCGATGCGACACCTTCCCCTCCGTGCTTCCTTCGCCCTCGCGCTCGCGTGTGGCGGCGGCGGGTCCGACGCGACCGAGATCCGCGTCGACACCTTCAACGTCGCCCTCGCGGGCGCTTTCGTGCCGAACGAGGCCGCGCGACGCGACCCCGTGATCGACGCCGTCGCCGCGATGGACTCCGACATCGTCTGTCTCCAAGAGGTCTGGGAACAAAGCGACAAAGACCGCATCCGCGCCGCGGCGATGGCGCGCTTTCCCCACGTCGCGGTCTTCACGACCGACTACGACACCGAGATCACCGACGCGACCGATCAAATGGGGATGGTCCCGCCCGAACCGACCACCGCGCCGTGCGCGGGGCTCGAAGACGACCTCGAGGCCGCCCTCGAGTGCATCGACGCGAACTGCTCGACGATGCCGGGCAGCGACGACGGCCGCACCACGAGCGCGTCCTGCGCGGAGGCGAACTGCGTCGCCGCCGTGGGCGCCCTGCTCCTCGGCGACGCGGCCGCGCAGCGCTGCTACTCATGCCTCACCACGAGCCTGCCCACCGAGACGCTCGGCGACATGCGCGAGCTCTGCACCACCGAGGTGCACGCGGACATCGCGTTCCGCGGCCAGAGCAGCACCATGATCCTCTCGCGCCACCCGCTCTCGAACGTGGAGAACTTCGTGCTCCCCGGCACCTGGAACCGCCGGCAGATCACGATCGCGACCGCGACGCTCCCGAACGGCTCCGAGCTCGACGTCTACTGCAACCACCTCACGCCGGTCTTCGAAGGCCTCGCGTTCCCCTACACCGGCCCCTACGGCGAGGGCGAGAGCGGCCCCGAGGGCTGGGCGGCCGAGCAGCTCCTGCAGACCGAGAAGCTCATCGCACGCGTCTCGGCGCGCAGCGGCACGCGCCCCGCCGTGATCCTCGGCGACTTCAACACGAGCCCCTCGCTCCCGGACGACGACATCGTCGGCGAAGCGCAGGCGACGTACGCGCGCCTGACCGGCGTCTACACCGCCGCGAGCGCACCCGACTTCACGCCCGCGTGCACGTTCTGCCCGGAGACCAACGCCAACTTCGTCGAGGCCTCGGCGTCGGTGTGGCTCGACCACATCTTCCTCGCGAACTTCGGAGCGGACGCGACGGTGTCGACCGAGGTCACGTTCACGGAGAACGTCGTCGACGCGGGCGGCACGCAGGTCCCGCTCTCGGACCACTACGGCCTGGCCGCGCGCATCGTCGTCCCCTGAACGACTCGACGTCGCCTCCGACACGAAACGACCCACGCGTGAGGAACGCGTGGGTCGTTTCGTTCTCGGGCCGCCGCTCCCTCACACGAGAGGGTCGGGGTCGTTGCCGATTCGCGCACACCTCGTGCGCGTGAGCTCAGTCGTCAGAGCCGCGAGACGCAGCGACCCGGCGCGTCGGGCACCAGGCAGCGGTTGCCGCAGTCGCAGATGTCTTCCCCTTCGCAGGTCTGGCCACGCGCGCAGTCGGCGTCCTCCCAGCAGGTGCCCACGAGAAGGCGCGTGGTCACGCAGGTCCCTTCGCCGCCGCGGCTGCACGCCTCCTCCACGCAGCGCTGACCGCGCCCGCAGTCGGCGTCGTCGAAGCAGCAGCCCTCGCGTGCGTCGAGCGCGCACGCGCTGGTGTCGCACGCACCGCGAGCCGACACGTTCACACCTTCCGTCGCCGCGAGGCAGTCGTTGTCGTACGTCATCCCGTTGCAGCCGCAGTGCGGATCGAGCACGCGCGGACACACGACCGGTCGCGTCGTGCACACGCCGGTCCCCTCGCAGTCGCCGAGCGCCTTCGCGCAGTAGAGGCTCCGCGATCCGCAGTCGACGTTCGTCGTGCAGCTCGTGCCGGCGTCGACGTCCATGCCCGCGTCAGCGACTCCTCCGTCCATCGCACACTCCCCGCGTGCCGCGACGCTCACGCGCGCCGCGTTGGCCTCGCACGCGTTGCTGTACGTGACGCCGTCGCAGCCGCAGACCGGATCGATCTCGTCGGTGCACGCGACGGGCGTCGTGGTGCACTCGCCCTCCGCACCGCAGACCGCGGTCGAGCAGAACTCCGTCGCTTCGCAGGTCGCGTTGTCGACGCAGCTCACGCCGACGCCGCCGTCGGTCGGCTCGCCCGCGTCCTCGTCGCCCGCGTCCACCTCACCCCCCGCGTCGACCCCGCCCGAATCACCGCCCGCGTCCACCTCCGGCGGCCCGTCGTCGTCCCCACACGCGACCACGAGACAAAGCGCTACCCAAGCCATCCGACGTTGCATGCGCACCTCCCGAAGCGGAAATCGTACACCACGCACGATCCTCACGTTCGCCCACGCGGCGCCCGCGCTCGCCGCGACGCCTCACGACCGCGACGCGAACACCGCGCTCACGTCGCGCACGGCTGCGCAACGCGCCTCGCGCACGCCACGCTCACCGCGACG
>JALOQC010000224.1 GCA_025453555.1 Myxococcota bacterium | reverse complement strand
CCCCTGCACCCAGCCGCGCAGCGTGTCGCTCTCCGCCCAGCCGAACGCGCCGTGCACGATGCGGTTCACCACCACGAGCACGAGCCCCACCGAGAGGTGATTGATCACGAAGTGTTGCAGATCCGTCTGCCACTCCGGCCGGAAGATCGGCTGCTCTCTCCGCAAGGGAAACAGCTTCTCGATCAATACGAAGACGATCGTCGATCCCAGCAGATCCAGGATGAAGAAGTCGAGCCCGATGTAGGGCGTGTCGTCCGGAAAATCGCCGATCGGCACCGTCGCTCCCCCGAGGAGCTGCGCGATCCCGAGGAAGAGGAACGACCACGCGGCGAGCCAGCGCGCGCGCCCCAGCACCAGGTTCGCGACCGAGATCACCCCCGCGAGCACCATCCCGCCGAAGAGCACCTAGCGGAGCGTCTCCACGTCGTACTGCGCGCGCAGCTCCGGAGTGCTCGTGTACGCGGGGAAGTGGAAGCCGATCACCCCGAGCAGCGCGAGCACTGCGAGAGTCAGCGCGAGCACACCGCTCGCCATGCCTCGTCCCGGCGTCAGCGCACCGTGCCCCTTCGCGAGCCGCGACATCTTCTCGAGCGACGACGGTTCTTCCATCGGCCGACAGGATACGCGCTTCGCCGCGAGCCGCGCTCGTTCGTGCGCCTCGTGCTCGTCGCGGATCGCGCGCACTCGCACCCCCGAGTGCGGCACCCGCGGCCGAGCGCGTCTCCGTCACGGTCTCCGTCACGGTCTCCGTCTTCGTCACTCCATCTCGTCACGGTCTCCGTCACGCGTCGCGGTCGTCACCCCGCACGCCACGGGGAAGACCCGCCCCGAGATCCCGTATCGTGCGACACCATGAGCGTCGAAGCGGATCTGGAACGGGGTGAGCTCGAGTCGGGACTCCAACGCCTGCGGCAGGAGGCGTCGTCCGATCCGGGTCGCCTACTGATGGCCTACCAGCTCGAGCTGCGCACCCATCGCTTCGACGACGCCGCGCGCACCCTCGCGCGCATCGTGCAGCTCGACCCGCGCTTCGCGCCCGCCGCCAAGGAGCTCGAGCTCTCCGCCAACGCGGAGCGGCTTCGCCTCGCGCGCGCCACCGACGCCACCGTCGCCGGCAAACGCTCCGCCCTCGCCCCGCCGCCTCCCTTCGCGCTCGAGCTCGTGCGCGCCGCCGTCTCGCACGCGCGCGGTGACGCCGCGGCCACCAAGGACGCGCTCGCGTCGGCTGAAGCCCATCGCCCGAAGACCCCCGGCACGCTCACCTGGACCGACGGCCGCACCCGAACGTTCACCGATCTCGTCGACACCGACGACCTCACGGGCGCGACGCTGCCGTGCTTCGAAGCAGGCCAGATCCTCGACGTCCCCTTCGTCGAGATCCGCTCGATCGTCCTCGGCGAGCCCCGCAGCTCGTTCGACTCGCTCTGGGCACCCGCCGAGGTCGTCACGCGCACCGGAGAGCGCCTGCACGTCCGCATCCCCGCGCTCTACGTCGGCGCCGGCGTGCACACGGAGCCCTCGGTGCGTCTCGGCACCATGACCACCTGGGATCACGATCGCGGCTACGCGATCGCGTCGGGCCAACGCGACTTCAAGCTCACGACCTCCGACGGCGGCATGTCGATGGTGGGGCTGCGTCAGATCGCGCGCATCGACTTCGAAGGCCCCGCGATGACCGCCGGGCTCGGAGGCGCGTCGAGCGGAGCGTTCGGCAACGCGCCTGCGAGCGGAGGCGGCCTGTTCGGCAGCGCGCCCGCGAGCGGCGGCGCTCCCGCCGGCGGTCTCTTCTCCGACGCGGCGCGCGGACTCGCATCGTCTCCCGCCGCTGCCGGCAACCCTGCTGGCAACCCCTTCGCGCAAGCGAGCGCGGGCGCGCCTCCCCCGAGCGGCAACCCCTTCGCACAAGCGAGCGCGGGCGCTCCGCCACCGAGCGGCAACCCCTTCGCGCAAGCGGGCGCGCCCTCGAGCGGCAACCCCTTCGCGCAGACGAAGGGCATGGCCCCGCTCCCGCCCGCGCCGACCTTTCCGATCTGGCGCACGCTGATCGGCGGCGCCGGCGTCGCGTTCGGTCTGTGGGTCGCGCACACCGCCGGCGACGAAGGTCGCTTCATGCAAGACGACCTCTACATCGGCTCCGCCATCGCGCTCGTCGCCTCGCTGATCCTCGCGTGGGGCTTCTTCGCGCGCATGAAGGCCGCCGCGCTCGGCATCCCCGTGCTCGTCGGGCTGGTCGCCTTCATCTTGTACAACCGCGTGGAGACCAACCGCGCCGCGTGGTTCGCCGAGACCGCCGCGCTCGAGGTCGCCGAGCCCGTCTGCACGGGCGCCACCCTCCCCGACGCGCCCGAGCTCGGTGCCGGCCCCCGCACCCTCCTCGCGTACGAAGGCTTCGGCTCCGGCTCCTGGTACGCGATGCGTGATCTCCCGCGCTCCTGGCGCCCCGCCGCCAACGCCCCGCCCACCCTCGTCGCGTGCCTCATGCGCTCGAGCGGCTACGGCGCGAGCCCGACCATCACGGTCCACGTCGCGCGCACCGGCGAGGTCCTCGCGACGCTCCCGGTCGACGTCGACGGCGACTCCGACGCTGTGCTCATGGCGGCCGTGCAGCCCTTCGTGTCGGGAGCGCGCTGAACTCGTACGAGGCGCGTCGCTTCGTCGTTCTCGACGGCGAGGGGCCCCGCACGTCAGCCCGGCGTTTCGAGAGCGGACTTCGATCCCGAGCTCGCGCTTCACGCGCTCGTCACGGTCCCCGCGCGTTTCATGGTTGTGGTGGCTCGACCGAGCAGCGTACTTCCAGTGGCCATGACCTACGTGACCTCCGGCCGCTTCCTCGCCGACCTCGAGCACACCCTCGGATCGACGCTCGCTCCCGAGCCTCTCGAAACCGAAGAGAACGACCCGCTCGCGACCTTCCCGGACGCGTTTCGGGCAGAGCTACAGGCCTTGCGTGGCGTCTGGGCGATCCCGTCGCTCCCGAAGCTCTGCGTGCTCACCCCCGGAGACTTCTGGCCAGTGCCGGCGCTCACGGGCGAGGACCGCGACGAAGTCCTCGAGGACTGGTTCGACGGGAACGAGGAGTCGACCGACTTCGTGATGAAGGCGGTCGACATCCTCAACGGTGGCGGCGGCTTCTACGTGCTCGTGCACCCGTCCGGACGCATGGGCCTGCTCTGCGAAGACCCCTACAGCTTCGATCCCCTCGACTGCACGCTCGAGTCGTTCCTCCGAGCCCTCGTCGCCGCTCACGGCGCGGTGTGCGAGCGCGGCCTCGACGCCGGGAAGTCGGTGCTCGCCGAGGCGGTCGGCGAGAGCGTCGCGAAGCTCTTGCTGACGTTCGCGGGTCGGCTCGCGCCGAAGAGTTGAAACGTCGAGGGGTCGACTTGGCTGCCCACGCAGCACCACGTACGTGCGGTCGACGGTCAGCACCGGCACTTCGAGCAGGAGCACCTCCCACGACGTCTCGTCGTCGAGGAGCGAGGGTCCCGCGAGCGGGATGCCCTCGAGGTACGCGACCGACCAAACACGGCCGAGCAGATCGTCGCGGTGGGTGCGCTCGATCTGCCGCTCGACGAACGCACGATCCAGCTCGGCGAAGGCCTCGAGCTCCGGGTCGAAGTCGACGTTGCTCCACGCGGGCGAGAGGTGCTCGTAGACGAAGAGCGGAATCGCCGGGTCGCGAGCCACGAGCGCGACGGTGTGAGTGCGGCGAGGCGGTCGCCGCACTTGCGTCGGAGCCTTCCCGGGTCTTGGCCAAAGAAGTCCCCACGGGGCGAGGTCTAGCGGGCCCCTCCGCGGAATGGCGTTTCCGCGGAAGGGGGTCGGGCGTTTCTGCGGAAGGGAGTCGGGCGTTTCCGCGGAAGGCTTCGTCGTTGTGCCGAGAGTCTTGGTGCTGGGCGACGCCTATCGGGCGGACGGCTGCGCGGAGGTGCGGGCGAGACGCTGCGGGAAACGCGCGTAGGTGGCGGACTCGATCGGGGTCGGCGCCGGCAGTCGATCGAGCGGGGCGAAGCGCGTGACGTCGGCCACGCCCTCGATCCCGCGCGGAAGGTCTTCTTCGTCGACGAACAGGAAGTCCTCGCGAGGCAATGCGCGAAGCGCAGCGTCCACGTCGCCACGGAAGGACAGCCCGTACCAGCGCACGGTGTACTCCGTCTCCACTCCGCCTGCCGACTGTGACACGCGTCGAAACACCGACGGATCGGCGGCCACCGGAACGATCACCAGCTCCACGCCGACCTGGAGGGGCTCCATCTCCTCGTCGACCTCACGACGAATCGCGCGATCCCAATCCTCGCGCTCGTCGTCCTCGACGTGCCCGCCCACGAGGCTCCAGTCGCCCCACTTCGGGTGCCGACGGAGGAGCCACAACACGTGATCGTCGACTCGAAAGCGGGCGACGGCGTAGACGATGTGCGAGTGGCGGGTCATTGGGCGGCCTCGGACAGCAGGTGGTCGACGAAGGCGGCCGACCACGATTCGAGGTCTGCCCGGACCGCACTTAGAGCGTGTCGGTCCAGGTACTCGCTATCGAACCGCGCGCGACGCCCCAGCGTCTTGAACTCCTTTTCCTGGAGCGTGGCGACGAGGGTCTCGTTCTCGATCGGGCACCTCCGCCGATATCGTCCCGATCGCGACCGATGCGGGGCAGCCGTCGTGACGCACTTCACGGGGCTCCTGCCGCGCGTGAAATCGCACGTTTCAGACCGTCAAAGTGCGAATATTCGACCGAGACACAAACGATCACAAGCCTTGCAACGAGACCGCTGGGATCGATGGTTTCGCCTCGCGCGGCCGAACCTATAAGCCTGACGAACACGGCGCTTGCGACGGCTCGGACCGAACTCTTGGCGGCTGCCAGATCAGCAGCATCAGCTGGGTTCACCCCCGTTTCCATCAACACGGTCAAGCAGGTGCGAGCTGCCTCCGGAACGACTTCATCTCGCAAGCGTTCGATTCCCACGAACACATGAGGCGGATACGGAGGCGGGAGGTGGCATCGTTCCCATGCCCACTCCAAGAGTGCTCCTGCGGCGTGAATCTCCGCGTCACGGTCGGAGATAGTCCGAGAGAGTTGTGCGGTCTCAATCGCCGCCGCCTTCGCATCGATTCGCTCTTCACGTCTGTACTTGTGGTTCAGGAACGCACCTAGCCATGTTCCGGCAAGTGTTCCAGTGGTTCCCAGGATTGCCGCCCACGGCACCTCCGAGACCCAACTCACATCCATGCGGGACGTCTCCAAGTGCGTTCCATGGGCGCAGAATCGCCCGAAACCGGGCGCCGCGTCGACCACATCATCGCCCACCTTGCCCACATCGCTCGAGCAGTGTCGTTCATTCGAGCACACCAACCGAAGTTGACGCCGCGCGTCACCAGGCTGCGTGATTCGGCGCAGATGCGTTCTCCGTTCATCCGAGCGACCTCCTCGCGCTCGATCGTGAAGGGGAAGAAGTCGAAGGGCTCGATGCTGCGCACACTCCGCGCGAGCCACGACGCTGCGGCGCCCGAAGCGGCCGCACGCCGCGAGGACGCGCGCCGACTTCGAGCGAGGCGACCGCAACTCATACGTCAGGCACGGACACCGGGAAGCGGCGGGAGATCGCGATGCTCCCGACGCTCCGTCTCGTGCTCGAGGCGTGGCGCAGGGCGGCTTCGCGCGCTTCCACGGTCGGCACGCGTCCGACGACTACCTCGTCCCGAGCGTCGCCGACGTCCGCGAGTACCGGGTCTCGCGGACCCCGCACCGTCGACGAAGTGACGTAGGGCCGCGCTTCGAGCACGGCACGTCGGAATGAACAGAGATACTCGGCGAGCCCTTCCCGCTCTCTATCGGCCCATTCGAAGGCCGAACAGGGAGATCAACCGATCCTCGACTTGCTGACGCACGTCGTTGGGCATCGTCCCTCGTTGCCGCGCCGACGTGATTTCCGACTTGCCAATCACCGATGGGAGGTCGCAACAAACGAACATGACTCCGTCGATGCCGGGAATGCTTGAGGCGCGTACCCAGTAGGAGGTGCAAAGCCCACGAGGCTCCGACGACGTCATCGGCAACATAACGACATATGAGTCGAGTGGGGAGCCGGACGCGCGAGAGACAATCACTCCTGGGTGAAATCGCGTCTCGTCAGACCATGGACCGAACCGAGTCTTCACCTTGAGATCGAAGATTCCCCAAGGCTTCATTCGTCGTCTCGCATCAGCCCAACGATCCCAGCGAACGCATCCGATGCCTCAAGCATTCGACGAGCAATCTCGTTGAGCATTTCAATCGAAATTTCCGCATCAAACTCATCCGTCGTTACGGCGAACACTACTGCCGCAGCGTACATCAACGGCGTTTGCACCATGTCGGAGAACTGCGCGAACGATGGCTGACTGGCGCCTGGCCATCCCCCACGGACCGCATGTTCAACCAGGGTTCGAGCAGAACGGAGAGAAGAGAGCGCAGCAACACGAAACATCTCCGCCGCCACACTCTTCTCCGGAGTGACCTTTGCGTCGAGCTCATCGAGAAGGCGGAAGAGCGCGTCCTCGAGCTTTGCGAACTCTACCTCGTGGTTGGCCGGCTGCCGCCGGGCGAACTTCGCAAGCATTCCCACGCCAGCAAACACCATCGCCTCTCGCCGCCATCGTCGTTGGGATCTCAGCACCAGAGCGTTGAGCTCGCCGACGCTCTCTGACTGCAGGATCTGGCAGACGTCCTCATACCGTCTCTCCACGAAACGGTTCAGTGGACGTCGGGTGACGAGCGCGATCAGCGGCCGCGCGGCGCCGAGCATGCGTGTTGCGGCGTTCCAAAGCTCCGTGAGCGACACCGATACGGTGTCGGGGATGACGAGAGCGGTGCCCACAGGAGCCATGATGCGTGAACAATCGACGACCGACAACGATTCGAACCCGGTCGCCTATCCGTGTCCGTGAGGCGGGACTTACCCTCAGAGCCTGGAGTTCCGAGCCTCCGCGTGCTGTTGCGAGTCCTGGCTCTGGCGCCAACGCAAAAAGCCCCGTCCGTGGACGGGGCTTTTGGCGGAGCGGACGGGACTCGAACCCGCGGCCTCCGGCGTGACAGGCCGGCGTTATAACCGACTTAACTACCGCTCCTCGGCTCCTGGGAGCCGCCACCTGCGCATACGATTTCCCGAAGGATTTCGGCAGCTTCGGGAACCTGTCGGTCCCGCGGCGGACCGAATAACTAACACGCGCCTCGAAGCTGTCAAACGAGAAAATGTGGGGGGCACGTTTTCGGGGCCGCGGATGGGGACTGGAGCCTGGGCTCTGGCTGCGTCCTCTTCTGGCGACGGCGCTGTAGGTTCGGTCGCCACCGTCCCGAGCATCGCGAGGCCCTCACGCCACGCCGCGGTATCCGCCGCTCGATGTCGCGGGCGACCTCGACTTGAAGGAGAGCATTGCGGAGCGTGCCGAGCTCGGTGGGCGAGCGCCTCGAGGATCGCTTCAGGCGGCGTTCGAGGCGACTCGCAACCTCACCCGCGCCGCGAGCGTCTCGCAGCCTCGATCGCCACCAGGCCCGCGCGCGCTTTGTTCACCGTCTCGTCGAACTCGCTCGCGGGGTCGCTGGCTTCGACGAGGCCGGCCCCGGCTTGGAGGGTGAGCTTTCCGTCGCGCGCGACGCAGGTGCGGATCGCGATCGCGAGGTCGGCGTTTCCGTCGAAGCCCAAGTAGCCGACCGCGCCTCCGTAGAGGCCGCGGGGGACGGGCTCGAGGGCGTCGATGATCTGCATCGCGCGGACCTTGGGCGCGCCGCTCAGGGTGCCCGCCGGGAAGGTCGCGCGCAGGACGTCGAGCGCGCTCATGCCGTCCGCGAGCTGGGCGTCGACGCTGGAGACGATGTGCATCACGTGGCTGTAGCGCTCGATCATCATGCGGTCGGCGATGCGCACGGTGCCGGGCTTGGCGATGCGGCCGAGGTCGTTGCGGCCGAGGTCGACGAGCATGACGTGCTCGGCGATCTCTTTCGCGTCCGCGAGGAGCTCGGCTTCGAGGCGCGCGTCTTCGGCTTCGGTGCCGCCGCGGGGGCGGGTGCCGGCGATGGGGCGCAGGGTCGCGACGCCGTCCTCCACGCGCACGAGCGTCTCGGGGCTCGCGCCCGCGACGTCCACGCCGGGCATGCGCAGGAAGTACATGTACGGCGACGGGTTCACGACGCGCATCGCGCGGTAGACGTCGAAGAGCGCGACGTCCTCCTGCGGGACCTCGAAGCGCTGCGAGAGCACGACCTGGAAGATGTCGCCCGCGCGGATGTGCTCTTGGCAGGTGCGCACCGCGTCCTCGTAGGCGGCGCGCGAGAACGACGAGCTCGGGAGCTCGCGCACGTCGCGTCGGTCGGGGAGCGCGAGGTGCGGGAGACGCGCGGGGGACGCGAGCTTGCGGACCGTGTCGTCGATCACGCGCGTCGCGGCGTCGTAGGCCTCGTCGGGATCGTGGCTGACGCGCGCGGGCACCACGACGCGCAGGGTCTGACGGAGGTTGTCGAAGACGAGCACGACGTGGCCGATGCCGAACGCGAAGTCTTCTTGCTGCTCGTCGCGCGCGCCGACCTTCGGCTCGAAGCGCTTCACCGCGTCGTAGGGCACGTAGCCGACCGCGCCGCCCCAGAAGCGCGGCAGATCGGGGAGCGCGCTGGCCGGCGGGGTGCGCAGATCCTTCCAGAGCACGCGCGCGAGCTCTTCGAAGGGATCGACGCCTTCGCGCGTGCGGAGGACGGCGCCTTCGCGGACCTCGAGCCAATCGCCGCCGCCGCGCACGACCACGAAGGGGTCGAAGCCGACGAAGCTGTACCGCGCTTGTTTCTCGCCGCCGACGACGCTCTCGAGAAGGAAGCCGCCCGCGTCGCGCGCGGAGGCGACGGTCGCGAAGGTGGACACCGGCGTGAGATCGTCGGCCACGATCTCGCGCCACACCGGGATGAGGTTCGCGTCGCGCGCCAGGTCCCGAAATCGCTCTCGATCCATCGACGCGCAGGGTGCGCGAACGTGGGAACGCGTCAAACCCATCGAGGCAGCCCCATCGAGGCGGCCCCATCGAGGCAGCCCATCGAGGCGGCCCCATCGAGGTGGCCCCATCGAGGTGGCCCCATCGAGGCGGCCCCATCGAGGTGGCCCCATCGAGGCGGCCCCATCGAGGCGGCCCCATCGAGGCAGCCCCATCGAGGCAGCCCCATCGAGTCGGCCCCCTCGACACGCGCGCCTCGAGAGAAGGCCCGGCGTCGACGCGCATCGCGAACCTCGCGGTCCGAATCGACCGCCCCACCCGAGCGAACCGGGGCTCCGCTATCCGGCCGCGCGCTCCGGTGCTACACCCGCGCGCATGTCCGTCCTCGACGCTCCCCTCTCCGAAATCGACTCCGAGATCGCCTCCGCCATCGCCGCCGAAGAGCGCCGCCAGCACGACGTGCTGCGCCTCATCCCGAGCGAGAACTACGCCTACCCCGCCGTGATGGAGGCGTGTGGGTCGGTGCTGAACAACAAGTACAGCGAGGGCTACGCGGGCAAGCGCTACTACGAGGGTCAGCAGTACATCGACGTGGTCGAGAACCTCGCGATCGCGCGGCTGAAATCGCTCTTCGGCGTCGAGCACGTGAACGTGCAGCCGTACTCGGGCAGCCCCGCGAACCTCGCGGTCTACTTCGCGTTCTGCGAGCCGCACGAGAAGGTCATGGGCCTCGCGCTCGCCGCGGGCGGCCACCTCACGCACGGTCACGGCGTGTCGATCACGGGCAAGTACTTCACGTCGGTGCAGTACGGCGTGGACGAGAAGACGCACCGCATCGACTTCGACGGCGTCGCGAAGCTCGCGCGCGAGCACAAGCCGAAGATCCTCTTCTGCGGCACCACCGCGTACCCGCGCGTGGTGGACTTCGATCGTTTCGCGGAGATCGCGCGCGAGGTCGGCGCGATCCTCGTGGCGGACATCAGCCACATCTCGGGCCTCGTCGCGGGCGGCGCGCATCCGACGCCGGTCGGTCGCGCGGAGATCGTGACGAGCACGACGCACAAGACCTTCCGCGGTCCGCGCGGCGGCATGATCCTCTGCGACGCCAAGCACGCGAAGGCCATCGATCGCGCGGTGTTCCCGGGCCTGCAGGGCGGTCCGCACAACGGCACCACGGCAGGCATCGCGATCGCGGCGAAGAACGCGGCCACGCCGGAGTTCAAGGCCTACGCGAAGGCCATCGTCGACAACGCGAAGGTGCTCGCGGAGGCGCTGCTCTCGGGCGGCATCGACCTCGTCACGGGCGGCACCGACAACCACCTCATCCTCTGCGACCTCCGCAGCAAGGACGTGCCGGGCAAGGTCGCCGCGCAGGCGCTCGATCGCGCGGGCATCGTCTGCAACTACAACTCGGT
>JALOQC010000223.1 GCA_025453555.1 Myxococcota bacterium | reverse complement strand
GTCGACGACGACGACCACTTGTACGTCGTGGCCGACGGCATGGGTGGGCACGCGTCGGGCGAGGTCGCGTCGCAGATGGCCATCGACACCTTGCGCGAGTTCTTCCGCGCGACCGGTGCCGATCCGGAAGCGACGTGGCCCTACAAGATGGACAAGGCGCGGGGCTACGAAGAGAACCGCCTCATCACGAGCATCAAGCTCGCGAACCTCCGCATCTTCGAGGCCGCCCAGCGCGACCCGAAGCTCCGCGGCATGGGCACCACCATCTGCGGCATCTTGATCGTCGACGACGGCGTGCTCGTGGCCCACGTGGGCGACAGCCGCGTGTACCGGGTGCGTGATGGGAAGCTCGAGCAGCTCACCGAGGACCACTCGCTGCTCAACGACTACATCAAGATGAAGCGCCTCTCCGAAGAGGAGATCGCGAACTTCCCGCACAAGAACGTCATCGTGCGCGCGCTCGGCATGAAGGAGTCGGTGAAGGTCGACACCTTGCTCGACAAGCCACAGCCCGGTGACATCTACGTGCTCTGCAGCGACGGCCTCTGCGGCCCCGCGAGCGACGAAGAGATCCGCGAGATCGTCCACGCGGAGTCGAAGGACATCAAAGGCGCGTGCACGAAGCTGATCGAGCGCGCGAACGGCAACGGTGGCCCCGACAACATCACCGTCGTCCTCGCGAAGGTGATGGGCACCGGCTGAAACGTCGAGAGTGGCGCTCGCCGCGCTCCCGACACACGCGCTCGCCGCACGTGCTCCGCCACGCATGGCCGAGCTCACCCCACGCGCACGACCCGCTCGGGCGTGACGATCGCGTCGTGAAGGTCCTCCGAGACCGTCGCCCTTGGCCACACCACGACCCGTTCGAGCGAGACGTCGTCGACGCGCGCGCCCTCCCCGATCACCACGTGCCGTAGCCGAGCGCCTGCCGCGACCCGCGCGCTCGGATGCACCCGCGCCTCCGCGAGCGCGACGTTCGCCTCGAGATACGCTGCGAGCGTGCCGAGATCCTTCCACGGCGCGAGCTCCGTGATCCCCGCCACCACCACGCCCTCGTCGATCCACTTCCGATAGGCGCTGCGGATCACGCAGCCCTCGCTCGGAAAGTCCGCGAACGCGCGCGGCGAGAGCACGTGCACGCCCGTGAACATGCGCTCGTGCAGCGCTCCCCGCGCGGAGTCCGCCGACGGCTTCCCGAGCAGTCGACGCACGCGGCCTTCGTCGTCGACGTCGATCGCGCCGAGCCGCTGCGCGTCCGGATCGGGCCGCACCACCATCGTCGCGATCGCATCCAACTCCCGATGACGCGCGAGCGCCGCCTGCAAATCGGGCGCGAACACGATGTCGGAGTTCATCACGATCACCGGCTCGCCCGGCTCCACGAGCCACGCGGCGGCGTTCGCGAGCGCGCCGCCGGTGCCGAGCAACACCGGCTCGTGCAGGTAGCGCGCGGACATGCCCGGAGGCAGGTGCGGATCCACCAGCGCCGCCATGCGATCGGCGAGGTGATGCACGTTGATCGCGACCTCGCGCACGCCGAAGCGGTGGAGCACGTCGAGCGTCTCGCACACCAGTGGCCGCAGCCCGAAGGGCACCGCCGGCTTCGGTCGCTCTTCGGTCAGCGGACGCAGTCGCGTCCCGAGCCCCGCCGCCAACACCATCGCGCGCACGCACCGCTCCTCCGCGGCGCAACGTTGCCGCGACGCGAGCGTCCCTCGAATCGCCGCATCGGTCGAAGAACCGTCGGCCGCTGACCCGGCCGACCCGAAGAACCGTCGGCCGCTGACCCGGCCGACACGAAGAACCGTCGGCCGCTGACCCGGCCGACCCGAAGAACCGTCGGCCGCTGACCCGGCCGACCCGAAGAACCGTCGGCCGCTGACCCGGCCGACCCGAAAAAGAACCGTCGGCCGCTGACCCGGCCGACCCGAAGACTCCGGGTCGCGCGGCCACCTCGCGAGCCATCGCGTCGAACGAAGCTGCTACGCTCGCCGCGCGCCATGTCCCGTCCCGTCGCGCGTCCCCGATCCCGTCCGATCCTCGACGGCGCCACGCTCCGCCTGGGCGAGCGCGAGGTGCCGCTCCGCTCGGGCGCCCTCCACTACTGGCGACTCCCGAAGGATCATTGGCGCGACGCGCTCCGTCAGGTGAAGGCGCTCGGCCTCCCGATGGTCGAGACGTACGTGCCGTGGGGTGTGCACGAGCTCGAGCTGCGGGACGGCAAGCCGGTGTTCGACTTCGGCGAGCGCGACCCGCGCCGCGACCTCGCGGGTTTCCTCGATCTCGCGGCCGAAGAAGAGCTGCTCGTCTTCGTTCGCCCCGGCCCCCACATCAACGCCGAGCTCACGGGCTTCGGTCTGCCGCAGCGCGTGCTCGACGATCCCGAGGTCCAAGCGCGCTCGCCGCGCGGCAACCCCGTCGTGCTCTACTTCCCGCCGAAGATGTTCGCGGTGCCTTCGCACGCGAGCGAGGCTTACCGCGAGCACGCGGGTGAATGGCTCGACGCGGTCGGCGCGATCGTGGGCCCGCGCCGCTGGCCGAAGGGCCCCGTCGTGATGACGCAGGTCGACAACGAGCTCGGCTTCTTCTTCCGCAGCGGCCCGTACTGCCAGGACTACCACGACGACGCGCTCGCCCTCTGGCACTCCTTCCTCACCGAGCGGCACGGCGATCTCGAGGGCGTCTGCCGCGCGCACCGCGCCACCTACGCGACGTGGTCCGACGCGAGCCCCCCCACGCGGTTCGCGGGCGATCTCGAGGGCGACGATCGCCTCGGCGAGCTCGCGCGTCAGCTCGATTGGGCGGCCTTCGCCGAGCACCTCCACACCGTCTTCGCGCGGCACCTCCGCCACCGCTTCGATCGCGCGGACCTCGGCGAGCTGCCCGCGGTGCACAACGTCTCCATCGGCGAAGGCGGCGCGCCCGTGAGCGTCGCGAGCCTCGGCGAAGCCGTCGATCTCGTCGGCCTCGACTACTACCACCCCACCCGCGAGCAGCGCGTCATCAAGCGCCGCACGCTCTACCTCTCGGGCACCACCGGCGCCGCCTACGCGCCCGAGCTCGGCGTCGGCGCGCCGCCGTGGTTCACGCCGCTCGCACACGAAGACTCGCTGGTCACCGCGATGACCGCGTGCGCCTACGGCCTGCGCGGCTTCAACCTCTACATGGCCGTCGATCGCGACCGTTGGTACGGCGCGCCGATCGACGCGCTGGGCCGCGCGCGCCCCGAAGCGACCGCGTGGCGTCGCTTCCTCGCCGCGCTCGAGAACGTCGAGTTCCACCGCGCGAAGCGCGACGTGCGCATCGCGCTCGAGTGGCCGCGCGAGTACCAGCGCCTCACGCGCGCGACCCACCTGCTCGGCACCGTGAGCCCCGCCGTGCTCGAGGCGATGGGCGGCACGCCGGTGGAGCTCTGCCGCGCCGACGCGTTCGGCTTCGAGCGCCCGATCCAGCACGTGTGGTGGGACGATCTCGCGCGCGTCGCGAGCGCGCTGACCGCCGCGCAGGTGCCCTACGTCTACGTCGATTCGGACGCGCCGGAAGCGCGCTTCGAGGGCTACGACGTGATCTTCGCGCCGAGCTACGAGTACGCGAGCCCACGCCGCTTCGAGCGCCTCGCGCGCCTCGCCGCGAAGGGCGCGCACGTGGTCTACGGACCGCGCCTCCCCGAGCGCGACGAGGCGCTCCTTCCCCGCGCGTTCACTGCACCCGGCGGCCATGCGCCGACGCGCCTCGACGACACCATGGCCCACGCGCTCGTCGCCGATTGGGTCGGCCGCTTCGAGCTCGAGCGTCCCTTCGCGACGCTTCCACCGGTGGAGACCACCGTGCACGAGATCGACGGCGAGGAGCGCGTGCTCTTCGTCATCAACTCCGCGAGCGCGCGCGAAGCGGAGATCGCGCTCGCGCGCCCGACCGTCGCGGTCGACGCGCTCACGGGCGAGTCGATCGCGGGCGACACGAGCCTCCGCGTCGCCATCGACGGCGAGTCGTGCCGCATGTTCCTCTTGCAGAGCGAGCGTCGAAAGGCGCCCCGCGCCCGGAGGCGCACGTGATCAGCGCCGAGCTCCGCTTCGAAGGCTTCGACGCGAGGTCGTGGACGAACCTCGTCTCGCTCTTCTTGCCCGGCCTGCCCGAGCGCCTCGATCGCGCGCCCGACGCGAGCGACGCGCCGGTGGCCGAAGGCGAGGTCCGCGCGCGCGGGAGCCTGCTCGTCGTGGTCGACGAGGACGACGTGATCCTCGCCGCGAGCCACTCGCAGCGCGGTCGCGTCCGCGAGCTCGCAGGCACCTCGGTCGATCGCGCGGCCCTCCCGCTCCTCGCCGCGCGCGCAGGTGCGCATCGGGTGCTGCTGCTCCGCGAAGGCGTGATGGAGGAGCTCGCCGAGCAGCTCGGCGCGCGCTTCCGGAGCGACGACAGCTACCTCGCGCAGCTCCTCGAGGTGATCCGCGCCGCGCGCGAGCTCGAAGCTTCGGGCGAGCTCACCCTCTGGCCGAACCCGATCGCGAACGTACCGATCCCGACCGCCGCGACCTTCGAGCGCGCGCTCGATCTCGTGCTCCCAGACGGCCGCGCCGCGGTGCTCGCGCTGTGGGACGGCCCGCTCTGGACCGCGGTCGTGCTCCGTCGCCGCCACGGCGAGATCGATCTCGTGGCCGGCCCCGAGATGCTCGTGCGCTGGACGGGTCCGCTCGGCGGCGATTGGCGGCGTGACTACCGCGTGATCCTCGACGCGGTCGCGCGCAGCGTGGCGCCAGTGCACTTCGGGATCTTCGCCGAGGCCCCCACGGTGCGCTCGCTGCTTCGCGCCGCCGACGCCGGCACGTGGGCGCAGTCGGTCGCGGTCCGCAACGTGGTGATCAGCCCGATGCCACGCACGGTCGGCGCCGCCCTCGGCGCAGACGCGGTGCGCGGCATCGGCAAAGCCTCCGCGCGCGCGCTCGGGGGCCTGGACTTCGCGGGCGCGCTGCTCCCCTTCGTGCGCGAAGTGCGCGCGCGCGTGACGCACGCGTCGAGCGTCAGCGAGATCCTCGGCTTCGATCCCTTGAAGGTGCTAGGGGCGATCCTGCGACGCGACGAGCCGCCGCGCGACGAGTGAGCTCGATCGCGTGTTGCCCAGAGGCTCGAACACTCGCACGAGCTCAAACGACAATCGCGCCGACCTCCACGGGCAATCCGACGCTCCCTCGAAGGCGCTCCGACGAAAAAGCCGCCCGAAGGCGGCTCTCTCGATCTCGACGAGGTTCGATCCTCAGCAGGCTTCGTCGCCCGAGTACTCGAGCCGGTACGCCTGGCACGACCACGCCGGAGCACCGACGCCGCGCACCCGCACGTAGAAGTTCTCCGAGTTGTCCGAGTTGCAGAAGATCCCGCTGCAGCACCGGCTCCGCCCCGTCACCACCAACGAGCGGCTCTCGCCTCCCGGGACGGTGACGCAGTTGCCCCAGGTACCCGGGCAATCGACCGACGCCACGCACATCTCGTACGAGCCGACCCCCGTCGGCGCGACGAGGCGAATCGTGAGCTGGCTGCGCTCGTTGTCGAAACAAGTCGTGATGCAGTCCGCTCCGCCCGCCTCGCGCACGTAGATGCGATACACGTCGTTGTCGCCGATGTAGTAGACCGTGCCCGTCACGGTCTCGCTCCGCTCGGCCGACGTTCCGTCCGTGAGCACCTCGGGCAGCGCACGCGCCTCGCCGCAGCTCGCGTTCGGCTCGTACCCGTCGCCCGCGAGGCCGTTGTCGTACGCACCGTCACAGTTGTCGTCGAGCCCGTTGCAGACCTCGGCAGTCGGCGCACCCGGCACACACGTGTTCGGCGCGCCGCTCACGCAGATCGGGACGGTTCGCTGACAGAGCCCCTGCCCACACGTCTGGTTTCCGGGTGTGAGGTTGTTGCAGACCGGCGGCGCGGTCCCCGTGCAGCTCGCGCCGTTCGGGCTCTGACAGCTCGCGTCGCACGTGAGCCGCGCGTCACCACGTCCCTGCGACGGACACACGTCCGCAGGTTGCTGGCAGGCGCCCGCACCGTTGCAGCTCACCGCGCTCGACGGCGCGTCCGCGCGCTCGAAGCAGGTCGAGCCCGTGAAGCCCGCGAAGTAGCTCGAGCAATCGAGCCCCGCGCACTCGTTCGCCGGATCCTGCCCGACCGGCACCGGCGAGCAGGTGCCCTCACTGCCAGGCACGTTGCACGCCACGCAGGTGCCCGTGCACGACGAAGTGCAGCACACGCCGTCGACGCAGCTCAGGCCCGACATGCATTGGTTCGACGCCGTGCACGCGTCGCCCGGACGACCCTCGGACTGGCAGCTCATCGTCGCGTTGCAGAACGCGCCCGGATCGCAGTTGCCATCCATCGTGCACGAGGTCGCACAGCGCCCCCCCTGATTCGACGGCTGATCCGTCATCGTCGTGCAGCTCACCGCGGGATAGAGCCCGCAGTCGTTGGAGACGATCCCGTTGCAGCCCGAGTCGTCGTCGAGCGGATCGCCGACCTGGCACTGGAACGACGTCAGGTTGCAGACCGGATCGCGGCGCGTGCCTTGGCAGCTCGTGCCCGCGAGGCACTCGCTCGGGCGACCGTACGCGCCCGCCGGACAGTCGCTGCTGCGCGCACAGCAGTCGCCGCCCGCACAACAGAACCCGTTGCCGCAGTAGTTCGAGGTGCAGTCGCTCGCCTCGTCGCACGCCGTCCCGTTGGGTTGATCGAGGAGGCACATGCCGCCGTCACAATGCGCGTTCTCGTCGCACTCCGAGTCGCTCGTGCAGGTCGCCGGACAGCTCGGCGCCGCCTGATCGAGCGCACCCGTGCAGCGGATCGTCGGGTAGAGCCCGCACGCATCCGCCACGATCCCCGACGTGCACGCGGTGTCGTCCGGCACGTTCTCTTGGGTGCGGCACTGGTTGTCGATGCACGTCGCGGCGTCGCGCGTGCCCTGGCAAGCGCGGGTGTCGTCGCACGTCGCGGGGCTCCCGTAGCGGCCCGGACAGTCGACCGCGCTGCGGCAACAGTCACCCGTCGCGCAGCAGAAGCCGTTCTGGCAATGCCCCGACGCGCAGTCGCTCGGCTCGTCGCACGCGTCTCCGTCCGGAAGATCCGGGAAGCAGAAGCTCGCGTCGCAGTGCGCGTTGTCGTCGCACTGCGCGTCGTTGGTGCACGTGCTCGGGCAACGCGGCGTCGGCTGATCCGCCGCGCCGGAGCAGACGATGTCGCGGAAGGTCCCGCAGGTGTCCGCGACCACCGAGGAGTTGCACGCCGAGTCGTCTGGCACGCCAGACATCGTCTCGCACGCGAAGATCGCCGTGTTGCACTGGATGGTCCCGCGCGTGCCCTGGCAATCCTCCGGCTCACCACACACCACGCCGACCCCCGGGAAGCCCGGACAGTCGGTGTCGACGTTGCAGCACGTGCGCCCCGCGCCGCAGCAGAAGCCGTTCTCGCAGTTGCCCGACCCGCAGTCGGTGTCCTCGTCGCAGACGTCGCCGTCGGGGAAGTCTGGCTCGCACGCGCCGCCGTCACAGTGCGCGGCCGCGATGCAGAACGAGTCGTCGTCGCTTCCCTCGGGCGCGCAGCTCGTCGCGCACACGTCGCCATCCTCGCCGCGACCGTCGCAGGTGAAGTTGCCGCACGAACGCGGCTCCGAGTCCACGCACACGCCCGCGGCGCAGCCCGCGGCGTCGAGCTCGCGGAACGTGCCCGTGCCCGTCGCCTCGCAGCGCGGCGCCTCGCAGTCCGTGAACATCTCGTCGATCGCGTCGTCGCAATCCTGATCGCCGCCGTCGCAGAGCTCGGGCGCGCTCGGGTACCGCGTCGCGTCCTCGTCGTCGCAGTCGGGACCCATGCAGCTACCGCCCACGCCGTAGCCGTCGGCGTCCTCGTCGACGCAGCACGCCTCGCCGATGGGGAGACACACGTTCTCGAAGTCGAGCGGCGCGTAGGCCGCGCACTGGAACCCGCGCGGACAATCGTTGAACTCGGGGTTGCACAGACGCAGACAGACCGTCTCGCCGTCGCTGAGCGGACCACAGCGCGCCACGAGCCCGCACTGCGCGTCGACCGAGCACTCGCCGCAGAGCGGCACGAGATCGACCGGCGGTGCATCCGTGCCCGCGTCGCGCATCACCGGCCCGGTGTCGGCGGTCGACGCGTCACGCGCCCCACCGTCCGCCACGGCTCCGTCGAGCACGCCGGGCCGACCTCCGCCTCCGCCACAAGCCACGCCCACGAGACACACCGCCCCGATCCACGCGTATCGCATCGTCGACCCCTGTCCTCTCGACGGCGTGTCGACGGGGTTCGCCCTTCGCTCGGGACCCCTCCCGAACGTCGAACTTCACGAACTCCGCGACGAGAACGCCGCTCGCACCCAAGCGCGAGAAGAATCTCACACCTCCGTCGCCCAGAAAAGCACCGACGAAAGCACCGACACGCGCAACTGACGCCGACACGCGCCGAGACCCCTCCATCGCTGGGCCGAGGGCCCGCTGGAGGAACCCCGTGTCGAACACGAAGAAGCTGAACGCCGCCGTCGCCATCACCCCCTACGCCCCCCTCGGAGTCGCGCTCCAGACCGCGCTCCCGAACGTCGCCCTCGAAGTCCGACGCGACGCTCCCCGCGCCACCCAGGCGCTGCAGAGCCGTCCCCGCGTCGTCCTCATCGACGCCGACGTTCGTCAGCGCGACCTCGGCGCGCTCCGCGAGTGGCAGCGTTCCGAAGCCGAGGACTCGCACCTGCTGGTCCTCCACCACCGCGCGAGCCCCGGCGGCCTGCCCCCGCGTTCGCTCGTGGAGGGCATCGAGCACCTCCCGGTCACCGACCTCGCGACGCTACGCCTCCGGGTCGCGCATCTGCTCGGCACCCCCACGAGCGAGCCGAGCCCGCGCACCTTCCGCCTCGTTCGGCGCGAGGTGAGCGACGAGCAGATCGCATGGGCCCTCGTGCGCCTCGGCGCCGAGCACGGCCTGACCTCGACCGAGCTCGACGTCCTCGCGACCGCGGTCGACATCGCGTGCCGCCGCGAAGCCGCGGAGGCGCTCGGCGTCTCGCCCCACACCCACCGAAAGCACGTCGAGTCGCTGCAGCGGAAATGTGAGCGCTCGATCGAGCAGCTCGCGCTCGACCTCTGGCGCGACGCCTACGTGGCGCGCGACGCCGCGGCCTGACGACTCACGGGCTCTCCTCACGAGCTCTCGTCACGAGCTCTCGTCACGAGCTCTCGTCACGGGCTCTCGTCACGAGCTCTCGTCACGAGCTCTCGTCGCAAGAACCACGCGAAGCTTCATAGACACCCCCGCGACAGCACCATCGCCGCCACCGCGGCGAAGAGCATGAGCGTGAACAGGCCCGCGCCGTACACCGGGCCTTTGCTGCGCGGCTCGGGGATCGCCCCGGCCGCCTCCATCAAGCGCGTCGCCTCCACGTCGGCGCGCAACCCGCGCCGCACGATCGCGATCGCGACGAGCAGCCCTGCGAGCATCACCAAGATCGCCGCGCCCCACCTCCGGATGCCCTGCGTCTCGTGGAGCCCTGCCTCCGCTTGTTGAGCGCCGCGGGTCAGCCCCGGCATCGTGACGAGCTCGAGCTCCCCCGCCGCGAGCACGAAACGCGCGACCCGCTCGGCGTCGACGTCTTCGGGAATCGACTCCACGCCCCACGCCTCCGGATACCCGCTCGACGCGAGCTCCGCGAGTGTCCCGACGAAGACGAGCCGCGTCGCTGCGTGATCCGCGGCGAAGGGTTCGGTCCGAACCTGCACGCGCCAGAGCCCCGGTCGGTCGAGCACCCGCGCGAGGGCGACCGGCTCGTCGCCCGCGACCGCGACGCTCTGCGTGTGGAGCCAACGTTCGTCGTGAAAGAGATCCACCACGTACGCAGCGCGCTCGTCGAGCACGCCTCGGATCGTGAGCTCCGGAGTCGTGCCCAGCGCGACGAGCGTCGGCGCACGCACGATCGCCGGTGCGGCCGTGCCCAGCGGGAGCTGCACCCGCCGCCGCGCGATCGGACGCCCTTCGTCGAACGCGACCGCGTCGACGATCCGTGCGTTGGCGCTCCCGGAGACGAAGCAGCGCACGACCCCCGCGCGCGGCGTGCTCCCATCACACTCCGCCCCCGCGTCGATCCACGCCGCGCCCTCACGGAGCCGCACCGCGACCTCCGCCGGCCCGCTGTCGACGAGCAGCTCGCAAGGCACGGGCGGCGAACAATCGCCCCCGACCACACGCACCTCGAGCCGCACGAGCGAGAGCAGCGCCGGATCCACGACCTCACGCGCGGACTCGGTCTCCGTCTCGGTCTCCGTCTCGGTCTCCGTCTCGGTCTCCGTCTCGGTCTCCGTCTCGGTCTCCGTCTCGGTCTCCGTCTCGGTCTCCGTCTC
>JALOQC010000654.1 GCA_025453555.1 Myxococcota bacterium | reverse complement strand
CGGAGCAGTCGACGGAGCTCTTGCAGGAGTCGCCGATTTCCGGCGCGCAGCCGACGAAGAGCGCCCCGAGGGCGAAAGCGAGCAGAACGGAACGCATGGGCGGCGGAGCCTAGTACAGCGCGCCAGAAGTGCGAGCGGGGAGCGATCCGACCCGGCGGCGGGGTCATCGGCCGCGGACCCGGTACTCGAAGCGCCCGAATCACACGCGCGCGAACCTTGCGGATCCTGTGCGAATCGAGGCTGTTCGTCCTCGCAGCTCCACCCGTCGCCGGCCGAGTCCACCGCGTCCGACGACCACGGAGGACGCTGCAAGACGAGGTCGAGAGTCCGGCGCGACTCACGTCCGACTTGCCAGCACCCGCTCCACGAGCTCGACCCCGAGCGCTTCCACCGCGTCCTCGTCCACGTTGGTCGGAAGCGCGCTCGTGCTCACGGCGTCGCGGATCGCGCGGTCCATCCGCTCCGCCTCTTCGAGCAGGCGCTCGAAGGTCCACGCGCCGTCGCGGATGGCCAGCAGCTCGTCGCGATCGGGCCGCGTCACGATCACCTCGCCGCGCGTGAGGATCTCGAGCCCCATGCGCTGCAAGCGCACGAGGTGCATCGCGTGTTTGGTGTCGTACCCGTGCCGCGCCTCCAGCGCCGCGCGCGCTTCGTTCCGCTCGCGCTTCCACTGCTGGTACTGCTGCCAGTGTTTCTTCGCCGCCTCGAAACGCTTCTCGCGCGCGAGCAGCTCGAGGAAGCTCGTCGCGCCACGGAGCACCTCGCTCGGGTCGCTCGCCTCGCTCGAATGCTTCGGCTCGCTCCCGTGACTCGGCTCGCTCTCGTCTCGGGCGCCGCTCGTCGCCCCGAACACACCGCGCGCGAGCAAGGTCTCCGCCGCGCCGAGCTGATCCTTCGGGATCGCAGGTCGTTCCGGCAGCCCGAACGCCACGCGCGTCGGCGGCTCCTTCGGCGGATCGAGCAGCCACTTGCGGTGCGTCTGGATCCGTCGGAGCTGCCCGAGCGCGTAGCCGCCGAAGGTCTCGCCGACCTTGCGGGTCAAGAATCGTTCGCGAAAATCGAGCAATCGCGCGCCCTCCGCAGTGAGCACGCGATGGAGCGACACGTCGACGAAGAGCAGCTCCAGCACCGTGGGGTTCGCGTTCACGAGCAGCCGCAGCAGTTTCCGGAGCTCGAACGCGACGTGGTCCTTCGCGTCGGTTTCCTCGAGGGGCTGTCGCCAGCCCCTCCCCCACGGGGCGTGAAGCCCCGATGGGGCCCCCTCCCGCGAGCCTTCGCTCACTTCGTTCGCTGCGCGCCGTCCGGTAGGGCGGCTTGCGTCTTCGGCACTCGCACTCTCTTCGGCTTCCTCGAGGGGCTGTCGCCAGCCCCTCCCCCACGGGGCGTGAAGCCCCGATGGGGCCCCCTCCCGCGAGCCTTCGCTCACTTCGTTCATCGGCTCCACGCTCACGCGTGGCCCGATAGTCTCGTTGAATCGTGCGGCTACGTGGACTGCGTCCACTTCGCTTCGCACGATTCCACTTCGAACCGCTGCGCGCCGTCCGGTAGGGCGGCTTGCCTCGCAGGCAATCGGACTCTCTACAGTGCTATGCGCGTGACCGAGGACTCCGGTGCCGAGCTCGATCTGCTCCGGCCCGCCGCGAAACCCGAAGTACCAAACCTTCGGGCCCACGATCACACCCTTCACGTCGAGGTCGGAGCCTTCGCGCGCGAGCCCGTACGCGTGGCTCCCGTGCACGGTCTCGTAGATCGTCGTGATCGCGTCCATGGCGGGGCAGCGTAGCGTGTCGCGTCCACGCGCTCGTGGCGCGGTGTCGTTCCGAGCTCGGACGACGGCACGTTCGCTCGCGCTCGGCCAGCGGATGGTGACGCGCACGTCGCCGCCGGTCCGGATCGCCCGCGAGGACGCGATCAACCGCCGAGGTATCGGTAGAGCGACCTCACGCTGATCCCGAGCTCTGCCGCCGCCGCTTCGCGATTGCCCTCGTGCCGCTCGAGCGCGGCCTTCACGTAGTCGACCACGAAGCGATCGCGCGCGTCGGTGAGCGGCAGGAGCGGCGCGTTGGGGGGGCTCGACGGGGACGACCGCGTCGCGAGCTGGAGATCGTCGGGCGTGATCTCGTCTCCCTCGCACAAGAGCGACGCGCGCCTCATCGCGGAGCGCAGCTCGCGCACGTTGCCCGGCCACGGATGCCGACGGATCACACGCTCCGCCGCGGGCGAGAGACGACGCGCGGGCAGCCCGAGCTCCTTCTCCGCGTGCCGCAGGAAGAGCCCCGCGAGCAGGGTCACGTCGTCGCCTCGCTCGGAGAGCGAAGGCAGGTTCAGCGTGATCTCTTGCAGACGGAAGAGCAGATCGCGCCGGAAGCGACCCGCCGCGACCTCGGCTTCGAGATCTTTGTGCGTCGCGGCCACGAGGCGGAAGTCGACCGCGCGTGGCTCGGTGTCGCCGACGCGCGTGATGCGTCGCTCCTCGAGCGCGCGCAGCAGCGCGGCCTGCATCGGCTGCGGCATGTCGCCGAGCTCGTCGAGGAAGAGCGTCGAGCCGTGCGCCCGTTCGATGACGCCCATGCGATCGGCGACCGCGCCGGTGTACGCGCCACGCTTGGCGCCGAAGAGCTCGCTCGCGAGGAGCGACTCCGGAACCGCGGAGCAGTTGAGCGCGACCATCGCGCGACCCCGCCGCGCGCTCGCGTGATGCAGCGCGCGCGCGACCATCTCCTTGCCGGTGCCGGTGTCGCCGAGCAC
>JALOQC010000653.1 GCA_025453555.1 Myxococcota bacterium | reverse complement strand
CACCGCGGCTCGTGCGTGGGTCGACGACGAGCTGGGCCTCGTCGAGATCACGGCCACGAGCGACGCGAGCCCCGCGGCGCTGATCTCGTGGGTGCAGACGACGCTCGGAAGAGCTCCGACTGCCCGCGGTTCGGACGTCTCGGGGTGCGCGGCGTGTCCGTGGCCGTCGATCGGCGCGGGAGACCGATGCTTCGGCTCGTCCACGAGCCGCGGCGCGCGCACTTCGGCGAGAAGCGCCGCGAACGCTGTCCGGAGACCTACGAGGGCGGGGACCCGTATCGCCCGATGTGCCCACTGGAGTGACCATTAGTACCCATGGAAACAGTCACTTGACGCGGCACTCATTGGTATCCCAATACTGATACCAGCATGGACGATACGAAACGCACGCCGACGCTCGTTTCGCCCGACTTCGTCGGGGCTCGCGTGCGTGCGCTTCGTGAGGGACGGCGTTGGTCGCAGATCGAGCTCGCGCGGGAGCTCGGGCTCTCGCAGCCTCGCTTGAGCCAGATCGAACGTGGGCAGGGCTCGTTCTCGGCGGAGCAGCTCTTGCGGATCCTCGAGCTCTTCAACGTCGGGGTGGAGCACTTCGCGCCGACGCGACGGGCGAGCTCGGCGATCCAAAACGCGCTCGCGCGCCACGGGGCACGACATCTGGTGACTTCGCCCGCCGTGGTGCCTTCGCGCTTCGACGAGGTGACGGAAGTCGTGGTCGAGGTGCTGGTGAGCCCGGAGTCTCCGCGTCACCTCACGGCGCTCGGACCAGTTCTGTTGCGGAACGTCGATCGACTCTCGCTCGCGGAGGTCGTCTCGCGCCTCGCGAAGCTCGGACGTCACGCGCGGCTCGGCTGGTTGCTCGACGCGGTGAGCACGGCGCTCGACGCGGTGGTCTTCGTGACCGCAGCGGATCGACGCGACGCGCGTCGGCTCCGAACCGCGATCGATCTCTTCCTGCCGAGCCTCCCTCGACCCGCCGAAGAGGCCCCGCTCGATCTCATCGACGCCGAGGTTCGAAGCGCGAAGACGGTCGCGCGCATCGAGGCCGAGTCGTCGGAGGAGGCGAAGCGTTGGCGCGTCGCGACGCGGCTCGCACCGACCGATTTCGTGGAGGCGCTGGAGGCGAACCGTGAAGCTGGTTGAGCGGTTTCTGATCGAGCTCGCGCGAGCGTGGGATCGCGAGGAGCAGCCGCGCCTTCAGGTGCTGGGGTCGACCGCGCTCATGCTTCAGACGGACTTCGTCCGAGCGACGAAAGACAGCGACGTACTTCGTACGCTCGCCCTGGACGGCGAAGTGGCGGAACGCCTTCTCGCCCTCGCGGGTCCGAGCACGCCGCTCGCCCGGCGTTGGAGCATCTATCTGGAGCTGGTACCCAACGGGCTGCCGTTCCTGCCCCGTGTTCCGGTCTGGCACGAAGTACCGCTGGCAGGCGCTCCGACGACTCTGTCGATAGAAGCGCTGGATGTCGTCGACGTCGTCGTGAGCAAGCTGAAGCGCTTCTCTGCGAACGACCGAAGCGACATCGAAGCGATGGTCGCCCGCGGCTTGGTTCCTCACGATCACCTACTGAAGCGGTTCGTCGATGCCGTCGATGTCTTCACCGCGGACGCCCGCGCATCGGATCTCCCGCGTTACGTGGAGAACCTCCACGAGATCGAGCGCGATGCGTTCGGAGTCGACGAGTCGGAGATCGAGCTACCCGAGTGGGTGTGAGCCCGCGCTCGCGACCCCGGGGTGCGATTGTCGATCTGAATCCGGCGCGGTCTGTCTACTCTGCGTGCGATGACTCTCGGAAAGACGACCGCGCGCGCCTCGCTGGACTTCGAGCTCGAGCCACTGATCGCCGAAGTCACTGGACTCACGCCGTTGCAGGTGAAGCGGCGTTTGTCCGAGGTGCACGGGCGGCAGCAGGTGCGGAACGTGTTCGTGGACGAGTGGCCGCGTGAGCCGGGGCAGCTCGCGGAGCTGCGGGTCGCGGTGGTGCGCAAGGCGGAGCTCTTCGAGGAGCTCGCGGTGGCGTGCGAGCTGCGAGAAAGCGAGGTCCGCGCTCGCTTGGAGGGAGTGCACGGTCGGACGCTCGTTCGGAACGTGCTCGGCGTGGAGCTCTTCGGGTGGAGCCCGGGCGATGAAGGGCTCGAAGAAGGCGACGAGTACGAGGACGAAGGCGAGGAGGACGACGACGTCGTCGAGGGCGACGGTGCGAGCGACGAAGGGGGTTCTGGTGACCGCCGTGCGCCACCGCGCGGGCTGCACGAGCGCCTCGCGAAACCCGAACGAGCCACGTGTGGACAGCTCGCCAAGGTCATCGAGGCGCTGTCGGCGGCGCCACACGCGCGACGTCCGGAGGTCGCGTGGCTCGTGGACGATGTGCGCTCGCGGAATGGGGTCGTTGGGCGCGCGGTGGAGGGTCGCAACGATGTGGCGCACGGACGTGCGACCACTCCCGGCGGACGTCGCGGTGGAGCTCGCCGCGAGGCTCAGCTCCGTCGTCGCTCGGCCGCACACTTGAGCCGCGCGGTCTCGACGCGCCACCGCGTGTCGCGCTCGTTGGCGTCGGGTCGCGCGCGCGGCACCTCGTCTCGGCGGGTCAGACGCGCGGCGGGGAGCCACTCGCACGCGAGCGCGGCGGGATCGTCGTACTGCACGAGGTGCAGGTCGTCCTCGACCGCGACGACGCACGCCGGTCCTCGACCGCGACGACGCACGCCGCCGCGCGTCGGCCGCCCGCGGGCAGAGCCCAGACCTCGGTGCCGACGGGATGGGTCGGGAGCGTCGAGAGAGGGCGAACGCGCTCGAGCGGCACGTCGACGAATCGCGTCTGCGTGATGTCGCAGAGGCGAACGCGGTAGACGGCTCGCGTTCGATCGGCGTCACGAGCGGTGCCGTGATCGACGAGGCGCTCGACGACACGGGCGGGGCGCCATCGGTTGAGCTTCACCTCGCACCAGCCGAGCTCCGCTCGCGCGGCGTCCACGACATCGCGAAGCACGAGCGACGGCGAGAGCCCGTGCCACGACGCGTGTGCACGCTGCGCATCGCGTGCTCGGAGCGCGAGGCGTTGCTCGCGCGCGAGGTCCGCGAGCGAGATGCTCTCGTCGCCGTCGTGATCGACGAACGCGTGACCGGAGAACGCGTCGATGAGCGACCGCGTGAACGTCCATTGAAGC
>JALOQC010000652.1 GCA_025453555.1 Myxococcota bacterium | reverse complement strand
CGGTTCGCGTTGCTGGTGGTGCGGTCGTGTCCGAACGCGCTGTTCGTCAGAGCTCGACGGACTCGGCGAACTGCCCGCGCGGTCCCGACTTCAGTCGGTAGCGGACGGTCTGCCCTTGCTTGAGCGTGCGGTAGCCGTCCCCTGCGATCTGGCTGTAGTGCACGAACACGTCGGACCCGTCGGTCCCCCGGCTGATGAAGCCCCAACCTTTGGCGTTGTTGAACCACTTCACGACGCCATCTTCGACGATCTGATCGCTCGCCTGCATCGATACCCCTCCTGCAGTCGTGCTCGACGACGGACGCCACGTCATGTGCGTGACGCTCGACGCCGAATCCCCTCTGAACGAAGACGCTACCCGGGGCGGGAGCGTTGTCAACGTCCTTCGCGGCAGGGTCCGCGAGGAGGGAACGTCGGGGGATCGCCGACCCGCCGCGTCGTGCTGTTCTGCGGTCGACGGCGCGAACGTCGCACGCGCACGAGCTTCGCGGAGGCGAGTCTTCGCCGCTCGCGTCGATCGGGTCGGGGCCGGCGAATGAGCCGCGGAGGGTCGATCAGTCGCGCACGAACTTCTCGAGCCCGAGCGCCCAACGGACCTCGTCGATCACCTCGTCGAGGTCGCCGGCGGGCTTCTCGTAGACGACCTCGTGCCAGACATCGAGGGTCTTGGTCTCGTCGACGGGGTCCTTGATCTCTTGGACCTGTGACGAGGTTTCGACGTACCCGCGCTCGATCGCGCCGCCGCCCACGCGGTGACGTACACGCTCGAGGAGCTCGTCCGGTCGAGCGTTCGGGAAGTCCGAGCGCTGCGAGCGCGCCGTGAAGCGCACCTTCATCGGCTCCCCGAGCACGACGCGCACGTGGGAGTCCATGATGTGGAGGCGAACACGCTCGGCGACGTGGACCTCGTCCGGCTTCGACCGGTAGACCTCCACGCCCGCGTCTTGGAGCGCTTTCTTCACCGACTTCACGTCGAGGGACAAGACTCGATCCTCGTTTCTCTCCCCCCCACGGTCGGCACGCGGCGACGGTACCACCGCGCTGCGCGGGCTCGCAACGGCTTCCGTATACCAGCCGAATACACCCTCGGTCGGAAGGCGAGGAGACCGGACGGACCCTCGGCCGAGCCCGAGCAGACCCCGACGAACCATCGACGAGCCCGACTCCGTGACGAGCCCCGCGTCCGTCGATGGCGGACGGGCTCCGCGGCCGACCCGGCGTCTCGGGGTGCTACCGTTCGACCGTGAGCTCTGCTTCGTCCTGGTCCCACACTCGGTCCCGCGCTCGGATGCCCGTCACCGCGGAGGCGTGCTCGTGACGCGCCCGCGCGTGGTGCTCTACGTCGGCCCGCTGGAGGGCCCCGACCCCCTCGGGCTCTCGCGCGCCTTCACGCCGCGCCGCGCCCCGGATGGCGCGCTGCGCTACGAGTCGAACGGCCGCCGCCGCGAGGTGTGGGCCTTCGACGATCCCGAGCGCGCGTTCGCGTTCTTGGAGCGGCGCGCGGTCGACGTGCTCCTCCTCGAGCTTCGCGATCGACCTCCCGGTCACGGCGAGCAGGCCAAGACGGTCTCGTTCGATCGCACGGCCGCGGGTCGGCTCGCGGCGCGGCTCTTGCCCGAGGGGGAAGTGGTGGCGGGGATTCAGCGCGCGCGCGTGCTCGCGCTCGTCGGTCCCGACGCACACGGTACCGACGCCGCATATCGGCTCGGGAGGCTCGGCGTCGCGGACGTGCTCTGCGCGCCGAGCTGGGATGCGCTCCACGGCCGACTCGACGCGCTCTGCGCGGAGGTCGCACCCGGAAAGATCGCGGTTTGTCTCGCGGGCGGCGGCATCGAAGGGTTGCTCTACGAGATCGGTGTGCTGCGCGCACTCGACGCGTTCTTCGTCAACCGGCGGGTGGAAGATCTCGATCTGTTTTGTGGCATCAGCGCGGGCGCGGTGCTCGGCGCGTTTCTCGCGAACGGGATCGGTCCCGACGAGATCGCGCGGGCGTTCGCCGGAGGCAGCGCGCGGGTGCGAGCGATCGGCAAGTCCGAGCTCTTCTTCCCGAACGTGGGTGAGCTCGGCTCGCGCCTGCCCGCGCTGCTCTCGGAGATGGCGCGTGGCGGCGTCGGTCCGCGCGGCGCGCTCAGCTCGCTCTCCCGCGCGGTGCCGAGCGGCGCGTTCTCCGGAGCACGGCTTCGTCGTTATCTCCGTGAGCACCTGAATCGGCCGGGCCTGAGCGACGATTTTCGCGCGCTGCGGCGTCCGCTCTTCGTCGGCGCCACCGATCAGGACACGAGCGAGGCGGTGCTCTTCGGCGCACCCGGCTTCGACCACGTGCCGATCCACCGCGCCGTGCGCGCGTCGGCGGCGCTCGTGCCCTTCTACGAGCCGGAGAAGATCGACGGGCGCTGGTACATCGACGGGAGCTTCACGCGCACCACGAACATGCGGGTCGCGGTGGAGCAGGGGGCGACGATGGTCGTGCTCGTCGATCCGCTGGTGCCGGTGCGCGCGGATGAGCCCGGATACGTCCGGCAGCGTGGAGGAATCTATTCCGGAATGCAGGCGGTCAAGGCGCTGATCAATGGCCGCTTCGACAAAGCCGTGCGCGCGATCCGCGAGATGTATCCAGAGGTCTCGTTCTATCTCTTCCGGCCGCACGGCGACGAGATGCGCGTGCTCTCGGGATCGCCGATGAAGTACTTCTTCCGCCGCGAGATCGAGGAGCTCGCGTTCTCGTCGACCACGGCGAAGATTCGCGCGGCGTTCCCCGAGCTCGA
>JALOQC010000222.1 GCA_025453555.1 Myxococcota bacterium | reverse complement strand
GCCAACACACGGGGATCCACCGGCTTGGCGAGGAAGTCGTCGAAGCCCTCCCGACGTGCGAGGTCCTCGCTCGTCGGGTCGGTGGTGGTCGACATGCACACGAGCACCGGTCGCTCGCTCGCTCGCGAGAGTCGAGCGAGCTCGACGGCCGAACCATCGGGCAGTGTCCGCTCGGTCACGACCACGTCGAATCGAACCGCGTCGAGCAGTGATCGAGCTGTCTGCAGCGAGGTGGCGCTCGCGGCGTCGTGACCGTCGCGAGCGAGGTACGCCTGCATCAGCTTGCAGGCATCCATGTCGGGCTCGACGAGCAGCACGCGGACCGGACGTACCTCGCTTCGACGAACCCGTGCGTCGTGGACGGCCTCGAGCAACGCCAACCGAGAGAATGGCTTGCGCACACGCACGCTCGGTTCGGTGGGTCCCCCCGAACCGAGCACCACCCGTGCCGCCCGTGGGACCACGCGCGCTGCCACCGTGAAGAGGCGTGCGACGTCGGTGGATTGAGCGTCGGCGACGATCAACCGCGCCTCGCTGCGATGGCGCCGGAGCTCGCGCTCCGCGACGTCGCCGTCGACCGCGGTGACGACCCGATAGCCCGCTGCGTGGAGGATGCGCGAGACGACCGAGCGCACCTCCCCGTCGGCGTCGACCACCAGCGCGAGCTCTCCTGCGATGGATGGTGGCGGCACGTCACTCACGTGCTCGGGAACGATGGAGGGCGAGATGGGTGAGGGAGGGAGGCTCAGCTCGAAGGACGAGCCTGCGGCGAGCTCGCTGCTGCAGCTCAGCTCCCCTCCTGCCGCGCGTGCGAGCGAGCGTGAGGTCGCGAGCCCGAGGCCACTGCCCACGTCTCTCGACTTCGTCGAGTATCCGGGCTCGAACACCCGCCGACGCGTCTCCTCGTTCATGCCGACGCCGTCGTCACGCACGGTGACGCGCACGGCATCGGGACTCGTCGCGCACACGATCGTGATGGCGCCCTTGCCGCGAATCGCGTCTCGTGCGTTGACGACGAGGTTGAGCACAATCTGGTCGAACGCCGTCGGATCGATCAGGACGAACGCCGGTTCCTCGCTGTGTCGAATCTCGAGCGAGATTCCCGGGCGCAACGACCGACGCAGGAGGGGGGCGAGCTCCTGGAGTTGCGCGTTGGCATCGACCGCGACGGCGGCGTCGTCGGCTCGCCCCAGCATCAAGAGCTTCCGCGTCAGTCGAGCCGCGCGTTGGCCCGTGCGCAGCAACTCGTCGAGGTCGGCGACCACGGACGGCTCCCGCGCGTCTTGTCGAGCGAAGTCGGCGAAGGCCAAGATCGCGGTCATCACGTTGTTGAAGTCGTGTGCGATTCCGGCCGTCACGTGGCCGACCAAGGCCATCCGCTGACGAGTCGCGGAGTCGGGCTCCCCACGCTCCCAACGGAGCCAGGCCGCGCGGCCCTCGAACACGGCGCCGAGCCTCGCCTCGGAGACGACCAAACGAAGCTCTCGGCCGTCGACGGTCGTCTGCGCGAAGGCCTCGCTCGCTCCGCCGAAGATCACGCGTCCGAGTGGATGATCCTCGAGGCTCCAGCGATCGCCCGAACCGTCCGACATCCGCCAGGGCGCCAAGCGATCTTCCAACCAGTGATCCCCACCGAGCAGCAGGCGCGCGCAGTTCGAGAGCTCCACCAACTCGCCGCGTCCGTCGAACAGCGCCACCGCGTCTGGAAAGCTCCGAACGAGGCTACGCGCACTCTCGCGAGCGGCCGTGGGTAAGCCAGCTCGGCGGCGTCCGAGCATTGAGAGACGAACCGCCGTCGACAGGTCGTCGCCGTCCAGCTCGTGGACGGAGAGAAAGGGGCCCGTCGCGAGGTCCGGTTGCGCGCGCACCCAGACCGTCGGCAGGCCGCCGAGCGCGCGTACGGCTCGGGATGCCAGCCCCGCGTCGAACCAGAGATCCGAGACCACGACCTCGGGCGTGAGCCGCGCGCACCCGACCTCCAGCTCTTCGATCGAGCTGACGGCTCCTGCGATGATCATCCCGTCTGCGCACAGCCGCAGACGCGCTCGGTTCTCTAGGCTGGAGTCGCCGAACGCGAGCAGAACGCGGAGCGCGTGGACGAACGGTCTACTGGAAGGCTTCCCCACGTGAACGAGGATCGCGTGTGCTGCGATACGTCGAAACCCCGAGTGATTCGCGCCTCGTGACCGAGTCTGGTCCCGACGAAGTCAGGAGGAGTCTCGACCGAGGTGAGACGAAACGCGCTGTCAAGTTCGAAAATTCCTACGGCGGTTGCGGAAGGAGCGAGGCACGATCCGAGGGCGATGCCGGAGCGAGAGCGAGCCTTTCAGCGAATGGTGGCCGAGCTCGCCACGACCTTGGCGGCAGGTATCGGGGCGCGGCATGACGCGGCGATCGACCTCGCGCTCGCCCAGACGGGGGAGTTCGTGGGAGCCGATCGCGCGTACCTCATGGTGTTCGATCGCGCGGCGAACACGTCGTCGAACACCCACGAATGGTGTCGGCCTGGGATCGAACCACAACGCGAACATCTGCAGGGCGTCCCCCTCGACGTGATGCCGTGGTTCGTCGAGCGAATCGACGAGGGCCCGGTCTTGGTGGACGACGTTCGTGCGATGCCGCCGACCGCGACGGTCGAGCGAGAGCTCCTCGAGATGCAAGGGATCCGCTCGATCTCGATCGTTCCCGTCGCCGGGACCGAAGGAGTGGCCGGGTTCGTGGGGTTCGACGCGGTGCGGGAGTTGCGGCACTGGGTGCCGGAGGAGATCGAGCTGCTCTCGGTCCTCGCGACGATCATCGGCAGCATGATCGAGCGGGAGCGTGCGTTTCAGGCCTTGGACGATCAGCGACGTCGCGTTCAAGCGATGCTCGACGCGATCCCCGATCTGGTCTTCTCCATCCACGAGGACGGGAGAATTCTCTACGCGAAGCCGTCCAGCGATCTCGTGGTTCCCGCCGAGGACGCACGCGGCCGACCCATGCGCGAGCTCATCGATCCTCGCCTGGCCGACGAGCTGCTGGAGGTCGTTCGCCTCGCGTTGCACGAGCGAGGGGTGGTCAAGGAGCACGGATACGAGCTCGACATCCCCGGAGTCGGACGGCAGGCGTTCGAGGCTCGGTTCGCCGCTCACGCACCAGACGAAGCCACCGCGATCGTCCGAAACGTCACGGAGCAGAAGGAAGCGCGTCGGGTGATCGAGGACCACCGCCGCCGACTCGAAGCGCTCGCGCGACAGCAAGCGGAGGCGGAGCACACGCTTCGTCATCGGATCGCCGCCGAGGTCCACGACGGGATCGCACAGGAGCTGGCGATGGCTCGTTTGCTGACCGGCAAGGCCGCGGACGAATCATCTCCCGGACGCACCTTGGGATTGCTCGCCGAGGTGTTGGACGGCGCTGTACAACACGTGAACGAGCTGACGCGCGAGATCGATCCCCCGACGCTTCGATCGTTGGGACTTCTGCCGGCGCTGCGAGAGGTGGGGGAGACCCTCGCTCGAAGGCACGGGGTCTCGTTCTCGCTCGAGGAGCGAGGCGTGCCGAGCGCGGAGTGGCCTCGCGCGGATCGTGCGCTCATGTATTGGTCGTCGCGAGAGCTCATGGTGAACGTGGTCCGACACGCGCGTGCGACTCGACTCGTCGTGCGGGTTCGGTGGTTTCCCACCGCGATGTCCGTGGAGGTGGAGGACGACGGGGTCGGGCTGGTGGGAGAGCCGACCCCGGGCTTCGGACTGTTCCGGGTGCGTGAGGGGCTCCGCCTGGCGGGCGGAGAACTCATCATGTGTCCGCGTTCTCCCCACGGACTGCAAGCGACCCTCGAGCTACCCTGGCGAGGCACATGAGGGTTCTGCTCGCCGACGACCATGCGTTGGTCCGCCAATGCTTGCGTATGTGCCTCGAGGGTGTCCCGAACATCGAAGTCGTCGCCGAGGCGGCCGATGGCGTCGAGGCGCTCGATCGGGTTCGGGCGCTCGCGCCCGACGCCGTGCTCATGGACATCTCGATGCCGGGACTGAGCGGGATCGAGGTGACGCGAAAGCTCGTCGCCGAGCGCACCAGTACGCGCGTGGTGGCGCTCTCGATGCACAACGAACGCGAGCTGGTGATGGCGTCGTTTCAAAGTGGAGCGGTGGGATACGTGGTGAAGTCCGCCGCATACGACGAGCTCGTGCGGGCGCTCGACGTGGTGGCTTCGGGTGGTCTGTACGTGAGCCCGAGCGTGGCTGGGTTCGTGATGGATCAGTGGATCCGCCCGGCGCCTAGCTCGCCACTCAGTCGCCGCGAACGCGAAGTCCTTCGTGCGATCGCGGAGGGTGGGCACACCAAAGCCATCGCCGACGACCTCGGGGTGAGCGACAAGACGGTCCACGCGATCCGCGCGAAGTTGATGCGCAAGCTCCACGTGAACAGCGTGGCCGAGCTCACGAAGTGTGCGATCCGTTTGGGGTTGTCGGCGCTCGAGTGACGGAGCCCGTCAAGGCGTGACGCGCATCACGGGTGCGCGGTCCGGCGTCGAGCCCCGCGGCTTCGCCAGCAGCGCCGCCACGCGCTCGCGGAACCAGCGATGGCTCGCGTCGTCCTTGCGCGACGCGGCGAACATCATGCCGAACCGGAGCTCCGGCACCTCGAAGGGCAGCTTCGCGATCGTGATCGGCGCGTGCTCCGCGTAGGCCTCCGCCAGCGTTCGCGGCAGCGTGGCGGAGAGCTCCGTGCGCGCGGCGAGGGCGAGCGCGGTCTGGAAGCTCGGCGTGCGGAGCACCACGCGGCGCGTGTGTCCCATGCCTTCCAAGAGATCGTCCACGATGCCGCCCGGCAGCCCGCGCGGCGACACGAGCACGTGTCGATCGTCGAGGTAGCGCGCGAGGGTGAGCTTCGGCGCTCCCGCGCGTCGCACACACACGAAGCGGTCGCGGAAGAGCGCGCGGTGAACCAGGCCCGCGCGCTCTCCGAAGCGCGCGCCGATGCCGAGATCCGCGCGGCCGTTCTGGAGCTCCTCTTCGAGCGCGTCGCCCGGCGTGTAGGTCGCCAGATCGACGCCCGGCGCTTCGTGCGCGAGCGCCTCGAACAGCCATGGGAGCACCACCAGCTCCGCGTAGTCCGCGCACGCGAGGCGGAAGGTGCGACGGAGCGACGACGGCTCGAAGGCGACCCGCGGCGCGAGCACGCGCTCGAGGGCGGTGCGCGCGTCGCTCAACGCGCCCGAGAGCTCACGCGCGCGCTCCGTGGGGACGAGACGACGACCGACGCGCACGAAGAGCGGATCGTCGAAGGTGTCGCGCAACCGCGAGAGCGCGTGGCTGACCGCGCTCTGCGTGAGCCCGAGCTCGCGGGCGGCCTGCACGGTGCTCTCGGTGCGCAAGAGCGCGTCGAGCACCCGCAGTCCGCTCAGATCGACGGGCGGCCAGGCGGTCGCGTGGGGTCTCCGGTCCTTCGAGGTCACGCGGCGAAGGTACCAGAGCCGAGCGGGTCTCGGCGCTCGATCGATGAGCCTCGCTCATGGATGAGATGACGAACATGAGCAGGACACCATGACTCGGCGGTTCCAACCTCTCCTCAGGCCGCACCACGAACCCGCGGTCGAGGAGTTCGATCATGAGCACGCTCTCTCTCCCCCCCGTTCGTCTCTCGACGTCTCGCTTCTCCGAGTCTCGCTTCTCGAAGTCTCGCGTCGGGAAGGCCCTTCGCCTCTCCACGTCTCTCGTGGCCCTCTTCGCCGTCGCGTGCGGGAGCGAGTCGGCCTCCGTTCCCGACGCCACGACCGGGGGCGAAGACGCGGCCTCCCCGCCGAGCCTCGTGGGTCGTTGGGTCTCCGACTGCACCCCGAGCCCGCAGGCGGACGGGAGCACGCAGTACTTCCGGCTCGACTTCGATCTCGCCGCGTCCGACTGGGCGATCGACTACGTCGTGCATGGCGACCCTGCGTGCGAAGTGCCGCTCGTCACGGTGCACATCGAAGGCCCCTACGCGCTCGAGCGACCGAGCGACGCGGTCGCGGGCGCATGGGAAGCGCGCTTCGGCTTCACCGCCAAGACGATCCGACCCGAGGTCGACGGATTGCGAGACTTCCTGAACTCGCTGGAGGGCTGCGGCACGGCCGACTTCGAGACCGGCGTCGCCCAAGACGTGTACGCGAGTGGCTGCGCGGGCTTCGGCCAGTACCCGCAGGCGAGCTGCGACGCAGACTACGACCTCGTGCGCCTCGACGGCGACTCGCTCTTCTTCGGCGCACGCCCGGCGGACAACGACATGTGCGCGCCCGAGAAGCGCCCGACCGCGCTCAGCCCGGTGGCCAATCGGCGCCGATGATCCGCGCGACGCTACGACGCTGCGTTCGATGCGTCGTGCGTGCGCCTTGCCTCCGGCTCGACGACTCGAAACGGAGCGCGCGTCTCGTCGAGCCGTGAGCTCAGGGCGCGACGCGCAGCAGCGTCAGCGGGGTCCCTTCGGCGTCGACCGCGAGGAAGCTCGCGAAGCCGGGTCCGAAGCGGCCTTCGAAGCGGCGGCCGTCGAGCTCGATCGCGGCTTCGCCGTGGGCGCAGCGCTCGCTCATCGCTTCGCCGACGACCGCGCCGACGAAGCGCCCCCGCTCGCCTTGGAGGCGAAGGGGGGCTCCGTCGAGCGTGCCGACCCACGCGCCGTCGAAGTCGCATGCGGTCGAATCGCGGAGCGTGAAGCTCGCTTCCCACGCGCCGGTCGGCGTCGCGTCGGCCACGACCAACGTCTTCTCGGCGAGGTCGAGCGCGAAGCGCGGGTCGGAGTCTTCGCTGCTGACGCCGGTGTCGTTCGCGCGCGGATAAGCCTGCGCGTCTGCGATCACGGTCTCGCAGCGGTTGTAGCCCGAGGTCGCCCCACCGTAGACGAGCACGTCTTCGCAGCGCAGCTGGGCGCGGCACGTGTGGTTCGCGTCGAGTGCCTCGGGGAAGAGCGAGAGCTCGCAGCGGTCGGTGGTGAATGGAACGACGCCGCGGCTCGCGCGCCGGCGCGCTTCGACGCGCCAGCGCGCGTGCGGAGCTTGCGTCGCGGGCTCGCGCGCGACGTCGGGGAGGCCGCGCTCGTCGACCACGAACCGGAGATCGAAGGGGCTGGCGTTCTCGGCCCACACGCGGAGGGTGCTGCGCTGCGAGTCGAACGCGATCTGCGGCCGCGGGCCGGTTCGTTGCCCGACCTCCGAGTACTCGACGAGGAAGACTTCGCCCTCCGCCGTGCTGCGCGCTCGAGCGCCCGACGACGACATCGTCATCGACGTGCCGACCTCCCAGGTGGGGTCGTAGACGGCGACACCGAGGCACTGCACGCGAAGCGATGCGACCCTCTCACCCGTGAGCTCGGTCTCGACCACGCAGCCGGCGCCGACCGGGATCTCGGGACGTCCGTCGCTGCTCGTGACGAGCGCGCCGAAGCGGACGGAGGTGCGAGGCACGACCGCCGGAGGTGAGGTCGGGCTCACGGGCGGCGACGTGAGGGGCATCCCCGGCACGGTGGGCACCGGCGGCGCGACGATCGGTGCGACGGGAGCGGCGCGCATCGACACGAAGAAGCCGATCGCCGCAGTGACGGCGACCGTGCCCGCGACACCGGCCGCGAGGAATGGAGTCTTGTTGACGCGTGGCGGACGGTTCGCGCTCGCTTCACCCGCCGCCACCCGGAGGCGGTCGACCTCGCGCCGCAGACGCGCGAGCTCCCGCTCGTCGTGCTCGTCCTTTCGTTCGTGCCGTTCGAGCGCCTGCTGCGCGTCGGTGAGGTCCTTCTCGAGCTGCTCCTTGCGCGCGCGGAGCGCGTCGCGGTCGTCACGAAACGCCATCTTCGTCTTCCTTCGGTCGTGATCGTGGTGCTCTCGTCTTCGTCGTGGGCGTCGCCTTCGCTCGCGCTTCGCGCTCGTCTCGGACTTCGTCGTCGCATTTGCGCGCGAGCCGCACGAGGCCTCGGATCGACCGCATGGTCGCTCACCGCGACACGAACCGCACGATGCGATCGACCACGCCCGGCGCGATCGCGCCGACCTTGTGCAAGAGCTTGCTGTTCGCGTCGACGAGGATCGCGAACGCGCGCCGGTCGAGCCCACGCAGCGCGGCGTCGACGACTTCTTCCGCGGTGTAGAGGCGCGAGAGCTTGTAGATCGGCGGCACCTTGGCGAGCTCGCGCACCATCGGGGTGTCGCCGGGCGGTGGGCAGAGCACGCGTACGTCGACGTTCGTGCCGTGCAGCTCGTCGCGCAGCGCTTGGGCGAAGCCGACGACCGCGAACTTGCTAGCGCAATAGCCTGCGAGCTCCGGGAAGCCGCGGAGGCCCGCGACGGAGGCCACGAAGAGCAGCGTGGCGCGGCCGCTCGCGCGCTCGAGCTGCGGCAGGAGCGCTTGGGCGACGTGCACCGAGCCGAGGTAGTTCACCTGCATCATGCGCGCGTGCTCTTCCGCGCCGAGCTCCTTCACGGGACCGACGCGCAGGATGCCCGCGCTGTTGACGACGTGCGCGACCGGGCCGATCGCGTCGCGTGTGCTCTCGGCGGCGTGCCACACCGCGGCGGCGTCGGTGACGTCGACCGCTTGGACGTGCACGCGCGCGGCGCCGAGGAGCGCGCGGGTCGTCTCGAGCCCCTTCGCGTCGCGATCCCAGAGCGCGAGCGTCTCGCCACGCTCCGCCAGCCGTTGCGCGAACACGCGACCGAAGCCGCTGCCCGCGCCCGTGATCACCCAAGTGCCCTTCGCACGCTGCATGGCGCGAGAGTACGCGGTGCGCGCGGCGGGGGCGATGGCGATGTCGGTTGGTACGAACGTCGGCGAACGAGGCGCGGAGGGCTCGTCGTGGGTCTGGTCACCGACGCACGCGACGTCAGCTCGCGCGCACCGCTTCGCGTCGCTCCACGTCCGCGAAGAGCTCACGCAACGTGCGCGCGAGCTCGTGCGCGGTGAAGGGCTTCGACACCATGGGGATGCCGAGGTGATCGTGCGGCGTGCTGTCCTCCGCGTGGCCGGTCACGTACACGATCGGGAGGTTCGGCTGCGTCTCGCGCAGGCGCAGCGCGAGCTCCGGGCCGCCCATGGTCGGCATCACGACGTCGGTGACCACCGCGTCGACGTCGTGATCGCTCACGTGCACGAGCGCCTCGGGCGCGGAGCCGACCGCGTGCACCTCGTAGCCGAGCGCGCCGAGCCCCTCCGAGACCGTACGTCGCACTCTCTCGTCGTCCTCCACCAACAACACCCGCTCGCGCCCACGAACGTCGTCCACCGAGCGCGGTGGCGGAGACGAGTGCGGCACGCCTTCGACGCGCGGGAGATACACCACGAACGTCGCGCCTTCGCCGGGCGTGCTCATCACGTCGACGTGACCGCCCGCCTGGCGCACGAGGCCCCACGTGGTCGCGAGCCCGAGGCCGGTGCCTTTGCCGACCGGCTTCGTGGTGAAGAAGGGCTCGAAGATCTTGGGCAGAACCTCGGCCGGGATCCCGCGCCCGTCGTCGCGTACCAGCAGCGTCACGTAGGCGCCCGGTCGCAGATCCGGTCGCGCGCTCGCGGCTTCCGCGTCGAGGTTTCGGGTGCCGAGCTCGATCTCGAGGTGGCCACCTTCGTCCATCGCGTCGCGCGCGTTCACCGCGAGGTTCAGCACGACCTGCTCGAGCTGCGTCGGATCCATGCGCACGCAGCCGACGTCGTGGTCTGCGCGCACCTCCACGACCATGCCGTCGCCCACGATGCGCTCGAGCATCGGGCGCATCTGCTGGAGCACGTCGCGTGGATCCAGCACGCGCGGCGCGACCGGACGCCGTCGCGCGAAGGCGAGGAGCTGGCTCGTCAGACCCGCGGCGCGTCGCGAGCCCGCGATGATGTCGTCGAGCAGCACCTCCACGTCGCTGCCAGGCGCGGGCGTGACGACTCGTTTGACCAGGACCGCCCCGTTCAGCATCGCGGTCAGCATGTTGTTGAAGTCGTGCGCGACGCCGCCCGCCAGCCGACCGATGCTCTCGAGCCGCTGCGCGCGTCGCAGGCGCTCTTCGAGCTCCGCGCGCTCCGCCAGGTCGAGCGCCAGGGCGGCGTAGTCGGCGAGCGAGGCTACGAACGACGATTCCTCGGGGCGCCAGTGTCGAACGCCACCGACGTGCTCGCAGCAGATCATCCCGACCACGCCTCCGTGCGAGTGGATCGGCGCGTCCAGGAGCGCGCCGATGCCGAGCGGCTCGAGGTAGAAGCTCCGGAACTCGCAGGTGCGGGGATCCGTGTGGGCGTCGTCCGCCGCGAGCGCGCGATCCTCCTCGATTGCCGCGAAGTAGACGGGCGCGTCCGCGCGCGGAAAGACCGCGCCGTGGGAGTGTGCGCGCCGCGAGCGCTCGAAGAGATCGTGCAACACGAGCCGCGCGCCGTCGTCGTCGAAGAGCCAGATCCCGACGCGCTCGACGCCCAGCGTTCGTGCGGCGGTCTCGGAGAGCTCGCGGAAGGCGCGGTCGCGATCGGTGCT
>JALOQC010000221.1 GCA_025453555.1 Myxococcota bacterium | reverse complement strand
GAGCGACGCAGCTCCACCGAGCGACGCAGCTCCACCGAGCGACGCAGCTCCACCGAGCGACGCAGCTCCACCGAGCGACGCAGCTCCACCGAGCGACGCGATGGAGCGCTGGCAGCGCGCGCTCTGGTGCGAGGTGCGCGCGCGCGCGGCGAGCCGGGGCGTGGTGCCGCTGCACGAAGCGCTCGCGCGGCTCGAGGGACGGTCGCCGACGCCCGGTGCGCTCCCCACGACGTTCCACGTGGTGGGTCTCTCGTACGTCGCGCGCATCTTCCAGTGGGTGTTCGGCGCGATGGGTGCGCGCGCGGATCTCTCGCTCTACGTGCTCAATCCGTGCCGCGAGTTCTGGGAGGACGTGGCGGCGGAGAGCGAGCTGCGCGCGCGGCTGGAGGAGCCGACCGAGGTGCTGGATCGCGAGGACGATCCGCCGCTGCTCACGTGGTGGGGACGACCGGGGCGCGAGCACGTGCACCTGCTCGGCGAGCTGACGGGTGGGGATCGCGAGGAGCGCTTCGACCTGCCGACCGAGGTCCGCGAGACGCGAGGCAGCTTGCTCGCGCGGGTGCAGGACGACGTGCTCGAGCGACGCGCGTTTCCGGAAGGGCGTGTGCCCGCCGACGGAACGATCGAGGCGTTCGCGTGCCCGGGCGTGCGGCGCGAGGTCGAGTCGGTCGCGGAAGAGATCTGGCGGCTCGTGCGCGCGAGCCGCGCGGACACGCCGCTGCGCTTCCACGAGATCGCGGTGCTCGTGCATGCCGACGATCGGGACACCTACCTGCCGCACGTGGCGGCGGTGTTCGGACAGGCGCGTCGCATCCCGCACCACGTCGTCGATCTCTCGTTGCAGAGCGAGAGCCGCGTGGTGGAGGCGGCGAGCCTGCTCGTCGACGTGCTGCTCTCGCGCTTTTCGCGCCCCGAGGTGCTCGCGCTGCTGCGGCATCCGGCGCTGCGGGTGCCGGGCGCTTCGTCGGAGCTCGATCGCGCGGCGTGGGCGCGGATCGTCGATCGGCTCGGCGTCTTCCACGGGCGCGACGGCGAGGATCTCGCGGGGACCTACCTCGCGCCCGCGACGCTCGGGATCGACGCCGTGAGCTGGGCGCAGGCGGCGTCGCGGCTCGCGCTCGGCGCGTTCCTGGAGTGCGAGACCGATGCGCGGCCCTTCGAGAGCGCGACGGGGCCGATTCATCCGGAGCCGGGCGAGGCGGACGAGGCGACTCCGTCGCTCGCGCTGATCGTGCGGAGCTTGATCGCGGACGCGCGCTTCTCCGAGACGGCGGAGCTGCCGCTCTCCGCGTGGGCGGTGTTCTTCGAGGCGCTCTTCACGGGCTACTTGGAGGCGCGCGGCGATCGCGAGGAGAGCGAGCTGCGGCGGTGCCTCGCGGCGTGTCGCGCGGTGGCGGAGCGCGAGGTGGGCGCGGACCCCGTGGGAGAAGATGGCGCGACGGCTTCGGCAGAGGGCTCGGCGAGCTCGTTCGCCGCGACGAATACGTCGTCGCGCGTCGCGCGCGTGCGGGTGCACGTCGCCGCGGAGCTGTTGCGCGAAGGGCTCGCGTCGCTCGGAGGAGCACGCGGCGAGTACCTCGCGGACGGAGTCGTGGTGTCGGCGCTCGCGCCGATGCGCGCGATCCCCTTTCGCGTCGTGTTCGTGCTCGGGATGGGCGAGGGGCGCTTTCCGACGAGCGAGCGCCGCGATCCGCTCGATCTGCGCGCGCAGCGGCGACGCATCGGCGACGTGACGCCGGCCGAGCGCGACAAGTACGTGTTCCTCGAGACGCTGCTCTGTGCGCGAGAGCGCTTCGTGGTGTCGTGGGTCGCGCGCGACGAGCTCACGGGCGAGGCGATCGCGCCTTCGCCGGTGGTGGTGCAGCTCCTCGAGCTCCTGCAGCGTCGCTACGTGACCGATGGCGAGATCGTTCGATCGTTCCCGCTGCGTCGGCACGACGAGCACCACGAAGGGCGCGCGCTGCGGGAGGCGACGCTGGAGTCGCTCGCGTGTCGCGCGGGCGAGGCGCTGCATCGCGCGGCGGGGCGCGAGGTGAAGCTCGACGAGGTGCGCGCGCACGGGGGGCCGCTCGCGGAGCTCTTGGTGGTGCACGAGCGGATCGACGAGCCGCGTGCCGACGCACCGACGAGCGACGCCGAGCGGCGCGTGCGTGCCGGTGACTCGCGGAGCACCGGCGATGGTGCGCGTGGGGTCTCCGCGATCGAACGGCGCACGGAAGACGAGCTCGTGGTGTCGTTGTCCGCGCTGCGTCGCTTTCTCGCCTCGCCGCTGCGCGGGTGGGCGAGCGCGGTGCTGCGGCTCGAGCGCGAGGACGACGACGAGGCGCGCGCGGCGCTGGAGGACGAGCCGTTTCGACCGTCCGCGCTCGAGCGTGCGGGCGCGCTGCGCGAGGCGTTCGAGGAGGGGCTGCGCCGTCGCGTGAAGCCGGAGGAGTGGCACGAGCGCGAGGGCGTGCCGCTGCGGCAAGCGCACGGACGCTGGCCGCTCGGCACGGTGGCGGAGCGCGGTGCGGACGCGGATCGCCGGATGCTCGGCGGCTGGCGGCGGCTCTTTTCGCAGACGGTGGCGCGCGCCGGGATGACGCCGCGCCGCGTGCGTTTCGGGGCGAGCGTGGAGATCGGCGAGAGCGACGTGGTGCGCGATCCGATCGTCTTGCCGAACGCGCAGGTCGTGGGTCGCACGTCGTTGCTCTTCGAGGACGAGCGTGCGTCGCTGGTGTTGCTCGCGAAGGAGCCGCCCCAGGGCGCGGAGCTGCGACGCGAGCGTCTGCGCCACGCGCTCGACGGCTTCGTGGACTACGTCGCGCTCGTGGCGGGCGGCGCCGGTCCGCGTGACTCGCACCGCGCGCTCGTGCTCTACGGTGGCGACGCGGCGGTGGACGCCTCGACGCGTTTCGGTGCGCTCGATCCGGACGAGGCACGTCGCTGGCTCGTCGAGCGCGCGCGCGAGCTGTGCGGCGAGCCGCACGACGTGTTCCTCCCGTTCGACGCGGTCGCGCGGGTGCTCACGTCCGCCGAGGGCTGGCGTGGCCTGACGCGCGGCGCTCTGACGCGGGAGATCGAGGCGGAGCGTCGGCGACGACGAAACGCGCCGACGTCGTGGCGCGCGGGGCTCGTTCGGGACGAGCACACGTTGCGGGTCCCCGACGAGGTGGACGTGGTGGTGCGGCGTCGCTTCGGGCTCTTCGTGCGCCTGGCGGGGCTCGACGTCGGAGGGGGCTCGTGAGCGCGCACGACGACGATCGTCACGGGTCCGCGGGGTCAGCCGCCGACGATCGTCACGGGTCCGCGGGGTCAGCCGCCGACGATCGTCACGGGTCCGCGGGGTCAGCCGCGGACGATCGTCACGGGTCCGCGGGGTCAGCCGCCGACGATCGCGAGGTGCTCCGCTTCGTGCGACCCGCGCTGCTCGACGCGATCCCGACGCGTGGGCATGCGGTGATCGAGGCATCGGCGGGGACGGGAAAGACCTACACGCTCGAGCACCTCGTGGTGGAGCTGCTGGTGCGCGGCGCCTCGCTCGACCGGATCCTCGTGGTGACCTTCACGGAGAAGGCGACCCGCGAGATGCGGGCCCGCGTGCGCGCGACGCTCGGCGCGATCGTGGCCCCGCGCGACGGAGATGCGCGAGTGAATCCGTCGACCGGACCCGCGTGGTCGATCGACGGTCGCACGATGCGACGTTTGAAGGAGGCGTTCGCGGGCTTCGAGCGTGCGCCGATTTCCACGATTCACGGGTTCTGTCAGCGGGTGCTCGCGGAGCAGGCGTTCCTGAGCCGGCGGCCCTTCCGACAGACGCTCGTGGAGCCTCGGCGCGCGTTCGGGCGAGCGTTCCGCGAGGAGCTGCGCGTGGTGCTGGCGGATGCGTCGCCGTTGCGCGCGGTGGTCCTGCGCGTGCTCGGCGCGATGGACGCGGACGCGCTCGAGGCGGCGCTCTTTCCGTGGCACGTCGAGCGCGGCGCGATCCGACCGGCGTGGGATCGGGCGCGCTTTTCGGACGTGCTCGCGCAGCTCCCGCGGCGGGCGGAGGTGGCGGCGCTCGAGCCGACGATTCGAGCGGCGTTCCCGCGCGTCGACGTGGCCGCGAAGGTCGGGGAGTCGATCGCGGCCCTCGCCGCGCTGGTCGACGAGGCGCACGCGCGACGGAGCTCGGACGAAGGTGGCGCGTTGCTCGACGCGCTCGCGGCACTCGACGCGTGGGCGAGGGTGGAGGTGGTGCGCGGCGAGGCGAGGCGCGCGTGGCTCCCGGCGCGGCTCGAAGCGGTGGCTGGGCTCGAGCCGGCGCTCGGCGCGTTGCTCGGTCGGCTCGACGCGCTGCTCGAAGTGGCCACCTCGCCCTTCGGAGTGCTCGTGCAGGAGCTCCTGCCGCGGGTGCGGGAGCGGCTCGCGACCACGAAGGCGCGCGAAGGCGCGATGGACTTCGACGACATGCTCGGGCTCGTCGCGCAGGCCCTCGAGGGCGAGGTGGGCGGCGCGCTCGTGCGCTCGCTCCGCGCGCAATACTCGCATGCGTTGGTGGACGAGTTTCAAGATACGGACGAGCTTCAATGGTCGATCTTTCGGCGTTTGTTCGTCGACGGAGCGGGCGAACATTCGCTCTACGTGATCGGGGATCCGAAGCAGGCGATCTACGGATTCCGGAACGCGGACGTGCACACGTACCGCGCGGCGTGCGAGCGGCTCGCGGGGGGGCGTGCGCTGCGGCTGGTGGAGAACTTCCGCAGCACGCCGCGGGTGATCGCGGCCTACAACGAGGTCTTCTCGGAGGACTTCTTCCGCGGGCCGATCCGCTACGACGAGCCGGTGCGCGCAGGCGATCCGACGCGCGAGGCGCGACGGGGCGACGGGAGCGCGGCGCCCGCGATGACGCTCTGGACGGTGGTCGGCGAGGAGAAGCCGAACGCGGACGCGGTGCGCGCCACGCTCGGGGAAGCGATCGCGCGCGAGTGTCGGCGGCTCGTGGAGGAGGAGCGGCTGGTGCTCGTCGAGGGCGGGGTCGCGCGGCCGATCGGCTACTCGGACGTCTTCGTGCTCACGCGGACCGCGCGCGAAGCGGAGCCGATCGCGGCGGCGCTCGAAGCGCACGGGGTGCCGCACGCGTTCTACAAGCGCGAGGGGCTCTTTCGGACGCGCGAGGCGCGGGAGGTGCTCGACGTGCTGCGTGCGGTGGCGGACCCGACGGACGGCTCGCTGCGCTTGCGCGCGTGGCTCACGAGCTACTTCGACGTGCCACTCGCGGAGCTCCCGCGGTGCCGCGATCTCGACGCGCAGCATCCGCTCGTCGCGAGCTTGTACCGCTGGCGTGAGCTGGCGACGCGGCACGACGGGGCGGGGCTGCTGCGCGCGATGTTGGAGGAGAGCGGGCTAGCGCGGCGGCTCTTGTTTCGGCCGGGCGGGGAGGTCGCGCTCACGACGCACCAGCACGTGCTCGAGGTGCTGCTCGAAGAGAGCGGCGGTCGACGCGACGCGGAGGACCTGGCCGCGCGACTCGAAGCGTTCGTGGACGGACGCGCGGAGCCGCTCTCGGGCGAGGGCAGCGTGCAGCGGCTCGCGAGCGATCGGCCGGCGGTGCAGCTCCTGACGATGCACAAGTCGAAGGGGCTCGAAGCGGCGGTGGTCTTCCTCGTGGGCGGCTTCACGCGCGGCGGCGGCGGCGGCGAGACGGAGCCGCTGGTCGCGCATCGCGAGGGCAAGCGTGAGGCGTGGGTGCGCCCGGTGCCGCGCGAGGTGGAGGAGCGCGTCGACGAGGAAGCGCGCGCGGAGGACGAGCGGCTGCTCTACGTGGCGCTCACGCGCGCGAAGGCGCGACTCTTCGTGCCCTACTTCGGTCCGCCGCCCGAAGGCGCGCGCGGGGTGGTCGGTGCGCACGAACGTTTCGGTCCGGTTCAGGGCGCGCAGAAGTGGCTCGACGAGCGCCTGCAGACGCTCGTGGCGCGAGGATTCGTCGACGGTGACGCGGTGACCTTCGAGGCGCTCGCGGTGTGCGAGCCGACGCGCGAGACGAAGACGTCGCGGGACGTGCCGTGGGAGGTGGTCGAGCCGCTGCTGACGCGCGCGCGGGAGGAGGACGACTTCGATCGCCTGCGCCGTGAGCACGCGGGCTTCGTGGTGACGAGCTACACGCGCATGGCGAAGCAAGGCGCGAGCGCGCCGGTCGTGGTGATGGACGACGAAGAGGAGTGGAACGAGGACGTGGCGGCGGAAGCGGCGTGGACACCGACGCTTCGTGCAACGTCGTCTGGGACGGAGACGGAGACCGAGACGGAGACCGAGACCGAGACCGAGACGGAGACGGGGACGGGGACGGGGACGGAGACGGAGACGGGGACGGAGACGGGGACGGAGACGGGGACGGAGACGGAGACGGAGACCGAGACCGAGACCGAGACGGAGACGGAGACGGAGACGGCGCTCGTCTCGGACACGGTCTCGAACACCGACGATCCCCTCGCCTCCGCGCTGCCCGGTGGTGCGACGATCGGCGTCTTCCTGCACGCCGCGTTGGAGGCGGTGTTCGCGCCGGGGATCGACGTCGCCGCGACGCTCGACGACGCGCCGCGTTGGCGAGCGATCGTGCAGACCGCGGCGCGACGCAGCGTGGTCGACGCGGAGCTCGTCGAGCCGTCGTGCGCGCTGCTCGCGCGAGCGCTTCGCGTTCGGCTCGCGTTCCCCGGTCTCGAGCTGCCGGACGGCCTGGCGGGTCTGCGCGGCGCGCGCGTGCCGGAGATGGGCTTCGCGTATCCGATCCCGGAGCGCGCGCATCCGGGTTTGGCGTCCACGAGCGAGGCATCGTCGGCGAACGTCGAGGAGCACGACGCGGTCGACGGGCACGACGCGACGCGGCCGTTCCGAATCGAGCGCGGGGTGTTGCGCGGCGTGATCGACCTCGTGCTCGCGCCGCCCGCGCCCGGCGGAGTCGCGCGCACGTTCTTCCTCGATTGGAAGAGCGATCGTCTTCCCTCGTTCGCGGCGCCGATGCTCCGCGCGCACGTCGACCAGCACTACGCCCTCCAGGCGCGCATCTACACCCTCGGCGTGCTGCGCCTGCTCGGTGTTCGCGACGAGGCCCACTACGAAGCGACGTTCGGGGGGCTCCTCTACGCGTTCTTGCGTGGCATGGATCCTTCGCGCGGCGTGGGCGCGGGCGTCGTCTTCGCGCGTCCGCGCTGGGACGAGGTCGTGAGCTGGGAGCGCGAGCTGCGCGAATCCGACACGCCCTTCGGGTACGCGCTCGCTCCGCTGCGGGAGGGACCGTGACGATCCATCCGCACGGCACCGCGCGGGCCGCGCTCGTGGCGCTGGGGCTCGTCGAAGACGCGCTCGGGGGAGGCCCCGTCGAGCTCGTCCCTCACACCGTCGCGCCGGGGCCCGCAGGTCACACGCGCGCGCCGAATGCGGGTTTGCTCGAGCGCGCCGCCGAGCTGGAGCTCGACGAGGGACAGCTCGCGCTCGGGATGGAGCTCGCGCGGCTGCTTCCGGAGCCCGTGCGGATCGCGCATCACGACGCGTTCGTCGGGTTGGTCGCGGCGCTGCGTCTCGCGGAGAGTCGCGGCTCCACGCGCTTGCCGCTCGACGGATCCGTGCTCGACGAGCACCTGGAGGCGCTCGGGCTCGGTGCGGCGGAGCGTGCGCTCGCGCGCGAGCTGTGCACGCGACCGAAGGCGTTCGCGCCGGTGGTCGGGGCGCCTGGCGATCGGGCGCCCTTGATCGTCGACGCCGATGCCGTCGGCTCGCATCGGCTGCACGTGCTCGAGGCGCGTGTGGCGTCGACGGTGCTCGCCCGGGTCCGCACGAGCGACCCCGCGACGACCTCGCGATCGCACCTCGGTGCGATCGAGGCCGCGAGCGGTGTGCCGGGCGACGTGGTCGACGACGCGGCGCTCGACGCCGCCCTCGCGGACGTGCTCGCGCGGCCTTCGGGAACGGTCACGCTCAGCGCGGCGCAACGCGCGGCGGTGCGTTCGTCGGCCCGTGGTCGGCTCGCGCTCGTGAGCGGTGAGCCCGGCACCGGCAAGACCAGCATCGTGGTGTCGATGCTCCGTGTGTCGGTGCGGCTCGGCATCGCGCCCGATCGGATCGCGCTCGCGGCACCCACCGGCAAAGCGGCCGATCGGATGCGCAGCTCGATCCTGCGCGCGCTGGACGCGATCGGCGATCCGAGCCCCGAGGATCGGGCGCTTCGCGCGCACGTGCCCGAGAGCCAGACGCTCCACCGATTGCTCGGCTACTCGCCGGCGACGGGGCGCTTTCGGCAGCACGAGCGCAACCCGCTCGGCCAGCGCGTGATCCTCGTGGACGAGAGCTCGATGATCGGGGTCGCGCTGATCGATCGTCTCTTGCGCGCGGCGTCGCCGGAGGCGCGCGTGGTGCTGCTCGGCGACGCGCAGCAGCTCCCTTCCGTCGAGGCGGGCGCGGTGTTTCGCGATCTCTGCGCGGCGCTCGCGGGTGACGCCGACGACGCGAGCGGATCGCGCGACGGGTCGCGGACGCGCCCGGTCGCGCGCCTCACCGAGAGCTTCCGGATGCGCGAGGACGATCCCGACGGGCGTCACGTGCTCGGCGTCGCGCGCGCGATGAACGTGGGCGACGAGGCGCTGGTGCTCGCGGAGGTTCGGCGCCCGGGGACGCTCGACCGGCTCGGTGGGCACGGCGTGGAGCTCGTGAGCGGCTCGGATCTGCCGAGCTTGCTCGCGGCGTGGGAACGCATCGCGCCCCCTTCACGCGACGCGACGCGTGCGTTCGACGTGATCGACGGTCGCCCGCGTCCGCGCGAGCTCCGGCGCTTGCGCACGCTCTTCGACGGGCTCGATCGTGCGCGGCTGCTCTGCGTCACGCGCGGCCGTCGCACCGGAGTGCTCGCGCTGAACGAGCTCGCGCACACGCGTCACCTCGCCCGCTCGGGGCGCGATCGGGGCCCGCGCTTCGCGGCGGGCGAGCCGGTGCTCGTGACGCGCAACGACTACGAGCGTGGCCTCTACAATGGCGATCAGGGGCTCGTGATCCTCGCGCGCGAGGGGCGCGGACCCGTGCGGCGCCTCGCGGCGTTTCGACGCGGCGACGAAGACTTCATGACCTTCCCGATCGAGGTGGTGGAGAGCCGCCTCGAGCTCGCGTACGCGGTGACGGTGCACAAAGCGCAAGGCTCCGAGCACGAGCGCGTCGCGATCGTCCTGCCGGAGGAGCCCGCGCCGCTGCTCACGCGCGAGCTGCTCTACACCGCGGTCACGCGCGCGCGGCGGCACGTGCTGATCTTCGGAGAAGAAGCACGATTGATCGAGGGGGTGCGCCGCCGAGTGGAGCGACAGAGCGCGCTGGCGACGCGGCTTCGGTGAGCGCGCCGGAAGCGTGAAGGCGCGAAGGAGACGGAGACAGAGACAGAGACAGAGACAGAGACAGAGACAGAGACAGAGACAGAGACAGAGACAGAGTCGGAGACCGAGTCGGAGATGGCGACGAGCTTCGAGCTCAGGCGTCGCGCTTCGTGAAGCCGCGGCAGCGGAGCACCGGGAGCGGCGGGTACTTCGGCAAGCTCGGCTCGCGGCACATCCAGAACGTCGAGCCCTTCGCGGAGACGATCGTGCGCGCGTGCACGCAGGTCGTGCAGAGGCCGACTCGCGGGTCGTTCGTGCTCACGGCAATCCGCGTCGCGTGAGCCAGTAGCACGCGAAGGTCCCGAGCCAGTGGCTGCCCGCGTAGTGGGCGCCGTCGATCGCGGCGAGCGCGACCTCGCCGTGCGCGCGTGCGCTCGCGAGCAGGCTCGTCCGACGCGGATCGTCGACGGGAAGCCCCGCTGCGAGCCCCTCGAGCATCCACGCGCGGCTCAGGTTCAGCCCGTCGAGGTGCGCGAGCCGCCCGTCGCTGGGATCCGTCACGCGCACCGGCGCGAGCGCGAAGTCGGCGGCTGACGCCGCCGACCCGGTCGAGACGTCGGCGGCTGACCCCGCCGACCCAGTCGAGAAGTCGGCGGCTGACCCCGCCGACCCAGTAGAGACGTCGGCGGCTGACCCCGCCGACCGGGTGGAGAAACCGCTCGGCATCACGCGATCGAGCCATCGCGCGAGCTCGTCGGGCGCGAGCACCCGACGCATCAGATCGGCCGCGCCGAGGCTCGGGCTGAGGAAGTCTTCGCCGCCCGGCTCCTGATGCAGCGGGTAGTCGCGATCATCGCCGAAGAAGTCGATCGCGCGGGATCGCGCCAGCTCACCGAGCGTCGGATCGACGTGCGGCGCGGCGTCGATCACGAGGCCGAGCGCGAAGGCGGTCTGCGCGTGCGTGCCGACGCGGGTCGGGTGCGAGAGCTTCGGCAACCAGCGGGCCAGGTGCGCCGCCCCGAGCTCCGCGAGCGGCGCGAGCGTGCGCGCGTGCGGCGAGCCCATCTCCACGAGCTCCGCCTGCAGCGTGAGCAGCCACGCGAGCCCGTACGGGCGCTCGAAGCCGGGACGCTCGCGTACGTACGCGACCTCGGC
>JALOQC010000007.1 GCA_025453555.1 Myxococcota bacterium | reverse complement strand
GCACGCTGAGCCTCGCGCGCGCCCGCTGGAGCTCGTACGCCGCGCGGGGTCTCTTCCTCGGCACGGGCGACGTCGCCTACACGAGCCTCAACCGCGAGAAGCGCGCGCAGGTGCTGACCCTCCTCGGGGATCAGACGAACCGAGCGCACGCGAGCGTTGCGTCCCTGCGCAACCAGGTCTCGGAGCTGTACGGCGCGGTCCAAAACCAGACCAACAACCAAGCCGCCTTGGAACAGCTCGCGCTCCGACAGGATCGCCTGGTCGCGGAGCTCGAGGATCTCGAGGGGCAGATCCAAGCCAACTACGCCGCGCAAGGGGTGAGCGTCGACGATCAGCTCGCGGCGATCGAGGACCACCTCGAGGGTCTCGAAGGCGTGCTCGCGTCGTCGTTCGTCGCCGTCCCTCCGCCGACCGGCTGCACGGCGGTGCCGGGCGACGCGGCGGCGTGCACGCTGCGGGTCGACGCGAGCCACGCACGAGCGCTCGAGAGCGACCAAGGCGCGTTCCGGGCCGGTCGCACGCTGCAACCGCACGTCGCCGCGCTCACGACCGCGGTCGAGGCGGGCGATCACGTCGTAGTGCAAGCGTCGGGTCAGTACTCGCCCGCATGCGCCCTTTCGAGGAAGGCATTCTCGTTGGCGAGCAGTGGAAACGGGCCTTCCGTGATCCCCAGCGGTGCGATGGTGATGGGCACCGCCTTGACGACTTCTGGCGGCTACTCGCTCTCCGCGACCGGCTCCCACTACACCGCGACGAGGCACAGCGCGAGCGCGGGAGTTCATGCCGAAGCATGCATCGGTGGAGGCTTCAGCATCTTCGGCTTCGACATCGGCTCGGCGAAAGCCTGCACGTCCACGAGCGCGAGCACCGAGACGTCCAACGGCAACGAGTCTCGCGAGGCGGCTTCGTTCTCGAGTGGTCTACGTCTTCAGACGGCGCCGTTCCCGCGCGCGCCGGTCGGCGCGCTCCTCGCCGTGACCACGGTCCGTGCGCCCGGCAACCCGCTGCATGGACACGTCGTGGACGTCGACGTGGTGGACGGCGCGACGGTCATCGCGCCCCACGTGGCGGCCGACGTGCACCTGGTCGTGAACGATCTCGCGCTCTGCGCCGACGACACTTCGCACGCGCTGACCGTGCAGGTGCGGCACCAACGCCCGGTGGGCAACTTCGCACGGCAGCTCCTGAAGCGCTTCGCGGCCGCGATCGCCTCCATCCGCGACGCCCGCGCCGGCGTGACCGAGCGGGGCGTGGTGCTGTCGAACGAGCTGTCCGCGCTTCGCAACGCGGCGACCGTCACCGCGATGTCGAGCTTCGGCCCGAGCGACGGAGCTCCGATCGCGGTGACCGACTACCCGGCTCCGCTCCGGGTGCTCTTCGAGCTCCTGCTCGATCGTGAGCTCACCTGGCTCGAACGGTCCGCGCACCTCGGCCGGCTCCGCCGCGAGCGAGACGCGCGTCGCGGTGAGCTCCTTCTGGTGAACGCGCAGATCGCCGCCGCCGAGCGGGACGAGGTCCGACTCGGCTCCTACGCGGGGTGGAGCGTGCGTCACCTGCACGCCGTCGCGGAAGCGAACGACGACGACCACGCGCGGCTCGCGCGGACCCTCTCCCACTTCGTCGCGCCGTTGCTGCGGACCTGGTATCCGGCGGTACGCACCAGCCTCGCGACTCGGGGGGAGGTGACCCGACTGCTGAACCTACAGCCCGACGAGCGGTACGACGTGGTCACCACGGACTTGCGAACGTTCGCCAGCGCGGTGAACGCAGAGATCCGAGTCGTCGAACCGCTGACGCTGCCCGACGGTTCGCAACCGCCACCGCCGACCCCCCATTGGGTTGCAGTGTCGTTCCCCCGCCCGCTGAACACGATGACGGAGAGCGAGATCGCGACCGGCCGCAACCCCGACGAAGAGTTTACGTACCGTTCGGGAGCGGTTCGCGTCGACGAGGCACGCGCCGCTGCGGTGTGGGACGCGTTGCTGAACGAACGGCCGGTCACGATCGCGCTGTCTCCCTACGACCTCTACGCTCGTGAGACGCTCACCGACGGCCAGTTCGCCAATGCCCGGCTGCATCAGCTCAGCTGTCAAAACGATGCGTCTCCCGTTCTGCGTCGGATGCGGGTGGCTCTGGCGGGCCCGCAATTGGTCTCCGCGCCGCCGTCGACCTTGAACGCGATCGTGGCGCCGCAGCAGCCGATTCTCGGCTTCACCCCGTTCGGTTCCCCGAGGGAAACTCACTCGCAGACCGTGCTCACGATCGCGGACTCCTATCCGCTCGGCGGAACGACCGTCCTGAACTCGTGGAGGAGCCTGACGGTACCGATGGAGCGGCTGGAGTCGGTCGACGCCATCAGCACGCTCGCTTCCGCCTCTGCAACCCCCACGGTCCCCGTTCCGGTCGCAGGCGTCTCCCCTCTGACCCCCATCACCTTCCAGCGAATCGCGGCCACCTACACCCATCAGGGCCGACCTCTGCCACGTTTCGCGGGAGTTCATGAGCTCGTCCTCGTGCTCGAGCTCGAGACACAACCGGCCCCCACGTCTCATCGGGTCGCCCATCCAGCTTGCGAGTGCATACGAGACGCCGTCCCGCCATCGCCCGGCGCGCCTGCCTGCTACTGATGCGCCGCCGGGTCCACAGTCGCGAAGACTCGTGGGCGTGGACCCTCGTCTCCGATCCCTTTGGATCGCGAAGCGTACCTCGACGCTCCTCGCGCTCGACCGAACGCGCCAGCGCGCAGGTCGTAGGCCGTGGATGGCGCCGTGACGCGGGGCGCTCCCAGGCACGAGTCGCTCGTTCCTCGAACTGAGCCTCGAAGCCGTTCCGGTTCTCTTCGCATCCAGGAGCGCACACGGCTCTTCGCCGCACCGTTCGACACCTAGCACGTCGACGACAGCGCGTTCCCATCTCGAACTTCACATCCATCCCATCGCCTCACGACGATCCGTATCAACCACCCATCCGAAGCGACGACCATGACACGAAGAACAATCAAGTGGATCGAATGCGCTTTGAGCGCGCTGATGTCCGTATCGATTGCGACGAGCGTCTCCGCTCAGAGCCGAGACCAGCTCGTGCAACCTCCACGTTTCACGGCGCCGACCCGGGGCGCGGTCGTCGGGAACCTCGGAGGCAAACGTTTCGGCGCCGAAGAGCTCGCGCGGGGCGCGTACTCGCTCGCGCTGCCGCTCGACCTGCCCTCCGACCGCGCGCCGCTGCTGGCGGGCGTGACGCCGAGCTACTCGCCCGACCACGGGCTCTCGGAGTGGGGCATGGGCTTCCGCAACGACCTGGCGATCCGTCGCACCGCGCTGGTGGGTGAGGTGGACTACGCGAGCGACGAGCACGCCAGCCCGTGGGGTCGGCTCGCCCGTGGCTCCGACGGCGCGTACTACGTGTCCGGGCTGCACTCGCGGGTTCGCATCACGCGTTCGGGCGCGGGCACCACCACGACCTGGACCGCGATCGACGCGGACGGCACCCGCTTCGAGTTCTCGACCCGCGTGGTGACCGCGCACGGCGTCTACGCGTGGTACCTCACGCGCGTCACCGACACGCTCGGCGCCCAGACGAACCTGACCTACGTCTGGCAAGGCGGCGCGAACGCGAGCCAGCCCTATCTGTCGAGCGTGACCTGGGGCCCCGCGGGCGCGACCGACACCTACCGCGCGCGGGTGGACTACGTGAACCTCACGACCCCGTTCCCGCGCTACGAGGGGCGCCACCGCTTCGTGCTCGATCGGCGGGTGGACCGCGTGCACGTCGAGGCGCGCGTCGCCGGTGGTGGGTACGGGCTCCGACACCGGCACGTCCTCACGCACCGTCTCGGGACCACCACCCGGGTCCCGTACCTGGAGCGCGTGCAGAAGGAGTACGCCTCCGGCCAGACCGATCCGGCGACCGAGTACACGTACGACTTCGGAGATCAGACGCTGCTGGACTCCCGCTTTCGCGAGATTCCGGCCCTGAGCGCGCACCTTCGCACCGAGGTCCAAGGCGGAAACCTGATTCAGCCCGATCGGAGCGCCGCGCTCGATCAAGACGAAGACGGCCGCATCGACCTCGAACGCGCCGCGGATCAAACGTTGTTGATGGCCAACGGCTCGTCGTGGTCCTCGCGGGCTCTGTCGCCCAACCCGACCGCGAACGCGTTCTGTCGGTTCCCGACGAACGTCGCCAACCCGCCGCGCATGCTCGTCCCGCTCCACCCGCGGCTCGAGGAGCACCAGGTGTTGGCGATGAACGCGTCCGCGAGCGCGACCACCGCGTACGTCTGCGACCGGGAGGGCGTGCAGCTCGCGTCGCAGTCGCTCGGTGGCGCCAACGGCGGCAACTGGCGCCTCGGCGCGAACACGCGGCTCGTCGACGTGGACCGAGACCAACGACCCGACCTGGTGCGCCTGGTCGGCTCCACGCTCCAGATCCTGCGCAACGAGTCCACCGAAGCGCTTCCACGCTTCGCGTCGACGCCGACCGCTCAGAACCTGCGGCTCAACAACCTTGCCTTCTCCGCGAGCACCTCGTGGTTCCGGGACGTCAACGGAGACGGGGTGGTCGATCTGGTCGTGCGGTTGAGCTCCGGGTCGCTCGCCACCTGGCTCGGAGTCGGCGGCGGCGTGTTCGAGACGAACGGGGCGGGGACGCAGTTCTTCGACTTCAACGGAAACGCCGTGTCCCTCGCGCCGCCGCCGCCGCCGGCGCCGCCGCCCGCGATCTACTTCGTCGATCTGAACCACGACGGGCTCGTGGACGTGCTCGAAGCCACCTCGTCGTCGATTCGCGTCTTCACGAACCGCAACGCCGGCACCTTCCGGCAGGTGCAGGTGCCCGGGCTCGGCCTCCGGCCGGCGGGGGCGAACGTGTCGTCGCCGGTGCCGCTCGATCTGCGCGGCGAAGGTGGCACCGAGATCGTGCTCACGTCGGGGAGCGGGCAGCTCGTGGTCGCGCACGGCCTCGAGCTCGATCGTCCGAGCACGGGTCTGCTCGCGGAGGTTCACGACGGGCGCGGCTCGCGGGTCGCGTTCGAGTACGCGTGGATGGCGCCGGAGCCCGGGATCGCCTCGCGCCAGACGGTGCTCGCAGCGACCACGCACCGCTCGTACGGGGTCGACGACCTCCGCATCACCTACACCTACGAGAGCCCGGTCGCGCACAGCGTGGGGCGCTTCCTGGTGGGCTTCGGCGCGGTGACCGAGCGCGGTCCCCTGCTCACGCGGCGCGCGGAGTTTCTTCACGACGACGACACGTGGGGCGTGCTCGTGGGGGACGAGCGCGTCGACGTGCGCACGCCGGGGCTCGTTCGCTTCACGCGACACGATCACGTCTCGAGCACCTTCCGCGGGGTGCCCTGGGTGCGGCGTCGGAGCTCGACGAGCGGTTGGCGTGATGCGGTGACCGGCGTCGAGCTCGCGACCACGAGCGAGATCACCGCGTACGACCGCGACGTCTGCCCGGTCGAGACGCGCACGACGTTGCCGGGCGGCACCCTGATCCGACGCGAGACCCTCACGCCTACGACCGCCCTCCCGGGCCTGTCGGGCGCGCTCACCTGCCTCGGCGCCGAGGTCACGTACGAAGGGCGCCACACCGATGCGTCGCTCGACTTCACGGAGACCGTCGCGACGGAGCGCAACGGCATCGGCCAGACCACGCGGGTGCGTCAGCTCGGGCCGGCGGGCGCGAGCACGCTCCAGGAGATCGTCTACGACGCGCGTGGACGCCTCGAGGTCGCGCGGGCGCCGGGACGCGGCGAGGTTCGGGTAGCCTACGACGCCGCCACCGGGCTCCCGACCACCCTCACCGACCCGGACGGAGTGATTCATCGCCTCGGGCGCGACACCTTGCGCGACTTGACGACGTCGCTCGTCGACGAGCGCGATCCCACGCTGCGCTACGAGCAGTACTTCCAGTTCGACGGACGCGAGCGGCTCGATCGTGCGTGGCGCAACGGGTACTCGCTGAGCGCGTCGTCCCCGCTCGTGCAGTACCTCTACGTCGACGCGGGCCTCGCGCGGCTCGGCGCCACCGTGCAATCCACGCACGTGCGGACGCGGGACACCCTCGCGGGCGGCTCGGTCGCCTGGGCGGAGACGTTGTCGATCGTCGCCGCCGACGGCAGCGAGATCGCGCAGGCACGCGCGGTGGGCCCCGAGTGGTCGATCGGCATGCTGACGGAGCATCGCCGCGTCGACTCCAGCACCGCGACGTTTGCGCACGGGCAGCCTGCGTCGCTGAACCTCTTCGCGCTCACGATCCCGATGCTGCACGCGGGGCGCGGCGCGATGCTCTCGGAGAGCCGGACGACCGGCCTCGGCGCAGCGCACACCGACCGCCGCACGTGCGCGGCGGGCGCGACCGGCTCGTCCTCGACGCAGCGCGCGATCGTGGGCGCGAGCTTCGTCGAGACGCGCCAGGAGAACGCGAACGGGACGCGGACCTCGCGGCGAGCGCTCGACGCGGGTGAGCGTCCGGTGTGGGTCGAGGACGCGAGCGGCGCGCGGACGAGCTTCGTCCACGACGTGCTCGGGCGGGTGCGTCGCGTGTCCCTCGCCGACGGAACGCGGCACGACGTGGACTTCGACGCCTACGGAAGGACGGCGGAGGTTCGGCGAGCCGGCGTCGGCCGCATCGAGCACGAGCACGATCCGGTGACGGGTCTGGCGACCCACCGACGCGTGTACGACACCGACGACGCCTTGGTGCACGAGTCGACGAGCACCTACGACGCGATCGGGCGGCTGATCGAGATCGAGGACGTGTCGGCGGACGGAGACCGCGCGTCCTTCGTGCACACCTACGACGGCGCGGGGCTCTCCGACCGCGCGCAACGGGGGCGCCTCACGCGCGTACGCGGGCGCGACTACGCGCGGGAGCAGGTCTTCGACGTCGACGGACGGGTGCGGCGCGAGACCACGAACGTCGGTCCGTGGACGGTGGAGGTGACGAACGTCTACCACCCGAACGGCGAGCCCCGCAGCTCGACGCGGGTCATCCGCGAGCACGGGACCGAGGTCGAGCGCTCCACGCGTGAGCTCTTCTACGACAAGAACGGGCGTCTGGTGGAGGTCGAGCTCGACGGCCGGCCGTTCTACACCCTGCACTACGACGCGCTGGGGCGCGTGGAGCGCGCGACCTTCGCGGCCGGCCTGGGCAGCGCGGGCGGTACGGGCGGCAGCGTGGAGCTGGAGGTGAGCTTCGACGCGGTCACGCTCGGACGTCGTGGCCTCACGCTGACCCACGCGGACGGTCGCCGAAGCGGCACCACCTGGCAGCTCGACGCGCGCGGTTTGATCGCGCACGAGCTGGTCGAGGCGGACCGCGACGTGGAGGATCACGTCTACCGCTACGACGACCGCGGGTTCTTGGTGGAGCACGACGGCCGCCAAGCGCTCGAGCGTTGGAGCTACGATCCCGTCGGCATGTTGACCGACGTCGACGACCTCGCCGGAGCGCGCCCGATCGTTCGCCGCGAGCGATCGATCCAGCTGGGCGCGGACACCTACGAGCTCGACGCGGCCGGCCGCGTGACGAAGCGACGTGGGAGCCAGCCGATCGAGCTTCGCTACGGCGCGTTCGGACTCCTCGTGGGCGCGACCACCGCACGCGATTCGATCGAGCTCCGCTACGACGAGCAGGGACGTCGCGTGCTCAAGCTGCGCAACGGGCAGCCCGACGCGGCGTACGTCGCGGGCGGTCACCTGAGCTCGCGTGGCTTCGTGGAGCCGGTGCGGGTGGCGGGGCAGCTCGTGGGCGTGCTGCGCAGGGGTCGCTTCGAGACGGTCGAAGCGGACGCGCGCGGCACCGTGATCGCGGACGCCTACGGTCGCGCGGCGGCGAGCCCCTTCGGGATGCGCACCCGCGATCCGGAGCTGGCCGACGCCCTCGACTTCGTGGAGCACGGACGCGACCGCGACCTCGGCCTCGTGCGGATGGGCGTCCGCGACTACGACCCGCGCCTCGGGAGCTTCACCACCCCCGACCCGCTCTACCTCGCGGACCCCGCGAGGTGTGTGGAGAGTCAGGTCGACTGCAATCTGTACGCCTATGCGGCAAACAATCCGGTTTCTTTCGTGGACCCGTCGGGACTGGAGCCCGAGCTCGCGTCTGCCATCGTGACCGTCGTCGTTGACAGAAACTTCAACTTCACGGTGCACGAGGTCGCGACGAAAGATCCCGGATATCGCAACATGCGCGCCCTGTCGATGATCTCCCAAGCCGATGTCGTTCAGATGGCTCGAGAAAGCATCTTCCGAGCGGACATTCTGTATGGCAAGGGCGGACAAAGTGTCCACCCCGACGCGTCGCACGCAGCTGCCGTGACGTTCGGATCCCAAGGAGCGGCCAACACCTTCGCGAGCAACGAGCTCTTCGTGATCCGACTGGAGGGTAAGTTCCCGGTCGGCAATAACGGTCTGACGAGTCACAGAACCGAATGGAACGTCACCACGCCCATGGGATCGCTGGGTAGCGAAGGCGCTGCGCTGAACTTGGGTGTTGGCCCCTTGTCCCTCGGTGGGAAGTACACGCCCAAAGAAGGCGGTGGATCCTCCGTTCTAAATCTGGCGTTCGGCCCCCTTTCCTTCGAGCTGAAGAAGGATCGGTCTACTAAGCTACCATCTCCGGAACTGAACCGACTGTGGAACGGCTCTGCGGCGAGCTTCGGGCCGGATGCTGGCACCGACCCAACCGGCGCTCGCGCAGCACAGTTCTGGGCAACCGTGGGTCGGCGTACGGACCTGGCCGTCTCACCAACCAACGTACCGAGTACGGTCACCGTGACGGGTAGACCGCTACCCCCGGGCGGGTCGCCCTGATCATCGAGATGGACCCTGCACACGGATCCATCGTCACCCCATCCACTCGGCCATCCACTCGGAGCACTCATGTCGAAACGAGGTTTCTTCTTCGTCGTCGCGTTCTTTCTCTTCTCCCTCGGCTGCGGCGGGTTCCGCATCGACGTCCCGACCGTCGCGCCGCGCGCGGGCTCGCCGCTCGCGACCGCGCCCGCGTCCGCGGTGCAGATCGTGATGTCGCCCGAGATGGCGCAGGACAAAGTCGCCATGCTTCAACGTCATCGCGTGCTGGAGACGATCCAGGAGCGCGTGACGCAGGGGCTCGCGAACCAGGGGCGGATGAGCGCGCAGCCGGGCGGACCGCTCGTGCTCATCGCAGTGCGGGAGTTCCGCAACCCCCGCTACGGCGCGGCGTTCCTGGTGGCGGACGTGGAGATTCGGTTGATCGGCGGGGAGATCGTGCATCGCTTCGAAGCGCGCGAGTCGACCAACCGCGCGACCAGCCGAACCGGTCGGCTGCGCATCGTGACGCAGGGCGTGGTCGACGGGATCGTGGCCGGGCTGTGAACGGGACGCCGGCGAGCGCCGATCCGCGCTCGTCGGCGCTCCCCGGTACGTGGGACGGTCGGCGGCGCCCCGCGAGGAAGCCGAGGAGAAGCGGAGCCGATTCGAGTCGCCCAACCGTGACGGCGCGCGCGGAGCCGGCGAAGGCCCTCGGCCCCGAAGAGCAGGGTCGACCCCCCCTCGAGGAACGCGAAACGAAGGCCGCGCCTTGATTCCCGGCGTGCCCTCCGATACGTGGCGCTCGATGGCTTCGGGACCCACCGAACCGCGCGCCACCGCGCCGACCGATCCGCGAGAGGCGCTCGCCGAGGCGGAGCGTGCGTTCGAGGCGGGAGACTTCGCGACCGCGCGATCGCTCGCGAAGCCGCTCGTGTCGAGCGCGGACGCCGAGGTCGCGAAGCGCGCGACCGAGCTGAGCGGGCGGCTCGCGCTCGATCCGGTGCAGCTCGGCGTGCTCGTCACGTGCACGCTCTTCTTCGTGCGGGTGCTGCTGCGCTACGTGTTTTGATCGTTCGAACGCCCCGTACGAGCCGAAGCCGATCGCGCACGTCACGACCGATCCCGACGGAACGAATCGCGAACCCCGAGCAACGAGAGCCTCCATGAAGAAGTGCCACCCCGTCTCGCTCCACGCTTTCGCGCTCGTCGGACTCGTGCTCACGCTCGGATGCGGCGGCGCGCAACGCCCCGTCGATCGCGGGCCCGTCACGCCCGACCGCCTCTATCCGATGACCGAAGGCAGCGTGTGGACCTACGACGTCGAGACGGGCGTGGGGCCGAACGTGCTCGCGATCAGCCGCGTGGTCGCGGTGCGCGGGACGAGCGTGGAGATCCGCAACGACGGCGGGCAGTCGCTCACCTACGAACGGCGCGCGGAGGGGCTCTGGGAGCCCGGCTCGTCGACGTGGCTCCTGCGCGCGCCGATCGAGGTGGGCGCGTCGTGGGACACCGGCAGCGGGCGCACCGCGCGCATCACCGCGACCGACGAGCGCGTCGAGGTGATGGCGGGAGAGTTCGAGGAGTGCGTGCGCGTCGAAGAGACGGGCGGCGACGACGGGCGCGTCATCGTCACGGTGTATTGCCCGGACGTCGGACCCACGATCATCGAGTCGCGCATGACCGCGCAGCTCACCGGCATGGAGGCCGCCGTGCGCGGTACCTTGCGCGCGTTCGCGCTCGGCGACGAAGCCGCGAGCTACGCGGGCGCGGACGGAGTGGACGTCGAGGAGCCGTGATCGTCGCGGAGAACGTCAGCAAGTGGTTCGGTGCGCACGCTGCCGTGCGCGAGCTGACGTTCGAGGCTCCGAAAGGCGCATTGATCGGGCTGCTCGGGCTCAACGGCGCGGGCAAGACGACCACGCTGCGGATGCTCGCGGGGCTGACCGCGCCGACCTCGGGGCGGCTGACCCTCGCAGGGCACGAGGCGGCGTCGATCGCGGCGCGCGCGGTGGTGGGTTATCTGCCGGATCGCGCGCCGCTCTGGCCGGACATGCGCGTGCGCGGCTTCGTGACGCACGCGGCGAAGCTGCGCGGGATCGCGAAAGGCGCGGCGAACGCGGCGATGGAGCGTGCGCTCGAGACGTGTGGGCTGCGCGAGGTCGCGGACGAGCCGCTCGCGACGCTCTCGCACGGCTACCGACAGCGCGTGGGGCTCGCGCAGGCGCTGGTGCACGATCCGGCGGTGCTGGTGCTCGACGAGCCGATCCAGGGGCTCGATCCGGAGCAGATCGGCGAGATGCGCGCGACGCTGGAGCGGCTGCGCGGCGAGCGGACGATCGTGCTGAGCACGCACATCCTCGGGGAGGTCGCGCGGAGCTGCGATCACCTGCTCGTGCTGCACGAGGGGCGCGTGGCGGTGAGCGGCGCGAAGGACGAGGTGCTCGGCGAAGAGCGCGTGCTGGAGCTCGAGGTGCGCGGGGAGGAGCGTGCGCTGCGGGAGGCGCTCGCGGAGGTGGACGGCGCGATCGTGTCGTCGTTCGATTCCGGATCGGTCGACGCGGGGCGCGCGCGCGTCGAGGTCGCAGCGACATCCTCGATGGACGACGTGGCGGAGCGCGTCGCGGCGGCGCTGGTCGGCGCAGGGCTCGGGCTTCGTTCGATGGCGCGACCGCGCACCGGCGATCTCGAAGCGCTCTTCGCGCGGCTCAAGCGCGAGGCCGCGGAGGCGCGTGAGCCTTCGAAGGAGGCCGCGCCTTGAAGGCGATGTTACACCTCGCGGCGCGCGATCTCGGGTCGTGGCTCCGCACGCCGACCGGCTGGTGGCTCGCCGCGCTCGTGCTCGCGCTCCAAGCGCTGCAGCTCCACGCGGTCGCGATCGGGACCGAGCGTCGTCCGTCGGCCGCGGTGCTCGAGCTCTTCTTGCTCAACGCCGCCGTGCTCACCGAGGTGCTGGTCGCGTTCGTCGCGCTGCGGCTTCCGATCGACGAGCGTCACGACGCGGGCGCGCTCCTGCTCACCGCGCCGGTGTCCGAGAGCGCGCTCGTGCTGGGGCGCTTCCTCGGCGCGTTCGGCTACGTCGCGCTCGTCACGCTGCTCTCGTTGCACCTGCCCGCGCTGATCTTGGTGCACGGAAAGATCTCCTTCGGCCACGTCGCGACCGGCTACCTCGGGCTGCTGCTCCTCGGCGCGGCCAGCCTCGCGATCGCGAGCGCGGCGGCGGCGATCGCGCGACGACCTTTCGGCACCGCGCTGCTCACCGCCGCGATCCTCGGGCTGCTCGAGCTCACCCACCGCGTGGCGGGCATCGCGGAGCTCGAAGCGCGCCCGTGGATGCGCGCGATCGCGCCGGTGTTCGGGCGCTTCACCTCGTTTCGACAGGGCCTCTTCCAGCTCTCGGACCTCGTCTTCTTCGCGTGCGTGATCTACTTCGGTTTGCTCGTGGCGACGCGTGAGCTCGCGGGGAGGCGGCAGGCGTGACGCCCGCGGTGCTGAGCGCGATCGGGCTCTTGCTCGTGCTGGTCGGCGAGCGCGTGCTCTCCGCCTCGTGGCTCACGTACTTCGGGGTCGCGCTCTGCGTCGTGGCGGCGGCGCTTCGTCTGGTGCGCACGCGCAGCGTCCTCTCGTTCGGTCACCTCGGGCTGCTCCTCGCGCTCGGGCTCTACGGCTTGCGGACCGAGCACGGCCTCGACCTGCTCGGTCTCCCACCCGGACACCTCGGCGAGCGCACGCTCGCGATCCTCGCGCCGGCCGCGCTGCTCCTCGCGATCGTCGCGCTCGCCTTCGGAGAGCGCGCTGCGTTCGTGCTGCGATCGGTCGACGCGCGCGACGCTTCTCGGTCGGCCGGGTCACCGGCCGACGATGCTTCGGTGCGCCGTCGCGTGCGGGACGCGATGTTGCGCGGGCTCGCGCTCGGGCTCGCGGTGGTCTTCGTGGTCTCGCTCGACGTGGCGGCGCGCGCGCGCGACGTGCGGGTCGATCTCTCGTTCTTGCGCGTGACGGAACCGAGCGAGACCTCGCGGCGCCTCGTGCGTTCGCTCGAAGAGGACGTGCGCGTGATGCTCTTCTATCCCGAAGGGCACGAGGTCGCGGGCCGCGTGCGGCCGTACTTCGACGCGCTCGCGACCGAGAGCCCGCGCCTCTCGATCGAACGGCTCGATCACGCGCTCGCGCCCGAGCTCGCGGAGCGCCTGCGCCTCACGGGCAACGGGTACGTCGTGATGCTCCTCGGCGAGGGCGACGCGATGCAGTCGGAGAGCGTCGAGCTCGGGCTCGATCTCGCGAGCGCGCGCCCGCGGCTGCGCACCCTCGACGGTCGTTTCCAAGAAGCCTTCGCGCGCCTGACCCAGCCGCGCCGCGAGGTCGCGCTCACGGTCGGGCACACGGAGCGCAGCCACGGTGGCAGCGAGGCCGATCCGGCGGAGCGGCTCGATCGTTTCGTGGTCGCGCTGCGGCGCGCGAACATCCAGGTGACCACCCTCGGGCTCGCGCAGGGGCTCGCGCAGGAGGTGCCGCGCGGGACGCCGCTCGTCGCGGTGCTCGGGCCGCGCGAGCCCTTCGCGCCGGAGGAGATCGAGACGCTGCTCCGCTTCGTGCGCGGCGGCGGACGTCTGCTGGTGCTCGTGGATCACGAAGCGGACGGCGGCGCGGACGGTCTGCTCGCGGGCCTCGGGCTGCGGCTTCGTCCGGGCATCCTCGCGAGCGAGACCAGCCTCGTCGCGCGCGATCGTGAGCTCTCGGATCGCGCGCGGGTGTTCGCGAGCCGCTTCTCGGATCATCCGCTCGTGATCAGCGCGCGCGCGGATTCGGGACGAAGCGCGGTGGTCTTCCATCGCGGCGCCGCGCTCGAAGAGGTCGCGACGGATGGCGTCGACGGCGCTGCCGGGTCGACGGGGTCAACCGTCGAAGTCGTCTTCCCCGCGCGTACCGCGGAGGACGTGTGGCGCGACCTCGACGGAGACCTCGAGCGCGACGAGGACGAGCCGCTCGAAGCGCAGCGCGCGATCGCGGCGGTCACCGTCCGCGCGCCGAGTTCGAGCCGCCCGGGGCGCGCGGTGGTGATCGGCGACGGCAGCTTCGCGGGCGACGATCTGCTCGGGTACCGCGGGAACTTCCGCGTGCTCGGCGACGCGCTCGGCTGGCTGCTCGGCGATCTCGGCGAAGAGCGGCCGGCGATCGTGGGCGCGACGACGAGCGAAGAGGACGTGCCGGTGGAGCACGCGCCGGAGGACGAGCGGCTCTGGCTCTGGCTCGGCAGCCTCGGGGTGCCGCTGCCGCTCGCGGCGATGGGCCTCGCGATGGCGCTGCGTCAGCGGCGGCGGAAGCGGGAGGCGGACGCGTGAGCGCGGCGCGCGACCTCTTCGGGCACGCGGCGCTCGCGGCGCTCGGGCTCACGCTCGCGATCTTCGCCACGCGCGAAGAGACGCGCGTGTCTTCGGGCGAGGTCGTGGTGGTCGACTGCGGCGCGATCGACGAGGTGCGCTACTCGAGCCCGACGCGCGACGTGACGGTGCGGCGCGAGCGCAGCGCGGTGCGGGTGGAGGTGCGGCGGCGCGTGGAGGACGGAAGCGAGGAGCGCCTGCCTTTCCTCGGTGGGCCCGACGCAGAGACCTACCTGCGCGGGGTCTCGCCGCTGTCGGCGCGACGCGATCTCGGCGCGCTCGAAGGCGAGGCGCTCGTCGACGTGGGGCTCGACGAAGCGTCGATCGAACGCTCGCGCACGCGGGTGTCGCTGCGCTGCGGTCGCACCACGCAACGCTTCGTGGTGGGCGGGCGCGCGTTCGGGACCGGCGATCGCTACGTGCGCACGGAAGACGGACGCGTGGTGCTGCTCGCGGCCGAGACGATCCGCGATCTGGAGACGGCGGAGCTGCGGCTCGTGGAGCGGCGGCTGCATCGCTTCGAGCGCGCGGAGGCGGAGCGCGCCGTCGTGCGCTTCGGTGGCGCGGAGCGGGTGATGGTGCAGCGCAACCGACGCGGCGCGGACGCGGCGTGGGTCGACGAGACGGCGCCGGAGACGCGACGCACCGACTACGACCGCTTGATGCGCGCGGTGCTCGGGCTCGCGATCACGCGTTACCTCGACGAGGCGGTGGAGCTGCCGGAGGCCGCGGTCGAGGTGCGCTTCTCGGACGTGCGGGGGCGCGCGCTCGGCGAGCTCTCGCTGCATCCGATCGGCGAAGGGCCGGACGCGCGGTGGCTCGCGCGGAGCGACGCGAGCGGCGGCGTGGTCGAGGTGCTGCCGAGCACGGGCGCAGCGGTGTTGCGCGCGGCGGAGCGGCTCGACGCGGTGGAGTGACCGGGTTCGAACGTTCGGCGCAGAACCTTCGATCGTGAGGCGCGAAGACGCGTGTCGCTGCCCGAGGCTTCGATCGTGAAGCGCACACCGCACTCGCGGAGGCTCGGACATTCGTTCGTGAAGCGAGAGCCGAGTGAGCCAGGGCGTTTCGCCACGCGACGACGTAGAGCCCGTTGCATCGGGAGGCCGCGAAGATCGCTCGCGATGCGGGACGCGAGCTTGGTAGAGTGTCTCCCTCGTGGGACCGAACGCCCAAGACGGGGCCGCGCGCGCCAAGCAGCTCGTCTCCGAGCGCAAGTATCAAGACGCCGTTCGTGCGTGTCGTCGGCTCCTGCTCTCGCGGCCCGATCACGTCGACGTGCGCGTGTTGCTCGGACAAGCGCTGCTCGCGCTCGGTCGCCACGACGAGGTGCGCATCGAGATGCAGGCGCTGCTCAAGCGCTCGCCGCTCGTCGCGCCCGCGCATCGGCTCCTCGGCGAAGCGTTCTTGCGTGCTCGGCAGACCGACAACGCGGCGGCTTCGCTGAAGGAAGCGCTGCGGCTCGATCCGGAGGACGACGACGCACGCGAGCTGCTCGACGAGCTCGGCGAGGTGGACGAGATGCCGCCTGCCGAGACGATCGAGCGTTGGTTCCCCGAGGAGCCGACCCGCGTCGAGGCCGAAGCGGCGCCCGCGATCCCCGCGCCTTCGGCGCCGCCGCCCTCGGTCGAGCTCTCCGACGATCTGCGCGACGAGATCACGCGCACGAGCGAGCAGGCCGCGCCGGTGCGCAAGAAGACGCTGCTCGGGCTCGCGGCGGTGCCGCCACCGGTGCAGTCCCCCGCGCAGCCGCCGTCGTCGACTCCGCGTGCCTCGGGACCGCTGCCCTCCCCCACGAGCCCCGCGGTCGTCGCGCCACCGAAGCCCTCCGTGCCGCCGCCGCCGCCGGGAGGGAGCGCGCCGACCGCAGCGCCGCCCCCCTCGAGCTCCGGCACCGTGACCGCGGCGCGTCCCGCCCCCGCGCGCTCGCCCAAAGCGACGATGATCGGCGGCTTCTCGCTGCCGAGCCCGGGAGCTCCGAGCGCGCCGCGGGCTCCGGGAGGGCACGCTTCGGCTCCGATCGCGCCCGCTCCGTTCGCTCCTGCCCCGATCGCGCCCGCTCCGGCGCGAAGCGCGCCCGCGTCGACGACCCCGAGCGCCACGAGCTCACCCTTCGCGCCCATGGGATCGATCCCCTCGCTCTCGAGCAGCGACCTCGAGAGCGCGGACAGCGGCGAGCTGATGAGCTCGGAGATTCTCCCGGCTTCGACGGGCGATCTGGAGCTCGAAGAGCTGCGCACCGGATCGAGCGAGCTCGCGGCCTCGGTGCCGCTCGTGCGGCCCGATCCGTACGAGCACCTCGCGGCCGAGCCGCCGCCGCTCGAAGGGGAAGCGACGGACGCGCGACGCCCGCTCGAAGAAGACGATCTCGAAGACGACGAGGAGCTCCCGGGTGAGCCCACGCGTGGACGCCCTCCCGTGCTCGATGGTCTCTCGGAAGAGAACGATCTCTTCGTGGCCGGGCTCCCGGAGCTCGAGGCGGAGCCGACCCGAGCGCGCGCGCCGGTCGACTTCGAGGACGAGACGACGAAGGGCCGCGAGTCGGCGGACGTCGACGTCGCGACGACGACCAAGGCGCCGCGCTACGACGACGGCGATCAGCGCAAGACGACGGAACGCCCACGCGCCGCGGGCTTCCCGAGCGATGCGATCGACGACGAGGGCCTGCCGGAGCTCGCGGGTGAAGCCACGCTCGCCAAGCCCTTGCCGGATGGGCCGGCGGCGCCAGGGTTCGCGCCGAGCGCGCAACCAGGGGCGTTCGCGCCGAGCGCGCGACCGTTCTCGCCGAGCGCCTCGCCGCAGGGCTTCGCGCCGAGCGCCTCGCCGCAGGGCTTCGCGCCGAGCGCCTCGCCGCAAGGCTTCGCGCCGAGCGCTTCGCCGCAAGGCTTCGCGCCGAGCGCCTCGCCGGGCGCGTCGGGTCCGGCGGGGATGCTGCCGGGCTCGACCCCTTCGTCGACGCGGACCGAGCGGCCGAGCGCGAAGACCGGTGAGCGCACGGGGCCGGTGGAGGCGGTGCCGGGTGGCACCCGCATCGTGCGTGTGGGTCGCTGGGCGCTGCCGCTTCCGACCGCGATCGCGCTCGCGGGCATCCCGGTGCTCGTCGTGGTCTTGGTGGTGCTCGGGGTGCGCGCGTTCCTCGCGAGCCGCGCGGAGGACGCGATTGCGGCAGCCACGGTCGCCGCGCAGCGCGACGGCATGGCGGCGTCGCTGAGGCGCGCGCTCGAGCTCGACGCCGACGAAGCGTCCGACGAATCGCTCGCGATCGCCCGCCGCGCGCGGCTCTACGCGACCGCGACGCTGGAGCACGGCTTCGAAGAGCGCGAGCGCGCGACGAGCCTGCTGAGCTCACTCGATGGTGAAGGCGCGACGAGCCAGGACGCGCACGTCGCGGGCACCTACCTCGCGCTCGACGCGGGGGAGATCGAGGCCGCCACCGAACGCTCGATGCTGATCGACGGCGCGGCGCTCGACGGCGAAGCGGGACACGCACGCGCGCTCCTCGCGTACACGCGCGGAGAGCTCGAACGCGCGGAGAACGAGGCGCGCGCGGTGGTCGCCCTCGACGCGAGCGCGCCGCGTCACGTCGCGCTGCTCACGTCGATCTTGGTCGCGCGCGGAAAGGCGCCCGAAGTGCTCACGCTCCTCGACGCGATCACGGTGCGTTCTCCGAGCGTGAGCCTCGCGCGGGCAGAGGCGTTGATCGCGCTCCAGCGATCCGCGGACGCGCTCGAGCTGCTCGGCGTCATGGAGAGCGAGCTCGGCTCCGCCGTGAGCCGGCGCCAGCTCGCCGAGCGGGGTCGGCTGCGCCTCGCCGCGCTGATCGCGACCGGTCGCCTCGACGACGCGCGTGCGCAGCTCACGCAGAGCCTCGCGGAGCGTCCCGTGGGCTCGGAGCTCTTCGCGCTCGAGCTCCTCCGCGCGCAGCTCACGCTCGGCGATCTCGAAGGCGCGCGCACCCTGGTCGCGGCGCTGCCGCCCCAGCCGGCGCGCGCGATCGAGCGCGGGTTGTTGTCGGCGGAGGTCTCGCTCGCGTCGGGCGATCTCGACGCGGTGGAGCGCGCCCTCGGTGGGATCGGCGAATCGCCACGCGCGAGCTACCTGCGGGGACGCGTCGCGGAAGCGCGAGGTCGCGACGACGAAGCGAAGGGGCACTACCAGACGGCCGCGCAGCAGGCGTCGGAGCGCGTGCGCGCGACGGCGCGGCTCGGGGCGATCGCGCTCCGCGAAGAGAAGGTGCGCGACGCGATCGCGCTGCTCGAGCCCGTCCTCGAGGGCGCCTCCAGCGACGCGGAGGTCGTCTCGACGCTGGCCCGCGCGTACCTCGAAGCCGATCGCGGGGACGACGCGGCGCGCATCGTGACGGCAGCGCTCGCAGCGCGCCCCGACGCGCTCGATCTGCAGCTCGCCAAAGCGGAGATCGATCTCGTGCGCGGCGACGCGGCGGGCGCGCTCGCCACGATGCGCGCGGTGATTGAGCGCGCGAGCCAGAGCGCGCGCGCGCAGGCGATGCTCGGCGAGGCCGCGCGGCGCGAGGGACAGTCGGCGCTCGCGACGGAGGCGTTCGATCGTGCGCTCGCGCTGGATGCGCGGGAGCCCCGCGCGCTGATCGGCAAGGTGCACCTCGCGATCGACGCGGCGGAGCCCACGGAAGCGGCGGCCGCGCTGACCCGCGCGCGCGAGCAGGGTGCGGTGGATCGGGTGCTCGCGACGGAGCTCGAAGGACGGGTTCAGGTCATGCAGGGGCTCGGCGATCAGGCCGTTCGCACGCTCCGCCGGTCGGCGCTCCGGTCGCGCGACGCGAGCCTGATCAGCACGTTCGGTTGGGCGCTCGCACAAGCCGAGGCCGATCGCGACGCGATTCGCCAGTTCGAGCGAGCGGTGGCGCTCGATCCCGGCCAGGTCGAGGCGTGGCTCGGGCTCGCGCTCTCGCGCACTCGCCGTGGCGATCTCGGGGGGGCGTCGCAGGCGATCGGCGAGGCGGAAGGTCTCATCCAGCGACGCACGCTCGGTCCGCGCTACGAGGCGCGCTTGCTCGCCGCGCGTGGCCGTCTTCTCTACGAGAACGGCAGCTTCGACGACGCACGCACGAAGGCGCAGGAGGCGCTGGCGAAAGACGCGAGCTGCGCGGCCGCGCACTACGTGCTCGGGTTGGTGGCGGACGCGCGAGGGTCGAGCCCGGTGGAGCATCTGCGCGCCGCGCTCGCAGCGCGGAGCCCGAGCCCGGAGGTCCTCGGTCAGTTGCTGATCTTCGACGACCGCGCGGCCGACCGTTGCGATCTCGCGCGACGCTATCTGCAGGCGGCGCCCCGCGGCCTCGACGCGCGCGATGCGCGGAGCGCGATGCGCGGCTGCCGGTGAGCGCTTCCGGCTTCGTCGCTCGCATCGACGAGGTCCGCTCAAAGGCTCACGCCTAGCGGACCGAGCCGCGCTTTCGAGCGCGACATCGCCGACCACGGCCACGTCGCCGACCACGTCGCCGACCACGTCGCCGACCACGACCACGACCACGTCCACGTCCACGTCGACGCACGCGCCTCGACTACGTGGCCGAACGCCTCCTCGCAGCGTCAGCGCTTCTCGACGAACAAGTCTTCGAGGCTCTTGCGCTGCGGCCGCACCGCGACCACCCGCGCGCCGCCGTCGAGCGCCTCGCGGAGCGCGTCAGCGACCTCCGACTCGCGCACCGTGACGAGCAAGGCAGCCTCCGCGTCGTGGAGCGCGACCTCCGGGAGCTCCGCCAACCGGCTTCGCAACGCGCTCGAGACGCCGCGCAGCTCGATCTCGGAGTGCGCGACCTCGCTCGTGAGCAACGCGCTCAGCTTCCCCTCCGCGGTCACGCTCCCCTTCTGCAGGATCGACACGCGGTCGCAGAGCATTTCGACGTCGCTGAGGATGTGACTCGTGAAGAGCAGCGTCTTTCCGCGCCGCTTCTGCTCGAGGAGGATGTCACGGATCTCCTTGCGGCCGATCGGGTCGAGGCCGCTCATCGGCTCGTCGAGCACGAGCAGCTCCGGGTCGTGCAAGAGCGCCTGCGCGAGCCCCACGCGCTGCATCATGCCCTTGGAGAACTTCCCGATCGGACGGTCGACCGCGTGGCGCAGCCCGACCTTGTCGATCATCGCCTCGCTCCGATCGCGCCGATCCTTGCGGTCCATCCCCGCGAGACGCCCACACAGATCCAAGAGCTCGAGCGGCTTCAGGTAGCGGTAGACGTACGGGTTCTCCGGCATGTAGCCGACGCGCAGCATCGACTCGCGCTTCTCCGGCGAGAGCCTGAAGACCTTCAGCTCTCCGCGCGTCGGGAAGACGAGCCGCAGCAGACACTTGATCGTGGTGGTCTTGCCTGCGCCGTTCGGCCCGAGCAGCCCGAAGATCTCGCCATGCCGCACCTCGAACGAGATGCCGCGCACCGCCTCGACCTTCTTGCGAAAGAAGCCCGTGCGGTAGGTCTTCGCGAGATCCTTCACCGACACCACGACCTCACGCGCGCTCGTCGCGCTGGCGTCCGCGTCGGCCTTCGTGGCCTCGGGCTTCGCCGCCTCGGGCTTCGCGCTCTCGGTCTTCGCGCTCTCGATGCTCGAGGTCTCCATCAGCGCTCCGCTCCCGTCACGTGCTCGTCCGCGCGGCTCGTCGACGCATCCCGCGCTTCGTCGAGGGCCGCTCGCGCCGCCTCGACCACGCGCTCGCGCTCCGCGATCGTCATCTGCGCAAAGAGCGGCAACGCGATCCCTCGCGCCACGATCGCCGAAGCATTCGTTGCGATCCCTTCCATCGTCCCGATCGCCGTCAGGTCGTACGAGAGGATCCCCGCCTGCACCTCGCGCGCGCGCATGCCCGAAAAGAATCGCTCGCGGTCCACCCCGTCCGGCAACACCGCCCCGAGCGTCTGCTCGTTCCCACGCGCTCCGTCGACCACGCGCTGGAAGCGCAGCTCCGGCAGCCCCGCGCGGATCGCCTCCGCGTGCTCGCGTCGCCGCGCGATCATCGCGTCGAGCTTGTCGAGCTGCGCGACCCCGACCGCCGCCGCGAGCTCCGACAGCCGGTAGTTCCCCGATCCCGTCTCGAACACGCCCGGCACCGACTGCCCGTGGTTGCGAAGCACCCGCAGCGTCTGCGCGAGCTCGGCGTCGTCCGTGAGCACCGCGCCGCCCTCGCCGGTCGTCACGAGCTTGCGCGGATGGAAGCTCAGACAGCTCGCGATCCCGAGGCTCCCGCACGGACGCCCGCTCGCGAAGACGCTCCCGATCGCACACGCCGCGTCCTCGACCACCGGCACGTCCAGCGCGATCGCGTCGAGCGGATTGCCGAACTGATCGATCGCGACCGCGAGCTTCACGTCTCCGGCCGCACGTCCTGCCACCGCCGCACGCAAGGTCTCGCTCGTCGCGTTCCACGTCTGCACGTCGACGTCCGCGAGCTGCACGTCCAGCCCGAGCTCGAGCGCAGCGTGCGCGGGGGAAGGCCAGGTCAGCGCGGGCACCACGATCGCATCACCCGCGCGAAGCCCGAGCGCGCGGTAGACGAGCGAGAGCGCCGAGGTCCCGTTCGAGACCGCGACCGCGAAGCGACGCTGACAGCGCGCGGCGAGCGCGTCTTCGAAGCGCGCGACCACCGCCCCCTGCACCAGCATCCCCGAGCGCAGCACCGCAGTCGCCGCCTCGAGCTCGGCCTCGTCGATCCACGGACGCGCGAGCGGAATCATCGGCGCGCATCGTAGCTCACTCCCACGCCGGTTCGACGTTTCGAGCCACGGATCGACGAGCCGCCTTCGCGCGCAGTGGGCCGTGCACCCAACGACGGAGCGCTCGACAACGAGCGTCCGCGGCTGAGGTGGGCCCACTCGGGCTTGGCCCGATGGGGGGAGGGACGCCCGAACGCCCCTCCAGAAACGCGACGTCCGCGGCTGACCCCGCGGACGGGTGGGTGGAGGGGGGCCCACTCGGGCTTGGCCCGATGGGGGGAGGGGCGCCGGAACGCCCCTCCAGAAACGCGACGTCCGCGGCTGACCCCCGCGGACGGGTGGGTGGAGGGGGGCCCACTCGGGCTTGGCCCGATGGGGGGAGGGGCGCCGGAACGCCCCTCCAGAATCGACGTTTCGTGAAGCCGATCCCCGGAAACGCCACGTCGCCACGCTCCCCGCGCTACAACGCCTCGGTGCGTCCGCGTCGCGCGCCCCCGAAGAAAGGGCTTCTGCGTCGAGGGGTCCTCGTCGGCCTCCTCGCGCTGCTCTGCGCGACCGCCGCGACCTCCACGCACGCCCAGCTCCCCGAAGACCTCCGCGGACGACCCGTGCGCGCGATCGAGGTGAGCGGCGACGGCGGCTTGCTCGATCCGAACGCCCTCGGCCTGCCGATCGGGAGCCCCATCGGACGCCCGACCCTGCGCGCGCTCGTGGAGCGCCTGCTCGCGGAGGAGCGCTGGGCCGACGTCCAGATCACGCTCGCGCCCGAAGGCGAGGGCGTGCGGCTCGTGATCACCCTCGTGCCGCGGCTGATCCTCACGCGCGTCGACGTGTACGGCAACGACGTGATCGACACCGCGGATCTCCTGCGCGAGCTCCGCGTCGCCTCGGGCAACGAGGTCGACGAAGCGACCCTCGACGGTCTGCCTGCCGTCGTCACGGAGCTCTACGCGGAGCGTGGACACGACGCGGCGCGCCTCGACGTGGAGCTGCGCGACACCGACGATCCGAGCCGCAAGGTGCTGCTCCTGCGCATCGACGAAGGCGCGCCGACGCGCGTGCGCGAGCTGCGCTTCGAAGGCGAGGCCCCACCGGTCGTCTCGGGGCTTCGACGCGCGCTCGGGATCGCGGAGGGCGACGTGCTCGAGCGCGCGCGGCTCGAAGAGCTGATGCGCGAAGGCGAAGCGCACCTGCGCGAAGGTGGCTGGCTCGCGGCCTCGCTCGGACCCGCGCGCGTGGAGCCCCTCGACGACGGCGTGCGCCTCGTGATCCCGGCCTCGATCGGCCCGCGCTACGAGGTGACGATCCGCGGTCAGGAGCCCTTCTCGCGAAGCGAGGTCTACGACGCGCTCGCGCCCACCGAAGAGCGCCTCGTGCGCGGCATCGAGAGCACCTACGCCTCGCGCCTCGAAGACTGGTACCGCCGCCGCGGCTTCCCGAACGCGCGCGTCGAGGTGCGACGGTTCGCGGTACCGGGCCCCGACGGACGTCCGATCGTGGATCGCGCGCGCCTCGACGTGCTCGTGCGCGCCGGCGATCGCCTCGAGGTCGTCGCGCGCTCCTACCCCGGCGCGCGGCACTTCGATCAGCGTTTCCTCGACGATCAGATCGCCTCGTACCTCCAAGAGATCGTCGACGAGAGCTCCCTCTTCGCGCCCGTCGACGGCCACGTCGCGGACCTCGCGCTCGGTCCCCGCGGCCCCCGCGATCGGCCGCGTCCGATCGACATCGACCCGCTCCGCATCTGGTACGAGAGCGCCTACGAGCGCGCGATCGAGCACCTCCGCGAGCTGCACGAAGCGGAGGGTTTCCTCGATGCACGCGTCGGTCCCGCGCGCCTCGAAGAGGTCGGTGACGAACGCGCGGTGGTGGTGGTCCCCGTCGTGGAGGGACCCCGTACGACGCTCTTCGGGCTCGAGCTCCGCGGTCAGCGCGCGATCGGTGCGCGCGAGCTCGCGGAGGCGACCGGCCTCGAGAGCGGGCAGCCCTTCTCGTACCTCGCGCTCGAACAAGCGAAGAGCCGCATCGAAGAGCTCTACCGCGAGCGCGGCTACTACTACGCGACGGTGTCCTCCGACGTGCGCTTCAGCGGCGACCGCACGCGCGCGGAGGTCGTGCTTAACCTCGACGAGCGTTTCCCGGTGACGGTCGGCGAGATCGTGATCCGCGGGAACGCCCGCACGCGCGAGGACCTCATCCGACGCATCGTCCGCGCTCGGGTCGGAGAGCCGCTGACCCCGACCGTCCTGCGCATCACCCAGGAGCGCCTCCTCGATCTCGGGATCTTCGACGGCGTGAACGTCACCCCGCAAGACGAGGACCTCCCGGCCCGCGTGAAGACCGTCGAGATCACGGTGATCGAGCGCAAGGCTCAATACCTGGACTTCCGCGCCGGTGTCTCCACCGGCCAGGGTATCCGTTTCGGTGCCGAGTACGGTTACCGCAATTTGTTCGGGACCGCGATCACGCTCTCGCTCGGCGCTCAGTTCGGATATCAGTTCTTCTTCCTCGACGACGACGTGCAGCGACGCTTCGAAGAGCTGAGCCTCCAAGAACGCCTCGAACGCCGCGTGAGCGCGACCCTCAGCTTCCCTTACGTCGGGCGCCCGAACGTCCGGATGAGCCTCACCATCGCGCATCTGCGTGAAAACGAACGCAATTTTGGCCTCGACCGCAACTCCGTCGACGTCACGGTCGGCTGGCGTCCGCGCCGCGTGCTCCAGCTCGGGTGGAGCAACGGCTTCGAGGGCAACGACGTGCAGATCCTCGGCGGCGAGGAGTACGACCGCGTGTTGATGGACATCCGAGACGACGTGCGGCTTCGAAACTTGCTCCGCATTCCGGAGGGCAAGAGCACCATCGTCTCGTCACAAGTGACGTTGAGCTATGATCGTCGCGACAATCCTTTCTCGCCCAAACGCGGCTTCATCCTCTCCGGAAATCTCGAATGGGCGCGCACGCTGACCACGGAGGCCGACGCGACGCGCGGCGACGGAACGCGCTTCCTCAGCCACCACCTGCGCCTCATCGGCAGCGCGACCGGCTACGTCCCGATGGGTGATCGCGACCGCTTCGTGTTCGCGGCGCAGCTCAAGCTCGGCCGCGTCGTGCACCTCGAGCGGAACAGCGAGACCTACCCGAACCGGCAGTTCTTCCTCGGCGGCATCGACACCGTGCGCGGCTACCTGCAAGACGCGCTGATCCCCCAGGACGTCGCGGACGAGGTGCCCACGAACCCCGACATCCTCGAGGGCGCGTTGCAGGGCGGCGACGTCTACATGGTGCTGCGCGGCGAGCTTCGGTTCCCGATCGCGGGCTCGCTGCGCGGCGGCGTGTTCGTCGATCTCGGCAACTCCTGGCGCGCAGTCGACTTCGGCACCCTCGAGCCCTGGAACCTCCGCCCCACCGCCGGTTTCGGTCTGCGCATCGCGACCCCCGTCGGTCCCATCGCGCTCGACTACGGCATCCTCGTGCTCCGCCGCGAGCTCTTGAACGAGCCCTTCGGCAGCTTCCACTTCAGCATCGGTCTGTTTTGAAACGACGAAGCGCATCCTCGAGGCCGGCGACGTCGCGCGCCCCGATCGAGCTCTCCCGCGTCGAGGCCCGCGCGTACCTGCTCACGCAGCTCGGGCTCGACCGACGCACGAAGTCGGCGGCTGACCCCGCCGACCCGGTCGAGAAGTCCTCCGCCGCGAACGTGCGCGCGCTGCTCGCGCGGCTCCGCTGCATCCAGCTCGACCCGCTCGATCCGATGGGCACCAATGCGGACCTCGTCGCGATGGCGCGCCTGGAGGGTCTGTCGCGGGGCGCGATCTACACCCACGTCTACGCGAACGGCGCCGCGTTCGAGCACTTCGCCAAGGAACGCTGCCTGCTCCCCGGCGCGGCGTTCCCCTTCTACCGCCGACGCATGGTGCAGACCCCGTGGTGGCGCGTCAGCGAGCGGATGAAGCGCGTGCCGGCAGCCGTCGTCGACGCGGTCGAAGCCGAGGTGCGCGAGCGCGGCCCCCTCTCCGCCAAGGCGCTGACCGATCGCGGCCGCGTCGAAGCGATCGACTGGAGCGGCTGGAAGGGCACCTCGAAGGCGAGCTCGATGGCGCTCGAGATCCTGTGGACGCAGTGCCGCGTGGTGGTCTGCGGTCGGAGCGGCGAAGGCAAGCTCTACGACGTGCCCGAGCGCGCGCTCGGCTCACACGTTCGTGGCTCCATCGCGGCGCCGTCGAAGTCCCACGAGGCCACGCCCCCGAACCCGCACGTCGATCCCTTCGCGCGCTGGGCGCTCGTCGAGCGCGTCGAAGCCGCGGGCCTGCTCGCGCGCACCAGCGGTCCGACCTGGTCGATGCTCTCCGACGCCCGCACGAGCGCGCTGCCCGACGCGTTGGTCGACGAAGGTGCCCTCGACGCGGTGCGCCTCGAAGGCAGCAAACGCGCGTTCCTCGCGCCCGCGAACGTTCGAGATCGCGCGACGCGAGAGCCGGACGACGCGCTGCGCATCCTCGGCCCGCTCGATCCCTTGCTCTGGGATCGCGCGCTCCTGCGCGAGCTCTTCGACTTCGACTACGTCTGGGAGGTCTACAAGCCCGAGTCCGAGCGGCGCTTCGCGTGGTACGTGATGCCGCTGCTGCACCGCGGCGCGCTCGTCGGGCGCCTCTCCGGTCGCGTGGACGGAACGACCCTCGTGATCGACGGGCTCTGGCGCGAGGACACCGCCCCCCTCGACGACGCCGCGCTCGACGATGCGCTCCAGGCCCACGCCGAAGCCTGCGGGTGCGACGCCGTGAAGCGGCCCCGACGCGCGAAGCGAAACCCGTGACGCGACCACGCGACCACGCGACCACGCGACCACGCGACCACGCGACCACGCAACCCAAGCGACCACGCGACCACGCAACCACGCGACCACGCAACCCAAGCGACGCGAACCCGGCGTGCCCATCGGGAGCCGACGTCTCCTGACACCACCGCGCTTCGGCTGGCGTGTCGCGCGCAGGGCCGTAGGAAGCGCTCCGCATGGACTGGCTCCTGATCGTCGTCGGCCTCGCGCTCCTCGTCGCAGGCGGGGAAGCTCTCGTGCGCGGCGCGAGCGGCGTCGCGTTGCTCGCCCGCGTCACACCCGCCGTCGTCGGCCTCACCATCGTCGCGGCCGGCACCTCGATGCCCGAGATGGTGGTCTCCGTTCAATCGGCGATCGAGGAGAGCCCGGGGCTCGCGATCGGCAACGTCGTAGGCTCCAACCTCTTCAACATCGGGCTCATCCTCGGGCTCACCGCGCTCATCGTGCCTCTGCGCATCCTCGGCAACAGCGTGAAGCTCGAGTGGCCGGTGATGATGCTCGCGAGCTTCCAGCTCCTCTTGCTCGTGCGCGACGGCCAGCTCGACCGACTCGAAGGCGCGTTCTTCGTGACGGGTGTGATCGCGTTCGTGAGCTACGCGGTCTGGATCGCGCGGCGCAACACCGGCCCCGAAGAGACCCAGGAGCTCGACGAGTCGCTGACCACCGCCTCCTTCGGTCGCACCGGCGGCGCCGCGATCGCGCTCAACGTCGTGGCCATCCTGGTCGGCGCCGGCCTGCTCGCGGGAGGCTCCACCGCCCTCGTGCACGGCGCGGTCAACATCGCGAGCGCGCTCGGCGTCTCGGAGACGATCATCGGTCTGACCATCGTCTCCGTCGGCACCAGCGCACCCGAGCTCGCGACCTCGCTGGTGGCCGCGCGGCGCGGTCGCGACGACGTCGCGGTCGCCAACGTGATCGGCTCCAACATCTTCAACATCCTCGGCATCGCGGGGGTCACCGCGCTCATCCATCCGCTCCCCGTACCCGCCGAGATCGTCACGCGCGACGTCTGGTGGATGCTCGCCGTCACCGCGGTGCTGCTGCCGATGATGGCCCCGCGCCTGCGCCTCAGCCGCGTCTCGGGCGCGATCCTGTTCGCGGCCTACCTCGCCTACGCTGGCCTGCTCGTCCACGACGCGATGCAGGGCTGATCGTTCGCCGAGGCCGGCGTCCTCCGCCTAACGCTCGACGACACGTACGCGATCGACGAAGCGCGACGGCTCAACGGCACGAAGCGGGAACGCACCACGGCGTCACGCCCACGCTGCCGCCCTCCGGCAAGACCACCAGCAGGATCCGCCGCGACGCGACCAGGATCCCGTCGCTGCGCTTGACCGTGTAGCGAAACGGATAAGCCCGCGCGCAGTCCGCCCGCTCGCCCGCGAAGTCGAAGCGCAGCTCGAAGCCGAGCAACGTGCGACCGACCACCGCACGAAAGGCTTCGCCGTCGGTGTCGACGAACGCGACGTTGTCGTTCGGCGCCGCGAAGGTCGCGATCGCGTCGAGGAAATAGCTCGCCGCGGTCTGCCCGAGCGGGTCCTGGATCGCCTCCGCCTCGAACGCGCCCGAGTAGTCCTCCCCCGCCGCGCTGACCTCGACCTCGACCGGCACCACGAGATCCGCGCCCGCGTTCTCGCGCAGCGTCGCCACGAACGCCCGATCGGGCCGCGTCGCGTCGAGCGGATCGGTCGCCGCGAGGATCTCCCAGAGATCGCTCCACCCGTCGCCGTCGGTGTCCACGACGTCGGGGTTCGTCATGCGCGCGCCTTCGGTCTCGTTGCAGAGCCCGTCGCCGTCGCGATCGGTGGTGTCGACGGCGCCGTCGCGCGTGCCCGGCGGGGGCGTGGTCGAGTCTCCGCACGCGAGCGCGAGCGACACGAGCGCGAGCGACGAGAGCCGCACCGAGGCACGCGTCGCGCGCGCGAACGACCCGAGCACGGTCGAAGCCGAAGGCATCGAGGCAAGAGTTGCGAGCGGGAGCGTGGGCGTCAATGCCGAGCGCGGTTCGCAGGTGCGATCACACGCGAAGTACCCTCGAAGCGCTCGCGCTCCGACGCTTGCTCGGCACGAGCCCTCGCGCTCTGCATCGACTGGTCCTACGGTCCGGCCTCGTGAAAGCGCTCTACGACAGCGGCTGGCACCACCCCTTCGCGGCCTACCTCGGGCTCGCCGTGCTCGTCGTGCTCCTCGCGCGCATGCCGCGGAGCACGTTCCTCTTCCGCTGGGCCGCGCTCTTCGGCCTCGTGCTCGCGGCCGACGCCACGATCACCGGCGCGTGGTCGCCGCTCCCTTCGAGCTCGCCCATCTTCACCCCACTCTCGATCGCGTTCGTGATCCTCGGCGACGCCCGCTTCTTCTTCTTGCAGGAGCGCCTCGCGCGCCCCGACGCGTCGATGCTGCGGGTCACGATCGTCGCCGCGCTGACCAGCCTCGTCGTGCCCGTCAGCAGCACCCTCCTCCGCCACGCGCTCCCCCTCGACTCGGACGGCCGCTGGCTCTTCCTCACCTACGAGCTGCTCGCGCTCGGATGGGTGCTCAGCACGTGGCGCGTGCGCTACGGGCGCGACCGCGACCCCGAGACGCGCCGCTGGCTCGTCCGCGTCACCGCGTTCTTCGCGACCCTCTACGCGCTCTGGGCCACGGCGGACGTGCTGATCTTGCTCGACGTCGAGCTCGGACACCTGCTGCGCATCGTCCCCAACGTCCTCTACTACGCGGTGTTCCTGGTCGCGACGGTCGCGTTCGCGCCGCGCGCGCACGGAGGGGTCCGGTGAGCACACGCGCTGCAACCTCAGCGCGCACGCGCACGCGCGTTCCAGCCGCGGAACGCCGGCCGACGACACGGCATCGAACGCTCCTCATGAGCACGTTCGCGATCGTGGGACTGCTCGCGTGCGGCTCCGACCGCGATCCCGGAGCCGCGAACCACGAATCACAGGATCCCTCGTCGCCCTCGGGCGATCTGACGTTTCGTCGCCACGGCGACCTCGTCACCACGCTCTCGCTCGCCGAGCTCGCGCGCGCGTTCGAGCCCACGATCGTCACCACCGACGATCCCTACTACGAGCGCCGCAAACGTTTCCGCGCGATGCCGATCGAGCCGATCCTCGAGCGCGCGTTCGGCGCTCCGATCGACGTGCTCCGGCGCGAGTCGTTCGTGCTGAAGGCGCGCGACGGCTACGCGGTGCCGATGTCGGGCGAACGCCTGCTCGAAGGCGGCGCGCACGTCGCGATCGACGACGCCGACGCGCCGGGCTTCGAGCCGATCGGCCCCCAACGCGTCTCGCCCGCGCCCGCGTACCTCGTGTGGAGCCGCGTGGGCCAAGCGAGCCTCGAGACCCATCCGCGCCCGTGGCAGCTCGCGTCGATCGAGATCGCCAGCTTCGAGGCGCTCTACCCACACACCGTGCCGACCGGCGAGCCCGACGGATCCCCCGCGATGCGCGGCTTCGAGCTCTTCCGCGGCGAATGCATCCGCTGCCACGCCGTCAACCGCGAAGGCGGCCGCGTCGGTCCCGAGCTCAACGTGCCGCAGAGCATCGTCGAGTACCGCGACCCCGAGTTCCTCCGCGCGTACATCCGCGATCCGCTTCGCTTCCGCTACGGCGCGATGCCGCCGCATCCCGGCCTCGACGACGCAGACCTCGACGCTCTGGTCGCCTACTTCCGCGCGATGTCGACGCGCAAGCACGACCCCGACGCGGGTTGAGCCCTTCGGTCGACGTCACTGGGCACACGTCGCCCACCACGTCGCGGTTGCCCGCGCGACGTGGCTCCGGCACGGTCGCGCGCATGTCGCGTCGCGGAACCTCGTTCGTCGCCGTCCTCGTGCTCCTCTCCGCGGGCTGCGGGGGCAGCACCACGAACGTCAGCACCACCACGGTCGGGGTGACGCAGATCACCCAGAACGTCACCGTCGCGTGGGGCGACGCGGGACCGAGCGACGAGGTCGACTTCCAAGATCCGCGTTTGATTCGTGCGATGGAAGAGACCGCGCAGATGATGGGTCGCGCGGTGGACTTCCGCTTCGACGTGCGCATGATGCCGCGCCCGCTCGGCGCCTTCTTCGATGGGCTCTTCGAGCGCCACGTCGGGCGCATCCCGCGCGACCTGGAGGAGCTCGGGCGCCGCGACGCCGACGTGCACTCGTACGCGCTGGTGCACCTGCAGGCGATCCACTTCGACTACGACGGCTCGGTCCGAGAGCCCACCCTCGCCTTCGAGCCCGAGGGCGGCATCCTGCGGCTGCGCCTCAACGAAGCGCACGTGCCCGAGGGTGCGGCGAGCTACGCGCTGCGGCGTGCGTACCTCGATCACCTCCGCGCGACGTACACCGGCGTGCAGGTCTCGGCGCTCGAGCGCCCCGACTTCCCGCATTGGTTCCGCTACGTGCGCGAGCTCGGCGATCGCGGCGATCGCGACGCGAAGGCCAAGGTGCTGCTCGATCTCCTCGCCTTCGAGGAGCGGCTCGGCCGCGAAGGCGAGCTCGAGCTGCGCGCGACCGTGCGAACCTACGTGCTGCGCAAGACCTCGCGCTTCCGCGAGGAGTATCAGCGAAGGCTCGGCGAGGTCAGCGCGCTCCCGCTCTCGTCACCCTGGCGCGCCGCCGAGACTGCGTTCGTGGCCTTCGTGCAGCGCGTGTGGCCGGAGCTCTCCTCGGAACAACAGCGCCGCCTGCTCGAGGATCTCTACGTGCGTCGCTTCAACGTCCAGCGCGCGGACGATCCCTACGTGCGCGAGGCGTTCCCGGGCCTCGATCTCTTCGCGTTGTCGAGGAGCGTCTTCGAGCGTTGGATCGCGGCCGGTCGACCGAATCCCTACCCGGTCTCGGAGAACGATCACACGCAGCGTCTCTTCGACGAGGTGGTCTGCGCGCCGCGGCGTCACGAGCACTACCGCTACCAGCGCTCGCGCTGCGACTCGGACGCCTACCGCTTCGCGAGCTTCGACCCGACCCAGCGCGCGCGGCTCTTCGACTTCGTGCGCGCGCAGCGCGATCCCGCGCTCACCGAGGCGCTCTTCGCGAACCTGCGCTGGCTCGGCAGCCCCTTCCTCTTCGACGCGTGGCGGCACGTCGAGGACGACCCCGAGCACTGGGCGATCGCGACGCGCGTGATCGCGGACTTCGTCGACCACGGCGGCCCCGATCAGCGCGCCGCGCTCTACGACGAGTCGGTGCGGCTCTGGCGCGCGCACCCCGAGCGCCGCGGCGCGCTCCTCTACCTGCTCGCGAACCTCGAGCCGACGCGCAGCCACCGCGTGGTCGCGTGGGACGACTTCCGACGGATCTTCGGATCGCTCGCCACACGCGAGGATCTCGACACCTACCTCGAGCACGGCGACGACGCGCTCGTGCGCATCGCGAAGGTGGTCCCCGCCCTGGCGCCGAACGTGAACGTGGGCGACGCGCTCGGCCCGCGCCTCGATCCGCGCATGGCCGACGAGGACCTGCGTCGTCGCGTGGCGTTCTTCCCGCACCAGATGCTGCGCGAGCTGGTGGAGGCGCTGCGCGATCGACGCGACACCGCGAGCCTCGCGTCGGTGCGGCGCTTCCTGCAACGGCGCGCGACGGAGCATCCCTCGGAGGAGCGCGGCCTCTCGACGCTGATCCAGATGACCTCGCGCTGATCGCACGGAGCGGACGGAGCGCACGGAGCGCACGCGTTCGGAACGCGAGCCGACACACCGCGGTCGAACGCGCTCGTCGAACGATCGAACGCGCGGCGCCCATGGAAAGCGGCGCGGCTCACGGCGACGAAGGGACATGCGCAAAGGCTCGACCGGGCTCGCGACCTGGCTCCTCGTGCTCGCCCTCGCCTGCTCCGCGTCGGGCTGTCCGTCCTCCTACGAGCTCGACGCCGACGTCGTCCTCGACGGATCGGTGGAGCCACCACCCGACGGCTTCGTGCCGCCGCTCGAGCCCCCGATCTGCATGGACGACCTCGATCTGCTGGTCGTGATCGACGACACCGTCGACGCGTCCGCCGTGCAGCGCCGACTGGCCGAAGCGTTGCCCGACTTCGTCACCTCCCTCGTGGGGGCCGACGAGCCGCTCTTCCGCTCCGTGCACGTCGGCGTCGTCTCGCCCGACCTCGGCACCGCCGGCTTCGAGGTCGGCTCGTGCCGCACCTCCCGCTACGGCGACGACGGCCTGCTCGATCCGCTCCGCACCTCGGGATGCCTCGAAGCGCCGCCCTTCGTCGCGCTGCGACCCGACGCGACCGACGCACCGCTCGGGTGCCTGCTCGACCGCGGCACCGACGGCTGCGGCTGGGAGCAGCCGCTCGAAGCCGCCCTGAAGGCCGTGACCTCGAGCGAGTCCTCGCTTCGTTTCCTCGACGGAACCCTCGGACACGCCGACCGAAACAACGCCGGCTTCCTCCGCGACGGCGCGATGCTCGCCGTGATCGTCGCCAGCAACGAGGACGACTGCTCGACCCGCGATCCGAGCGCGCTCGATCCCTTCTCGCCGCGCTACCCGGAGTCGCTCCCGACGCGCTGCTGGCTGCGCGACGACGCGCTCCATCCGACCCGGCGCTACGTCGACGGGCTGCTCGAAGGGCGCGACCCGAGCGACGTCGCGTTCCTCGCGCTCGGCGGGCTCCCGCGCAGCGCCGAGTCGATGTCCCCCACCGACGTGCTCACGCGCCCCGAGATGCAGCTCCGCGTGAACGACGTCACGCCCGATCGCCCGCAGCCCGCGTGCACCGACGAGGAGGTCGAGGCCTACCCCGCGCGGCGCCTCGCGTTCGTGACGGACGGCCTCGCCCGACGCGGCGCCCCGGCGCTGCTGCGCTCGGTGTGTCGCCCGCGCTACGACGAGCCGCTCGACGAGCTGCGCACGGCCATCGCGCGGCGCATGAGCGCGTGCCGCTGACGCACGCGGCGCGAAGGCGCGAGTCTCGCGGGCGGGCGAGTCACTCTGCGGCGTCGAGGTCGGGCTCACGCGGCGCGAAACGATCCGCCGCCGCGAGGTGACCGAGGTGCACGATGCGCGAGCCGACCGGCCCCGACGGGTTCACGCTCTTGCCGATCACCACGCCGTCCTCGGGCGCGCGATATTCGCGGATCACCTCGCCGAACACATCCGTGAGGCGCGCGAGCAGGTCGCCACGCTTCACGATCTGACAGAGCTCGGGATAGACCTCGAGCAAGCCGCCGCGATCGGTGTAGAGCCACTTCGACTTGTCACAAATCAAAGGCGGATCTCCGAGCGGCGTCTTGCGCTTGGAGATCATGTCCATCGACGCCATCAGACGGCGCACGCCCTGCGCGGTGCTCTTCACGAGCTCGGGCTGGAAGCGCTGGGGGTCGCCGATCTCGATGGTGACCGAAGGAATACCGAAGGCCATCGCGGCGCCACGGAGCGTCTTGTCCGACGGCTGGTTGTGCAGCGTGATCTGCGGCCGCAGCAAGTACGCCATCTGACGCGCGACCGAATGATCCATGTCCGCTCGCACGTAGAGCGAGTTGATGCGCCCGAAGCTCGCGGTGTGGAGATCGAGGAAACGATCCATCTTCCGCACCAGACGCTGCACCACGCGGTGCGCGTACACGTGGGGCGTGGAGCCCTTCGCGCGTCCAGGGAAGATCGTGTTCAGATCCGTGCCTTCGTCGAGCTCGCGCTGGTTGAGCCGAAACCCCGGCACGTTCACGACCACCACCGCGATCACGGTGCCACGCAGCGTCTCGAGGTCGAGCGAGCTGAACACGCGGTG
>JALOQC010000651.1 GCA_025453555.1 Myxococcota bacterium | reverse complement strand
CGTGAACGCCAAGGGCATGGCGCACCTCGGCGCGCGCGGTGCTCGTGGGCGCGAGGAGCGCGAGCGAGACCAGCACCAGGAGCGTGGCGCTGGAGATCGTCGTCGCACGAGGGAGCCGTCGAAGTCGTTGCATGCAGGTTCTCCGAAGGCGCGCACGACGCGCCGGGGCGACGTGGGATTCACGCTCCCGCGTCGTTCGAGCCGCCAGTGATGCCACGCGCCACGACGCGCGCGAGCGTGTTTCGCGACCGACGGAAAGTTGAAAGGGAGCGCGTCGGTGAGGCTGCTCGAGACGTTCGTCGCGGAGGCGAACGAGGTCGGCAGAGCGGAACGCATCGACGTGGCGCTCGGCACGGGGCGCCGCGCGTTGACGTCCCCGCGCGCTCCGATCACGTTCGGCCCCGTGAGCCCGAACGACTCGTCGATCCCCTACGATGCCTACGTGGTCGAGGCGCTGCGTGGCGTCGTGGCGCGCGTGATGAAAGAGACCGCCGCGCGCGGTCGGCTCGTGGGCGAGCACCACTTCTTCATCACCTTCGTCACCCCGCACCCCGGTGTGCGCATCGGGCCCGCGCTGCGTGCGCAGTACCCCGAGGCGATGAAGATCGTGCTCCAACACGTCTTCGAGGATCTCGAAGCGGACGATCGCGGCTTCGCGGTGACGCTTCGCTTCGGTGGCGTGCCCGAGCGGCTCGTCGTGCCTTACGGCGCGGTGGTGGAGTTCCGGGATCCCTCGGTCGGGCTCGCGCTCGGGTTCCCACCGGTGGTGCCGGAACCGGAGCCCGAGCCCGAGTCGAAGCCGGAGCCGAAGCCCGTCACGAACGGCAACGTCGTGACGGTGGACTTCGGCAAGAAGAAGTGAGGGCGCGGACTCCGCCTGCGGAGCGGCACGATTCCGCGAAACTATCGGGGCGCGCGTGAGCGCGGAGCCGATGCAGTAGAGCGGTCGATCCGCGCGACGTCTCGGTTTCACGTCTCGCCTTCGCCCTCGCCGTGCGGTATGCCTTTCGAGGGCGCGCGGGGGAGACATGAGCGCGAAGCAGCGGTGGGGGCCGCTCACGGAGCGTCAGCGTTTGATGTGGCTCGAGCACGAGCTGCATCCGGACGTTCCGTCGAGCCACATGATCGCGACCTTTCGGATCGCGGCCGACCTCGACGAGGCGAGGTTCGCCGACGCGTGGGCGCGCGTGGTCGCGTCGAGCGACGCACTGCGTTCGATCTTCGCACGCGTGGACGGTGAGCCGCGTCGCGCGGTGCGAGACGATCTCGAAGGCACGCTCGAGCGCGTGGATCTCTCGAGCGCCGCGGACGTGGAGGGCGCGCTCGCGGCGTGGGTGACCGATCGCAAGCAGCGACCCTTCGCGCTCGACGTCTGTGCGTTCGACGCGGCGCTCCTGAGGCTCGGACCACGCGATTCGACGTTCTTGGAGCCGAGCGACCCGACGTCACGTGCGCGTCGCCGTCAGGCGACCGAACCGAGCGACTTCATCGGCTCCGCGCTCACGCGCGGGCCGATGGTTTCGCGGAACCGTTCAGCTTCGCGGACTTCGTCCCCTTCGCCTCGAACGATTCCGCATCAGTTCGTCTGGTACCTCGGGCTGCACCACCTGATCACCGACGCCGCGTCGTTCGCGCTCGTGTACCGCTGCGTGCTCGACGTCTACCTGGGCGAGCCGCTCGCCGAAGCACCTCCGTACGAGGCGTGGGTGACGGAGCGCGCGGCGCGCGAGGGCACTGCCGAGCACGCCCGTGACGAAGCGTTCTGGCGCGCGCGCCTTCAGGATCCGCCGCCTCCTCTGCGTCCCTACGGTCGACCTCGTGCGCGCTCGCCCTATTTCGTGCGCCACGCGATCTCGCTCGCGCCGCACGCGGACGCGTTGCGGAGCGCGCTGTCGAACGTCACGGGCGCGCCTCCGACCGACGCGTCGACGGCGCTGGCGACGATGACGCTCGCGGCCGCGTGGCTCGCGCGTGTGAGCGGCAACCGTCGGCTCGGCCTCGGGACGCCGCTCGCGAATCGCCCGCACAAACCGGCACGCGAGACGATCGGCGCGTTCCTCGAGGTGGCCCCGCTCCGCGTGACGCTCGACGACGACGAGACCTTCGCTTCGCTCTTCGCGAAGCTGCGGCGCGAGCTGATCGCGATCCTGCCGAGCTCCCGGCACACGGTGTCCAATCCGTCGAGCGCGCCCGCGTTCGAGGCGATGGTGAACCACCACACGGCGTCGTTCCCCGCGCGGCTCGGACCGACGCGGACGGAGCTGACCACCGGCGTGGTCGACGTCCCGCTCGTGCAGCGTCGCGCGCCGAGTCGATCGCGCGGGCCGGAGGCCGAGCAGGTGGTGCTCACGGTGCACGACTTCGACGGCACCGGCGCGCCGACGCTGCTCGTGGACTTCCGCGAGGATCTGCTCGACGAGCGTGCGCGTGCGCACGCGTTGGGGCACCTCGAGCGTCTGCTCGACGCGTTCGTGCGCGATCCCGGGGCCACGATCGACGCGGTGCCGCTCGTGGGCTCGGACGAGCGCGCGTGTCTGTTGTCGCCCTCGCGACGCTCGTGGACCGCGAGGGATCCGGGTGACTCGGCGCGCGACGACACGGTGTACGGCGAAGCGCTCGATGGCGCGACCGCGCTCGATCTCGTCTTCGAGCGCGCCGCGCGGAGCCCGGACGCGGTGGCGGTCGTGCACCGCGAGCGCGAGACGCGCTACCGCGAGCTCGTGGACGCGACACTGCACCTCGCGGCACGGCTGGAGGCCGCGGGCGTCGCGCCTGGCGATCGCGTCGTGG
>JALOQC010000650.1 GCA_025453555.1 Myxococcota bacterium | reverse complement strand
ACCCTGTGGACGAGGAGACGACGCGCTCGCGCGTTCGGCTCCGAGCGCTCCACCGGGTTTCGCAGGGACGTGTCCCGTTCGGCGCACACGCGTCCAAGAGGCCGAAGCAGGCCCCCAGCACGCCCGCGACCGCTGATCCGATCAACGACCGATGCAAAGAAGGACACGAGAACGGCCGCCGCCCGAGTGGGCAGCGGCCGCTTCCTACGGATGCCGAGGGATCAACGCGCGAACTGCCCGCGCTGCCCGAGCACGTCCAAAATCGTCTCCGCGGCTTCGTCCAACCGCACCTGATCCAACGCCACGGTGACGTCCGGGTGCTGCGGCGCCTCGAACGCGTCGTGATCCGCGTCGGGCCGACGCTCGCGGCAGAGCTTCTCGTCCGTGTTCACGTAGACCACGACCAAACGCTCGCTGCCGACCTTGTCGCGTAGGGCCTTCCGGTCCGCGCGCTGGTAGCTCGGGAACGCGCAGACCGTCACCAGGCCCGCGTCCGCGCCCGCCTTGGCGGCGCTGAGCATCGACCGGAGGTCTTCGTCGGTCGGATCCACCACCGTGGCGGTGCGGCCGAGGTCGAACAGCCGGCGTTCGAGCGCGTAGGCGAGCGACCAGCGGCCCGAGCCGGGGCGGCCGACGAGCCAGACGACCGCACCCTTCTGCCCCATGCGCTCGAAGCGCTCGCGCGGGCTGACCTGCGTCTTGGGCGTGAGACCCGAGCCCGCGCGGAGCTCCTTCATCGCGGCGTCGAGGTCTTGCTTCTCCGCGCCGTCCGCGGGGCCGACGATCATGCCCGCGCCCACCGTGTCGTTGGTGAGCGAATCGACGAGGATGAACGCGCCGGTCTGGCGGTTCGTGGTGTACGCGTCGAAGAAGAGCGCGCGATGGGTCGAGAACGCGATGCGGCCGATCTCGTTGAGCTCGAGCGTCGCGGCGGGGACCTCCTGGAGGGTGTCGAGGTCCTTCTTCCAGCGCACGTGGTCGATCTGCACGCGTGCCGACTGCGAGGTGTGCTTGAGGATGTACGTCTTCTGCGGATCGAGCGGCTTCTCGCTCATCCACACGAGGTGCGCCTCGACGTGGCGCTCCACGACCGGGAGGTCGTTCGGGTGAACGAGCATGTCGCCGCGCGAGCAGTCGATCTCGTGCTCGAGGCGCACGCAGACCGACTGGGGCGCGAAGGCCTCGTCGAGCGAGCCGTCGAACGTGTCGATGCTCTTCACGGTCGAGCGCTTGCCGCTCGGGAGCACCATGACCTCGTCGCCCTTCTTCAGGACGCCGCCCGCGATCTGTCCCGCGAAGCCGCGGTAGTCGAGGTTCGGTCGGATCACGAACTGAATCGGCATCCGGAAGTGCGATTGTTCGTACGAGAGACCGACCGGCACCGTCTCGAGGTGCTCGAGCACGGTCTTGCCTTCGTACCAGGGCGTGTGCTCGCTCTTGGCGACCACGTTCGAGCCCTTGAGCGCGCTGATCGGGATGAAGGTGACGCTCGTGAAGCCGAGGTCCTTCGTGAACTCCGAGAGCTGCGCCTGGATGCGCTCGTAGACCGCGCGGTCGTAGCCGACGAGGTCCATCTTGTTCACGCAGATCGTGAAGTGCGGGATGCCGAGCAGGGCCGCGATGTAGGCGTGGCGCTTGGTCTGCTGGAGCACGCCGAGGCGCGCGTCGACGAGGATGATCGCGACGTCCGCGGTGGACGCGCCGGTGACCATGTTCCGCGTGTACTGAACGTGGCCCGGGGTGTCGGCGATGATGAACTTGCGGCGCTCGGTCGCGAAGTACCGGTAGGCGACGTCGATCGTGATGCCCTGCTCGCGCTCGGCCTTGAGGCCGTCGGTGAAGAGCGAGAAGTCGATCTCCTCGCCCTCCATCTGCGTGGCGCGCTTCACGGCCGCGAGCTGGTCCTCGTAGACCATGCCGGTGTCGTGGAGCAGGCGGCCGATGAGGGTCGACTTGCCGTCGTCGACGCTGCCGACCGCGACGAAGCGGAGCAGCTCTTTCTGCTGATACGACGCGAGATAGCCGGAGATGTCTCGGCGGATCAGATCCGTTTCCGTCGACTGCATCAGAAGTAACCCTCGCGCTTCTTGAGCTCCATCGAGCCGTCTTGGTCGTGGTCGATCATGCGACCTTGCCGCTCGGAGACCTTCGTCAGGAGCATCTCCTGGATGATCTCTTCGACGGTGGTCGCCTCGCTCTCGACCGCGCCGCTGAGCGGGTAGCAGCCGAGGGTGCGGAACCGAACCTTCTTCATCACCGGCTTCTCGCCGGGCTCGAGCCGCATGCGGTCGTCGTCGACCATGATCCACGCGCCCTCGCGCTTGACGACCGGTCGCTCGGCCGCGAAGTAGAGCGGCACCACGGGGATCTTCTCGACGAGCACGTAGAGCCAGACGTCGAGCTCGGTCCAGTTGGAGAGCGGGAACACACGCACGCTCTCGCCCTTGCGGATGCGGCCGTTGTAGAGGTTCCAGAGCTCGGGGCGCTGGTTCTTCGGATCCCACTGGTGGAACCGATCGCGGAACGAGTAGACGCGCTCCTTGGCGCGGGAGCGCTCCTCGTCGCGGCGCGCGCCGCCGAAGGCGCAGTCGAACTCGTGCTTGGAGAGGGCCTGCTTGAGCGCGACCGTCTTCATCACGCCGGTGTACTCGTTCGATCCGTGATCGAACGGGTTCATGCCCGCCTTCACGCCCTCTTCGTTGATGTGCTCGATGAAGTTGAAGGCGAGGCCCTTCGCGGTCGCGTCGCGGAAGGCGATCATCTCGCGGAACTTCCACGTCGTGTTGATGTGCATCA
>JALOQC010000649.1 GCA_025453555.1 Myxococcota bacterium | reverse complement strand
ACGTCGGTCGTCGCGGTCCGCTTCGCGGACTCGGCCGCCTTCGCGAGGCGTTCTCGTTCGCGCCGCTTCACAGCCCGAGCTCCGCCAGGCGCGCCGCCATCGCCTGCTTCTTGTCCTCGTCGGCCGCCACCGCGTCGCGCAGCGCGTCGAAGCGCTCGGTCGCCCAGAGCTCCACGTGCTTGCCCATGCCGGCCCACGTGACCTCGCGCTCGAGCCCCGCGTGCTTGCGCAGCGTCGGCGGGACGAGCACGCGGCCCATCTTGTCGAAGTCGCACTCGACCGCGCCGCTCACGTAGATGCGGCGGAGCATCGTCACGCTCGGGTCGAACTGCGGCAGCTTCGACAGCCGCTCCTCGAACGCGAGCCACTCGCGCATCGGGTACGCGACCAAGCAGGGCTCGAGGCCGCTCGTGATCACGAGCTTCGACTCGCCTTCGGACGCGAGCACGTCGCGAAAACGCGAAGGCAGCGAGGTTCGCCCCTTCCCGTCGATCGCGTGCTCGTAGCGCCCTCGGAACACCCTTCACCTGCGCGTGGCCTCGGCGGCGACGGCAGTGATCCCCACCGTGAGCCCCGAGCGCGGGCGAGAATGACACCTCTTGCCACTCTTTACCACCACGCCCCGAAGCTACGGGGGTCGGGAAAACGCGGTCAAGTTCTTGGCGTGGGCATAACCGTTGGAAATCGTTTCGTTTCAGGCAGAAACCAGCGCTCCCGGAGCGAAATTCACTGGCCTTCGTTCCCACCGCACGACGGGATCACCGTCGACACCCGACCATCGACACGATGGTCCTAAGGATCGTAGCGGAATAGACGATCGCGTCTACATCGAGACGGCATGAGCGACGGTTTCGTCCAGATGGAACGATCGGCCGTGGGGCGACGTGCGCTCGACGGGCGCGGAGACACGGTCACCACATCGGGTGAGGACGGCGAACTTTCGACACGTCGACGGGGAGATGTAGGGGAGGCCTCCGCTTGGCTCGGCCCAGTGGAGGGCTTCCGAACGACCCCGAGGAGATGGGTTCGTCGCCGCTCACGTCGCCGATCACGTTCACGTCAACGTCAACGACCACGTCGACGATCCCGATCGCGAGCTCGAACGAAACGAAGGTTCGCCCCCTCCCGGCGACACCTCGAGGGCCTCCTGCGATCGCGCTCGCCGAGGTCGACGCGCCATCCGCGATCAGCCGCTCGCTCGCGCTCCCGCCCTTGCTCGCGTAAGGTCCGGCCCGATGTCGCTCATCGCGCTCGAAGGGGTCGAGAAACGCTACGGCGAGCTGCGCGCGCTCAAGGGCGTGAGCCTCACGCTGGAGCCTGGACGCATCGGCCTCCTGGGCCCGAACGGCGCCGGCAAGAGCACGCTGCTCAAGACCCTGCTCGGCTTGGTCGAGTCCGACCACGGCGTCGTGAAGGTCTTCGGCGAAGAGGTCCGCCGCGACCCCTTCGCGATCCGCGCGCGCATCGGGTACATGCCCGAAGGCGACTCGGTCATGCCCGAGCTCACCGCGCTCCAGTACGCGACCTTCGCGGCCGAGCTCTGCGGGCTCCCGAAGTCCGAAGCCATCGCGCGCGCGCACCAGGTGCTCCACTACGTGGGCCTCGGCGAGGCGCGCTACCGACGCCTCGGCAGCTTCTCCACCGGCATGAAGCAGCGCGCGCGCCTCGCGCAGGCCCTCGTCGGCGACCCCAAGCTGCTCCTGCTCGACGAGCCGACCAGCGGCCTCGACCCGCGCGGCCGCGACGAGATGCTCGCGCTCATCCACGACATCCCGACCCGCACCGGCACCAGCGTCATCCTCTCGACCCACATCCTCCCGGACGTGGAGAAGGTCTGCGATCAGGTCGTGGTGATCGCGGCCGGCGAGGTGCTCTACGCCGGCGCGCTCGAGCCCCTCATCGCGCCGGAGAGCGGCATCTACGAGGTGCGCCCCAAGGGCGACCCGGAGCCCTTGCGCCGCGCGCTCGAGCTCCAGCGCTGCGTGGTGAAGCTCCAAGGCGCGGCCACCCTCGAAGTCCGCGTCCCCGAAGGCCACGACGCGCGCCTCATCCTGAAGACCGCGCTCGAGAGCGGACAACAAGTCCGCCACCTCGCCCCCCTGGTGAAGACGCTCGAGCGCGCGTTCCTGCAGACGCTCGAACGCGCCCAACAGAGCTGACGACCCGACGCTCGGAGCGTGGGGGCACCCCGATTCGAGCGTCCACCCGGAGTTGGACCCTCCCCGAGCGGCCGTGCGAAGGTTCCGCTCGATGCGCGCCATTCTCCTCGCCGCGTTCGTCGCCGCGTCCTCGCTCGCCGGGCTCGCTTCGTCTGCGCACGCGCAGGTGAGCGGCGGCTCGTTCGGCGGCGGCAGCTTCTCTTCCGGTGGCGGCGGCGGCGGATACTCCGGCGGCTCGAGCTACAGCGGCGGCAGCAGCTTCGGCGGCAGCTCGTACTCGGGCGGCTCGTACTCGGGTGGAGGCGGCGGCGGCTCGATGAGCTGCGGCTCGCTCGTGATGGTCCTCCTGATCTTCGCGGTCGTGATCGCGATTCAAGCCGCGCAGAAGGGCGGCGCGGTCGCGCAACGAAACGCCGAGGGCGGCTGGGGAACCATCGACATCGTGCAGGTGCAGCTCGCGCTCGACGCGCGCTCGCGGCGCTTCGTGCAAGAGAAGCTGATGGAGCTCGCGCGGGGGCACCTCGCGCGCGAGACCGCGTTGCTCCTGCGCCGTGCGGAGGCCGCATGGATCTACGCCGGGGTGCGCGAGTGGAACCCGCAGTCGCCTTCGCACGCCGAGGCCCAGTTCCGGCAGGCCGCCAACGACGCGCGCTCGCGCTTCCGGCACGAGCTGGTGCGTGGCTACCAGGGCCAAGTCACGAACGTGAACGCGCCGGGCACGCGTGCGCGCGCCGAAGAGGGCGAAGGCGTCGTCGTCGTCACCTTCTTGCTCGCCGCGCACGTGGAGATTCCGAACGGCCACGACCCGTCGCGCCCCGCGGATCTGCATACGCTCCTCCAACGTGTGGTCGCGCTGCAGCCCTATCAGATCGCGGCGCTCGAGGTGATCTGGTCGCCCGCCGAAGAGACGGACCGCATGAGCACGGCGGAGCTCGAGATGCTCTACCCCGAGCTGCGTCGACTGCCGAACGACGCGCGTGCGGGGCGGGTGTTCTGCGGCTATTGCGGCGGTCCCTTCGCGCACGAGCTCTCGCGCTGCCCGCACTGCGGCGCCCCCGCGCAGCACGTACGTCCGTCGACGTGACGCGCGCGTCGAGCGGGCTGGAACCAGCGCGAACGCGACGAACGCCGCGCGATCGGTGTGGCGCACGCGACGCGCGCAACGAGCGCGGCGAACGCGACGAGTGCGCGACGAGTGCGCGACGAGCGCAGTCGGTGTGGCGCACACGCTCCGTTTGTCCGTGAAGCGTTCCACCTGCGTACGGCATCGCCGGGCGTCGCACGGATGACGCGGCCGACCCGTTGCGCTTGGCGTATCCTCCGGCGCGATGAGCGACCGCCGTCGGCACGAGCGCCTGCCTTCCTCCGCCCGCGTCTGGTGGGCCCCGATCGACGAAGATGCCGTGCAGCTCGATCGGCTGCGCGACATCAGCTCGTCGGGCGCGTGGATCGAGACGGAAGCCCTCGCGCACCGCGGCACGCTCGTCACGCTCACGATCGTGGCGGACGACGAGACGGAGCTCGCGTCCGGCTGCGCGCGCGTCATCTGGGCCGATCCGATCCGCGGGCTCGGCGTGGAGTTCGTCGACCTCCAAGTGGCGCCCGAGACGGTCGCCGCGAAGGCGCCACCTCCGCTGCCAGGTGGCGCGCTCAAGCCGCCTCCGATGCCCGTCCGTTCACGCGAGCCTTCGATGGAGGAGCACGCGCCGCTGGTGGAGCAGCTCTCGACCCGCGCGCCCGGCGTCGTGATCGGCATCGACCTCGGGACCACCAACACCTGCGCGTCGATCGTGGTCGACGGCAAGCCGGTGATCATCCCGGGCCGCAACGGCGCGACCACGATTCCGTCGATCGTGCACTTCGACGAAGACGGCGAGGCGCACGTCGGCGAGCGCGCGGCGAGCCGACACGTGCTCGCCCCGACCCGCACCGTCTACGGCAGCAAGCGCCTGCTGGGCCGGACGTACCGCGAGCGCCTCGCGCGCGAGCTGCAGACCCGCTTCGCCTACCCGCTCGGCGAAGCCGACGATCAACACTTCGGGGTCCGCCTCGACGACTTCGTCATCGGCATGGACGACGTCGCGACGAAGATCCTCGGCGAGGTGAAGGCCGCCGCGGAGGAGCACCTCGGCCGCCCCGTCGACGGCGCGGTGATCACGGTGCCGGCGTACTTCAGCGAGCCGCAGCGCGAGGCGGTGCGTCGCGCGGGCGCGGCCGCCGGCTTGGTGGTCCATCGCCTCGTCACCGAGCCCACCGCGGCCGCCGTCGCGTACGGGCACCGGCGCGGCGTCAAAGCGCGCATCGCGGTCTGGGAC
>JALOQC010000648.1 GCA_025453555.1 Myxococcota bacterium | reverse complement strand
CGCGCCGCGCGACCTTCCGGAAAGAGCGCCACGAACGCCGCCGTCGCGGCATCCGTCTCGAACGTGATCGTCACGCTCTGCGACGAGAGCGCGTCGAGCTCCGGCCCGTGCGTCAGCTTCGGCAGCGCCTCGAAGCGCGCGCCCTCCCCGTCCCGCACGAGACGAAACGGCTGCTCGCCGTCGAACACTGCGACCCCCGCGTCCGCCACGTCCGCGAGCTCCAGCCGCCACGCCACCGCGCCACGTCCGGTGCGCGCGATCTCCGTCACGTCCACCACCGGACCGAGCATCGCGCGCAGGTCCATCCGCGCCGCGTACGCGTACACGCCCGGCGGCGAGCCCTCCCCCGTCACGAGCCCCGCCGCGCGATGCCGAAAGCGCGGCGCCGACAGCGGCGCGTCCGCCATCACCGCCCCGTACGACACGTTGCCGAACGGCACCGGCCGCGACGTCTCCACGTGCACCCACGCGACCCCGTCGGCGTCCACGCGCACGTGCGGCTCGCGAACCAAGAACGGCTGCGGTGTCGACACCGGGATCGCCGGATCCGGAGGCACCCGCCCGATGAACGGCCCTTCGCTCGGCATCGCCACCAATGCGCCCGGCGTGCCCACCGTCGGCGTCTCGGGGATGCGCGAGAGATCCACCCGCGCACGCAGCTCGTCCTCGATCGTCGCCACGCCTTGCGCGTCCAGGTGCGGCGGTCGCGCGATCGCGTCCACCATCCGAAGCCGAGCCTCGTCCGCGGGCGTCCCCGGATTCGACGGCGGCGTCTCGGGCGTCGCTTCCCGAGTGTCCTCGTCCCCGCCACCGCACGCGACCACGCACACGAGAAGTCCGAACGTCACCACCGACGTCGCGAAGAAGACCGGAACGCGCATGCCTCGCGTGGTAGCAGATCCACGTGGCGCGCACGCTTCGTGCTCGAAACGCTTCGAGACACGATCGAAGCCCGCTCGTCGCGACGTCGCGAAACGATCCTCGTCGCACCCCACGTCGCATGCGTCGCGCAGCACGCGACCCGCTCACCACACGACCCGCTCACCACACGACCCGCACTCCACACGACCCGCACTCCACGGCTCGCTCACACGCCTCGATCACCACAGGCTCGATCACCACAGGCTCGATCCTCGATCACCAACACGACCCGCTCACCACGCTGCTCGCTCACGACCCACACACGAGCGCTCGCTCACCACGCGGCACGGCACGCTCACGAGCGGCTCGCTCACGAGCAGCTCGCTCAAACACGCCCACGAGCCACGAGACGCCGGCTCGCGCGCACGAGACGCACCCTCTGGAGCTCACCATGACTCGCTCGACCGCACGCCATCTCCCACGCGTCGTCCCCCTCGCCGCCCCCTTCGCCGCCGCCCTCACACTCGCGCTCCTCGCGCCATCCGCGGAAGCCCAACCCACCAAGGGCAACGCCACCTGGGTCGGCGCCATCGCCACCCAAGACCTCACGCCGGGCACCTTCGGCCCCTCCCTCTGGCTCGACGTCCACATGCGCCACGAAGAGGCGGCCACCAACGTCCTCGTCCGCCCCGCGGTCGGCCTCCACATCTTCCCATGGCTCTCCGTCTGGGCCGGCTACGCGTGGACCCCCAGCTTCCCCCACTCCGACGACCCCGCCCGCGTCGACGAGCACCGCGCGTGGGAGCAGGTCATCGTCAGCCACGCTTTCGGTCCCGGCTTCGCGTTTCAATCCCGCACCCGCTTCGAGCACCGCTTCGGCGAGAACAGCGACCAGGTCGCCCACCGCTTCCGCGAGTTCGTCCGCCTCGGTTGGATGCACGCGACTCTCCCGGTCGGCGTCGTCGTCTGGGACGAGCTCTTCGTCGGCATCCGCGGCGCCGAGTGGGGAGCCGAGCCCCGCTACGATCAAAACCGCTTCTTCGTCGGTCCCGTCTTCCGCGTCGCGCCGTGGCTCCGCGTCGAGCCCGGCTACCTCCACGTCCACCTCGACCGCGCCCGCGACCGCCACGTCCACGCGGTGGCGGTGAACCTCTTCTTCACCGGCACACGTCGAGCGAGCGACACGCACTGACCACCTCGATCACCGGAGCGCGGAGCTCCGCGTGCATCACAGGCGTCGACCGCGCGAGCGCCGTCGAGCCCATCGACGTGCCTTCGCCATCCACCGCACGTCACCGAGAGAGACCGGTCTTGACATCCCGCACGCCCTCGCACAGATTCGGCGTCCGCTCGCGGGTATAGCTCAGTTGGTAGAGCGTCAGCTTCCCAAGCTGAATGTCGCCGGTTCGAATCCGGTTGCCCGCTCCGAGGATTCGCTAACGATTACGGCCGGTTGGACGACGAGTCCTCCCGGCCTTCGTCGTCTCCGGAGCTGCGAATCCCAGAGCAACTCCCAGGATCGCTCAGCGGATCGACCGCTGGGGCGCGACGACGCCGCCGCACTGCTCCTCACCGCGTTCCCGTGAAGAACAAGTTCACCGCCACCGCGTGGACGTGGCGGTCGCGGGCGCGGTCGAGATGGACGTGGAGGTAGCCGGGCTCGACGCGGAGCCAGGGCGCGACGCGGAAGACGGGGCCGACGAAGAAGCGGTTTTGATCGTAGCGGGGCTCGGCTCCCCAGTCGGCGCCGCGGATGCCGACGAAGAGCTCGTCCCAGACGACGAGGCCGACCGGGAGAGTGGCGTGCATCCAGCCGAGGCGGACGAACTCGCGGAAGCGGTGGGCGACTTGGTCGCTGTTCTCGCCGAAGCGGTGCTCGAAGCGGGTGCGGGATTGAAACGCGAAGCCGGGGCCGAAGGCGTGGCTGACGATGACTTGCTCCCACGCAC
>JALOQC010000006.1 GCA_025453555.1 Myxococcota bacterium | reverse complement strand
ACCGCGCCGCTCCTGCGCGAGCGTCTCGAGGCGCACGTCACGCAGCTCGGTCAACGCGCCGACGATCGCGTCGAGGTCGCCGTCGAACTGACGAACCAAGGCAATCGGAGGCGTGAGCCGAAGCTCGAGCTCCTTCGGCAGCTTGTCCGAGAAGAAGTCGTTCTCCGGCTTCGGCACCGCGATGCCGCCCGCCTTCCAGAGATCGAACCCGAGGTGATGTCCGAGGGGAACGTCGAGTGGATGTTCGACCCAACCCGCCGCGACGCAGTTCACGTCGTCGTAGATCGTCCGCAAGGTCACCGCTTCGAGGTCGACCAGGGTCATCCAGTGGGTCTGTCGTTTGTCGAAGACCGAGCCGGGCGCGTCGAACCCACGCTCGCGCAGCAGCCAGTTCAGCGCACACGCGGTCGTGCGATGGAGGATCCGCGTCGCCTCCGCGAGCTCCCGATCCCGCGGTGTCGCCTGCGAGTGGTGATGTGTCACGTTCAGCACGAGCTGGTGCCAGTCGATGTTGGTCGCCCGCTGCGCGAGCGCCGCCGCGTACGCGAAGATCTGCCCGACCTCGTCCCAGCGCGGCGAGCTCGACTTGCGCTTCAGCGCGTCCGCCGCGGCCGCCGAGACCACGTTCCGCGACGACCCCGCCCAGGGCGCCAGGAACGCCTTGCGAAAGCTCGTCCGCCGCGTGATTGCGACGCACGCATTCTCGGTGATGAGTCGCGGATGCACTGCCGCCGCTCAAATCACCTTCCGTACCGGGACCCGGGTTCAATGATTTCGCGGATCTACGCGAGGGGTGGCGGCGGAACGGCGGTGAACGGGTGGCGGCCGCCACCTCGGGAGATGTCGGACCGATCGATCTCTGCCCGTGATTGAGCGGGCGGAGGGAGAGTGCCCACCCGGCCGCCGGCCGTGCCACGGTCATCGTCCCACCGAGCCCCACGCACCCGGACGTCGCGCTCCATACCGCAACCAGGGGGAGGTGCGTATAGTCCGCGTCGTGCTCAACAAGGCGATCGTGCCGCACCGCGACAGGTCCAGCTCCACGACCATGGTCAAGAGCACGCTCATCGCGACGTCTCGCCAGGGACTCTTCACGGCGGGCCACCAGCACGCATACGAGCGCGCCCTCGGTGGCGAGCTCGCGGGTCGGATGCAGGCCGTTGCCATGAGCAACGAGTGGCTGCCCCTCGAGCTCGCCGAGTTGCACTACCGCGCCGCCGACGCCATCGGGCTCTCGGTCGACGAGATGCACTTGGTCGGAAACGTGGTCGGCGCGCGGATCGAGGGAGCGTTGATGGGAAGCCTCGCTCGCCTTGCGCGCACGGGAGGGATCACGCCGTGGACACCGCTCTCCCGCCTCGATCAGCTCTGGTTCCGCATGTACCGAGGTGGATCCATCGCGGTGTTCGAGACGGGCCCGAAGGATGCGCGCATCGAAATCGTCGACAACGACCTCGCGAACATCCGGTATTGGCGGGTGGCGCTGACCGGTCTAATGCACGGGATCGGGAAAGTGTTCGCTAAGACCATGATCACGAACCTCGTCCAGCGAGATCGCGCAGCCGGTACGGCGACCTACACGCTGCGCTGGGTGTGATTGCCCGTTTTCGGCGTGTGCGGCGCGTGCGATCGCGAGCGCGCCACAGGAGGGCGCGCTGAGCGCGGCCGGCCATAGCGCCCCCAACTTCGCGCGGCGCGCTGCGCGCGACCGGCCATACGCCCCCAACTTCGCGCGGCGCGCTGCGCGCGACCTGGCGCTGCGCGCGACCCGTCGCGCTGCGCGGGCGCGCTTCTCCCGGAGCTCCGCCTCGACCGCTTCTCGTGACGACCGCGAGGTAGGCAGCTCGCGAATCCCCTCGAACGATCGGACGAGGCGCGCCCAGGCGGCCTCCTCTGGAGCTATGCCCCGCACGTGGCAACCTCGGCCATGTCCTACGTCGCCGCTGGATACCTCGTGTCGATCGCCGTTTCGCGTGCCCCGTACACGAACGCGGCCGTCGTCGCCGACGATGTCTGGAGCGCGAGCGAGTGCCTCGCACCCCGCTTGAGCAGCTGGACCCTCGCGTGGGTCGACGTCGAGCGTGCGACGCGCGCCGCAGCGCTCGGTGTCACCGACCTCGACGCGCTGGTCGCGTGGTTCACCGCAGCCTTCGACGCCGGGGACGTGGGCTGGCCGGACGTCTTCTTCACGCTCGACGCCGCACGCGAGGCGCGGAATCGCTTCGCACCGAACGCGCGTCTGTTCGGTCTCGCGTTGCGCTCGGATCATGCGGCCGAGCTGCTGGCGGGCACCGGAGGCACATCGGACGTCGGTGGAGTCCTCGCGCTTCGACGTGGTGAGCCTCTCGTCGAGGGCGGAACGGCGCGAGGTTTCGACGTCCTCTGCTGGGACGGCTACGGCGGGTTTCACTCCTACCTCTGCAACAGCCTCGAGACCGAGCTCGCCACCCTCCAGCTTCGCAGCGGTCCGCTCGCGCTGTTCACGAACGAAGACGATGCGGAGCGCGCCGCCACGCACGTCGGGCTCGACACCACGGCTGCCGAGCCCGGCCTCTGGTTGCCTTGGAAGGTCGTCGAGTACGCGTGATGACCCGTCGAGGACGCAGCGCGCGGGTCACCTCTTGCCGTCCCGTCCGTGCCCGATCCGAACGGCCGCGACGCCATCGAGAACTTTCTTCGACCCCTGGTGAATCCTTTCACCGCGACGTGGATAGAGCCCTGCGGAGGTTCACTCATGTCCAAGCTGCTTCCCACCAACGAGCACCCCGTCGAGCGTGTGCTTCGTGTGGTCCTCGGTGCCGGTCTGCTGTCGCTGGTGTTCGTCGGTCCGCAGTCCCTCTGGGGGCTCGTCGGGATCGTGCCGCTCGCCACGGGGCTGATCGGGAGCTGCCCGCTGTACACTCTGCTCGGGTTCTCCACGTGCCCGGTGAAGCCGAAGACGACGACCGCTTGATCCTCGACGTCGCTCGAGGGCACGGAGGCGCGCTCGCGACGCTCTACGAGCGGCACGGGCGCGCGGTATGGTCGGTCGCGCGGGCGTTTGCGCGCAGCGAATCGGACGTGGACGATCTCGTTCAGGAGACGTTCCTCGCCGCGTTGCGGAGCGCGTCGACGTTCGTGCCGGGTCGCGCGAGCGTGCGCACGTGGCTGTTCGCGATCGCGCGCAACGCGGGGCGACGCACGCACCGACGAAGCAGCGAGATCGTCGACCCGCCACTGCTCGAGCTCGGCGTGGCCGCCGGTTGGGGTGCGCCTGACGCCGCGCTGTCGCGTGAGATGGACGCGAGCTCGATCGCGCGCGCGATCGCGTCGCTCGAGCCGCGCGACCGCGAGATCGTGTTGCTGCGCGACGTCGAAGCGCTGTCCGGCGAAGACTGCGCGGCGACGCTCGAGCTCTCGCTGCCGGCGATGAAGAGCCGCCTGCACCGCGCGCGGCTGCGGCTGATGGCGGCACTGCGCGCGGAGGAAGGAGGCGTCGTGGCGCACGAACGCGCGGTGGGAGGTCTGACGTGCGGCGAGGTGCTCGCGCGGCTGGGTGACTACGTCGACGGCGAGCTGGTCGCGAGCGAGGTCGCGCAGGTGGACGCTCACCTTCGTGAGTGCACGGTGTGCGAGCGCTTCGGGGGTCGCTACGCGCACGTGGTGCACGGCGCCCGCGAGCGGCTCGGCGCAGACCACGCGGTCGACGCGGAGACGTTCGAGCGGGTGCGTCGCGCGCTCTCGGAGTGACGCGCAGCCGAAGTGGGGGCCGCGCCTCGTCGCGCCGCTCGTCGTGTAGGCGACGTCCCGTCGGAGACGTCACGTCGGGTGCTCGGCGCCGACACTTCGAGGGCATCGCGTCGCACGAACGTCGAGCCCCGTCGCACGACCTCGTGCACGACCGCTCGATGCGCAACGCACGTACTGGAAGCTCGGCCTTCCGGTGGCTGGGCGAGCGCGCACGTTCGACCGCGAGCGAGCGGGGTCGCCGGATGGTCCCCGCCGAGATCGCGACGCACGAGTCGACTCGAATCGCTCGCGTTCTGCGAGACAAAACGCCGTTCGCGACCTTCCTCACGAACCACGGGCACACCACGTGTAAGGCGGCGCGCTCGAGGGACGGGGCCGCACGACGCGCGGCCGTGGCCGACTCCGCGGGCGACGCGGAGGACGTGCTCGGCGCTCGATCGAAACCAACACATCGGGCCCCACGACCAACATGAAGAAGCTTTGGATGATGGGGTGCATCGGGTTCGTCGCGGCTTGTGCAGCGGAGCCCGGCGGTGCGGCGAAGGACGGCGAGGTCCTGATGACGGACGAGCTCGAGCTGCGGCGCGACGATCGCGCGGACGGCCGGGGCGTCGCGCAGGGTGAGCTCCCGTGGTGCGAGGTGCAGGAGCGCCGGCTGACGGCGGCCGTGCCGTACCACACGTGGACGTTCACGACCGAGGCGGGCTGCGGCGACACGTTCGTCGACCTCGCGAGCCGCGCCGGTGACGACACGTACGTGCTGCTCTACCGCGCGACGCGCCGCGGTTGGCAGCTCGTCGCGCAGAACGACGACTGCGGCTCGGGCACGCTCAACAGCTGCATCCAGCGGCCGCTCGACGCGGGCGAGTACCTCGTCGTCGCGTCGACCTACCGCTACATGCGCTTCGGCATCCCGACCGCGGCGAGCTACCACCTCCGCCTCGTCTGCCGCACCGGCGGCGAGTGCACGGATCCGGACGCGCGCTGCGAGACGAACGCGAACTGCGCGGAAGGCGCGTACTGCCACCACGCCGAAGAGGGCACCTGCGGTGGGGCGGGCGAGTGCCGCACGCGCCCCGAGATCTGCACGCGCGAGTACATGCCGGTCTGCGGCTGTGACGGCCGCACCTACGGCAACCGCTGCAACGCGGCGGGCGCGGGCACGAGCGTCGCGTACGAGGGCGCGTGTGAGATCGAGACGGGCGCGGCGTGCGGAAGTCGTGGGCTGCCGGTGTGCCCCGAGGGCACGTTCTGCGCGTTCGCTCCCGAGGCGATGTGCGGCGCGACGGATCGTCCGGGCACCTGCGAGACGCGCCCCGAGGCGTGCATCGCGCTCGTCGATCCGGTCTGTGGCTGCGACGGCCGCACGTACGGCAACGCGTGCGAGGCGGCGAGCCACGGCGTCAGCGTCGCAGCGAGCGGCGAGTGCGCGGCGGCGGGCTGCACCACGAACGACGAGTGCAGCGAAGGTCAGTACTGCCAGGCGAGCGCGTGCGGCGGCGCGGGCGAGTGCGTCGAGCGTCCGAGCGCGTGCACGCGCATCGGCTTCCCGGTCTGCGGCTGCGACGGCAACACGTACGGCAATCCGTGCGAGGCCGCGGCGGCGGGCGTGAGCGTCGCGTCCGAGGGCGAGTGCGCGCTCGAGCTCGGCGACGCGTGCGCGCGGAACGGTGCGCTGAGCTGCCCCGAGGGGAGCTTCTGCGCGTTCTCGGCGGAGGCCGCGTGCGGCGCGGCGGACGTCGGCGTGTGCAGCGCGCGCCCCGAGGCGTGCATCGCGCTCTACGATCCCGTCTGCGGCTGCGACGGCCGCACGTACGGCAACGCGTGCAACGCCGCGAACGCAGGCATGTCGGTCGCGTACGCGGGCGCCTGCCGCCGCTGAGCGCGCGTCGACTTCGACTCCTTCACGAAGCCCGTCCCGGTCCGCCGGGGCGGGCTTCTTCGTTGGCGCGCTTCGACGCTCGCACACTGATGCTGCAACGCGTCAAACTCGGCGAGCATGCATACCCGATCGGCGGGGGTTCGAGTTTGCAACGCACCAATGCTGCAAAGCGACAATCCCATCGGAGCAGCGTTGCCCCGCGATGAGGCAATTCATCGGCGGCTGACCCGCCGACCCACCGAAATGTCCCTCGGATCGTGCGCGATCCCGAGAAATTGTCCTGCGTCTCGGGTTCACCAAGGCGACCGACCGCCCACTTCGACCCGGAGCGCTCTGCGCTGCACTGCAACTCGTTTTAGGTGAATCTCGTCGTTCTTCAGATCAATTCGGCGGATTGAATTTGTGCAAAGCACCATCGTGCGCCATGGTGCAATGCACAATGCGCCTCGAAGGGGTTCGGGGCCGTCGACGGGTTGGGGAGTGCTCCGTGGGGCCTCGCCCAGGGTCTTGTCGAAGACCCGCGAAGAAGGGGTTCGGACATGAAGCGAGACTGGGCGTTGGTGATCGGGCTGGTGGGTGCCATCGGTTGCGGAGACGACGACGGCACGACGCCGCCGGTCGACGGGGGCATGGACCCCGACACCGGTGTGATGGTCGACGCGGACACGCCGGACGCGCCGGGTACGGACGCGGTGGTCGAGGATCCACGCGTCGTGGCCTGTCGGGCGACGCTCGCGGCTCGGGCGACCGAGGTGGCTGCCATGCTGCCCTGGCCCGCGGACGACGCGACCGAGATGGTGCGCGAGGGTGGCGACCAGGCGCTGGAGGCGGACTACGCCGGGCGCTACCGCGACGACCTAGCGACGCACCCGGGGTGCGTGCCGCGTGACGCCTACGGCGCGAACGTCGAGTTCCTCGTGACCGACAACGAAGCGACGGTCGCGGCGGGCGCTCCGGCGGACATCGAGGGCTACCCCTGCGCCGCGAAGGAGTACACGCAGGACGCGGAGGACACGACGAAGCCGATCGTGATCCTCGTGCACGGCAACTCGTCGTCGGTGACGACGTTCGAGGAGTACGGCACCGCGGCGCGCGCGGGATCGACGATCACGCAGGCGGGCAGCGGCTTCTCGTTCACGGTCGATGCGACCACGCGCGAGCAGCTCGCGAGCAAGCTCGTCGCGGAGGGCTACCGCGTCATCGCGTTCGACGCGCGCACGGATCTCGTGGCGTCGCTCGACGACTTCGACCCCGACGCGAGCACCGGCAACGCCTTCCGCAACATCGACCACGGCTGGACCGTGCCGATGCTCCAGAGCCTCGTGAAGGCGGTGATGGTAGAGAACCCGACGCGGCGCGTGTCGCTGATCGGGCACTCGCTCGGCGTCACCGTGATCCGCGACGCGCTGCGGCGCCTCTACCTCGAGCACCGCGCGGGAGAAGACGGCGCGGTCAATCCGTTCGCGCAGACCGCCGACGTGATCCTGCTCTCGGGCGCGAACCACGGAGTGAACGCGGGCCAGATTCTCTGCGACACCTTCGATCACATGCGCGGCAAGGTCGGCTGCGAGATGGGGGACCGCACCGCGTTCGCTCCGACGTACTTCTCGCGGCCGCTGAACGGTCCGAGCGACTACTACGGCGCGCCCTGCGCCGACGGGAGCTTCGCGTACGGACAGGACGACCAGTGCGGCGACAACGTCGTGCACTACACGACGGTGACGATGCGCGACATCGCCGACGGCATGCTGCAGGACGAGTTCATCTCGGAAGAATCCTCGCAGATCGACCTCGAAGGCTGCGTCGAGAACGAGCTCATCGAGCTCTCCGACTTCGACGCGAGCGGCTACTTCTTCACGGCGTTGCCGGGTCTGTTCGCGAACCACTTCGGGACGGCGCGTTCGAACGCGGGCATGGCGCTCGTGCTCGAGAAGCTCGCCGACTGAGCGCGGGCGGCGTGCGCGCGCGGAGCTCGACCTCGGGTCGAGGGGCTCCGCGCGCGGACGCGTTCCGTCGTTCGTCTTCGTGGAGGAACCGATGACTCGCACGTTGCTCGCGCTCTGCTTCTTCGGCCTCGCGGCGCGCCCCTCGCACGCGCAGGCCCCGACCGCTCCGAGCGGTCCCGGCAATTCGGGCTCCGGCTCGGTGTCACGCTCGGTCTCCGACTCCGACTCCGACGCCGCCTCCAACGCCTCCGACGCCGCCTCCGACTCCGACGCCGCCTCCGCCTCCGACGCCGCCTCCGACTCCGACGACGCCTCCGACTCCGACTCGGTCTCCGACTCGGTCTCCGACTCGGTCTCCGACTCCGCCTCCGACGCCGCCTCCGACGCCGCCTCCGACGCCGCCTCCGACTCCGACTCGCTCTCCGACTCCGTTCGCTCAGAAGCAGTCGCACGCGCCGCTCTCGAAGCGGATCGTGACGATACGGATGGTGACGATGCGGATGGTGACGCGAGCGCCCGCACGAGCGACGCCGACGCGCGCGAAGTGGGTCCGACGAACCCTGGCGACTCCGCCGCTCAGCGTGTGCTCACCACCGCCGACGCACCGATGGTGCCGGAGTTCGCGATCTGGGAAGGCGAGCACGGGTTCATCAAGCCGGTGCTGCAGATGTCGGCGATGCTCGTGACCTACGTGCCGCACAGCGACGTGGTCGACTCGCTCGCAGTGCGGCTCTCGACCCTCGCGCTCTCGCGCTTCGGCTTCGAAGGTCGGCTCTTCGGATTCCTCACGTTCCGCAGCGTCTTCGAGCGCAACCTCGGCTACAGCCTCGCGCGCAACGGTCCCGTCGGCACGAGCGTGTGGGAGGGCACCGCGTCGCTGCAAGCACGCGAGAACTACTTGCAGCTCGACAAGTGGGGCCTCTCGCTGACCGGAGGCATCCTCCGCGATCCCGCCACCGCGGACTACGTCTCGGTGAACATCCTCGACGCGTTCGGCATGGATCCCTACGTGCGCGATCCGCTGCTCGTGAGCGGCTTCTCGCAGGGGCAAGGCTTCATGCTCCGCTACTCCTGGCGCGGGCTCACGGGCGGAGTCTCGTTCACGGCGGGCAACCCGCTGACCTCGTCGCTCGCGTTCGGCTTCGGTGGCGACGTCTCCGCGCTCGGAACCCTGTTCAGCGCGCCGCTCCGCGCGCTCGCGAACGGCATCCCGGGCTCCGACATCCACATGTATGTGACGACCCCGTCGATCTCGTACGAGCACGACGTCTTCGACGTGAAGCTCGCCGCGCAGATCTACCGCGTCGATCCGGACGTGACGGCGGACACCGATCTCGAGCTCACCGGCTACAACCTGCGCGCCACCGCGCGCGTGAAGCCGTGGCGCGATCACCTCGAGCTGCACGGGAGCTTCGCGTACCGGAGCAACGAACAGCTCGCGATCCCCGACCTCACGATGACGAAGGTCGACTTCGAAGGCGTGCTCGCCGCCGGCGGGCTCGACTTCCGCTGGGACGCGTTCGGCTTCGGCGCGACGTACTACTGGATGCGCTCGTCGACGTCGGAGACCGACTCGGTCGTGAACCAGTACCTCAACGTCGGCGCGACGTATTGGCTGCGCGAGCCGAACGTCTCGCTCGGGCTGCGCTGGGCGCGCTCGATGGCGGAGCTGGAGACGGACACGACGATGGTCGCGCGCATCAAGGCGACCGACAGCGTGATCCTCTCGATGCGACTGTTGATCTGAGGTCCTTCATGCACGACTTCCTGCGTCGGTGGGCCTCGATCGCACCTGATCGAATCGCGATCGAAGAGGTCGCGTCGGCGACTCGTGGCGCGCGGGCTTGGACGTATGGCTCGCTCGATGATCGTGCCGCGCGGATCGCAGCGGGGCTCGCGGCGACGTTGCCCACCGGCGCGCGCATCGCGCTGGTGAGCGAAGGGCGCGCAGAGGTCTTCGAGCTGCTCTTCGCCTGTGCACGCGCGAAGCTCACGCTCGTGCCGCTCAACACGCGGCAGCCGCTCACGAAGCTGCGCGCGATCGTGGCGAGCGCGGAGCCGGCCGCGGTCGTCTACGACGACACCTTCGTCGAGCTCGCGCACGAGCTGCTCGCGCACGCGTCGATCACGGAGCCTTCCGCGTGGGAAACGAACGGAACCACTCGCGTCACGCCGCGAGGGATCGCGCTCGGGGACCGTCGCGCGCGCGGTGAGGACGTCGCGTACGAGTCGCTCCTCGGCGCGGCGCGGTACGGCGACGTCGCGCTCGAGGACGTGCCGCTCGTCCTGTACACCAGCGGCACCACCGCCGCGCCGAAGGGCGTGTGCATCACGTGGCGACAGGTCGTCTTCAACGCGGTGAGCACCGCGCTCGCGGCGGGGCTGACCGAGCACGATCGTGCGCTCGCGTGTCTGCCTCTCTTTCACACCGGCGGGCTGCATTGCCTCGCGACGCCGCTCCTGCACCGCGGCGGATCGATCGTGCTGACGCCCGGCTTCGACGCGGAGCGCGAGGTCGCGCTGCTCCACCGCGGCGACGTGACGACGACGATCGCGGTGCCGACGATGTACGAGTCGTTGCTCGCGGCCGGCCTGCACGCGCAGCCCCACCTGCGCGCGCTCCTGTGTGGAGGCGCGCCGCTCTCGCGCGCGCTGCACGAACGCTTCCACGACGCGGGACTGCCGATGCGGCAGGGCTACGGGCTCACCGAAGTCGGGCCGAACTGCTTCACGCTCTCGCCACTCGACGGGCCGCATCGCTTCGGCACGGTCGGTGTGCCGACGTTCCATCTGGAGGCGCGGCTCGTGCGCGACGGATCCTTCGAGTCGACGGGGTCAGCCGCCGACGGATCCGAGTGCGACGCGAACGAGCCGGGCGAGCTCTGGCTGCGTGGTCCCGCCGTGACGACGGGCTACTTCCGCGCGCCCGAGCTGACGGCGCAGGTGCTCGACGCGGATGGCTACTTCCACACCGGCGACGTGCTCGTGCGCGACGAGGACGGCTTCTTCGCCGTCGTGGATCGCAAGAAGGACATGTTCGTATCCGGGGGAGAGAACGTGTACCCGGCCGCGGTGGCCGCTGCGCTCGCGATGCATCCGGCGTTCGCGGAGGTCGCGGTGGTGCCGGTGCCCGACGCGCGCTGGGGCGAGGTCGGGCTCGCGTGCTTCGTGCTGCGCGAAGACGTGGCGCGTCCGAGCGACGAAGCGCTGCGCGCGTGGTCGCGTGCGCATCTCGCCGGCTACGAGATCCCGCGCCATTGGCGCGCGCTCGACGCGTTGCCGCGTACGGCGACGGGGAAGACGGATCGCGCCGCGCTGCGGACGATCGTGGAGGAGGGGAACCATGAGCGGACGTGAACGAATCGAGCTTCGAGCGAACGCGTGCGTCGAGAGCGATCGGCGCCCCGGCTCGCAGGCACCAACTCCGCGCAGGTACGCACGACCGCTCACGATTGCGTGTCTGATCGTGGGTGTGATCGCGTGCGCGTGCGCGACCGAAGAAGCGTCGGGCTCGTCGAGCGGTGAGCTCACGGAGGTCTCGTCCTTCGGCAGCAACCCAGGTGGCCTGCGGATGTGGCTCTACGCGCCCGCGCGCCCCGCGAGCCCGGCCGCAGTGGTCGTCGCGCTGCACGGATGCACACAGAGCGCGGCAGACATCGAGCGCACCGGTTGGAGCACGATCGCGGACCAAGCGGGCTTCTACGTGATCTATCCGCAGCAGACTTCATCGAACAACGGCGCGTCGTGCTTCCGCTGGTTCGAGCCCGCCCACGTGCGACGTGGCTCGGGTGAGGTCGCGTCGATCGCGTCGATGGTGAGCCACGTGAAGAGCCGCTTCGCGATCGACGACGCGCGTGTCTTCGCGGCGGGCTTCTCCGCGGGCGGTGGCATGGCGCCGGCGCTTCTCGCCGCCTACCCCGACGTGTTCGCGGCCGGCGCCGCGCACTCCGGGCTCCCGGTCGGCTGCGCGACCGGCGTCTCGAACGCGTTCGACTGCCAGAACGGCAACGTGGATCGAAGCGGCAGCGATTGGGCGGCGCGAGCGCGCGCGAACGGACCGAGCGGATGGGCGGGCCCGTGGCCGCGGCTTTCCGTCTGGCAGGGCACGTCGGACTTCACGGTGCGCCCGAGGAACGCGGAGGAACTCGTCGAACAGTTCACGAGCTTGAACGGCATCGACGCGATGCCGGACGAGAGCGCCACGGTCGCGGCGCTCGTGCGCACGCGGCACCTCGACGGCGCGAGCGTGCGGGTCGAGAGCTGGACGCTGCCGGGCGCGGGACACGCGGTCGCGATCGATCCGCCGTCGTGTGGCGCGACGGGCGCGTTCGCGGTCGACGTGGACGTTTGCGCGGCGCGCGAGCAGGCGCGCTTCTTCGGGCTGCTCGAGGGCACGCCGAGCTCGGACGGCGGCGTGCCGAGCGTCGACGCGAGCGTCGGTGTCGATGCCGGACGCGACGCGGGCGCGGGGCGCGACGCGGGCGTCGATGCCGGACGCGACGCAGGCGTCGATGCGGGGCGCGACGCGGGCGTCGATGCGGGTCTCGTCGATTCGGGCACGGATTCCGTGCGTGACGCGGCAAGCGCGGATGCAGGCTCCGACGCGAATGCGCCGAGCACGTGCGTGGAGCACACCTCGTCGAACTACGCGCACGAGCGCGCCGGGCGCGGCACGCGCTGCGGGAGCTTCCGTTCCTACGTCTGTGCGAACGGCTCCGGCGAGTCGATGGGCCTCTGGAACACCTTCGCGACCACCACGCTTCGCGAAGAGCCGAGCGGGTACTTCGCGATCGGGCCCTGCGGGTCCCGCTGAGACTCGCTCAGCGAATCGCGCGGTACTTCGGATCGCGAGCGATCGCTTCGACGAGCGCGGCGTAGCTCCACTCCGACTCTTGGAACGCGTCGACGCGGTCTTGGAGCCACTGCGCCTCCGAGGGCTCGACGGGGCGACCGAGGAAGCGCTCGGCGAGGGTGCGCGTCGCGCAGACACCGAGCTGTCGGATCTCGGCTTCTTCGTCGAGGAGCGCAGCGGGTCCGAGGTCGACCGCGCGGAGCTCGTCGTCCGCGAGGTAGATCGACGCGAGCGGCAGTCCGCCGTACTCGGCGTAGGTGCTCGCGTGCGAGTTCGCGCCCGTGACGAAGTAGGTGTTGCAGTACGCGCTGCAGTTCGGCTGCCCGGGGCCGCCGCAGCGGCAGCTCGCGAGCGGGCTCGCGAAGTCGTGCGATGCGTCGTCGAAGAAGCCGAAGGTGGAGTTGATGCGCCAGCGTCCCCAATGCGCGGCGGCGGGCTCGAGCACCTCGTGGCAATCCGCGCAGCCCGCGCGCTCGCGGAGGTTCGGATCGGGCTCTTCTTCTTCGGCCGGGATGCCGGTCGCGGAGGGCACGAAGGGATCGCAGAGGAACGCGGTGTAGAAGCGGTTGGCGCGCGCGCGATGGCTGTTGAAGCGGAGGAGAAAGCCGGGCGTGGTGAGCACGCCGGCGTGGCCTTCCGCGCGTTCGATCGTGCGCCACTCGCGATCGTCGAAGGGCACGTTCGGCACCGCGCCCATCCGACCCTCGTAGCCGACGAGGCCGACCTGCATCGTGGTCTCGTTCGGCGCGCCGCTGAGGTAGCGGTGGAAGTGCGCGACGGGGCCGTTGATGCGTGTCTCTCGCGTCGTGAACGCCTCGTGGTAGGGGCGATCCTCGCGGACGATCGACTCGAAGAGGCGCGCGGGCTCGTCCGCGAGCGCGTCGCGCATCACGGTCTCCGCGGCCGGTGACGCACACCAGTGAAGGTCCGCGCCGCAGCCGCAGTTTCGATCGGTGTCGAGGTCGCGGCACGGCGTACCGTCGCTGCGCATGCCGTGGGGTTGGGCGTCGAAGGCGCAGACGCGGATCTCGGTCGAAGGATCCCAGTACGGTCGCACGCGCACCCAGCCTTCCCGCACGCAGATGCCCGCGCCGTAGCCGACGTTGCCGCAATCGGCGCCGTTGATGCGCTCGATGGGGACCGGGCGACCGTTCGCGTCGAACTGCGTCTGCTCGCGATCGAGGCACGTCAGATCGCGACCGCGGAACGCACGACGTCGCGCCTGCGCTTGCGCGCGGTAGATGCCGTCTTGCGGCGACACCGTGTAGGCCTGCGGGCGCAATCGATCGATCTCCTCGAGGCTGCCCCAGAGGATCTGCCGGTGCTGACGGCGGACCTCGTCGTAGAAGTCGTCGCTCGCGAGCCACGCGCCGAGTTGGCGATCGACCTCCGCGTTCGGATCCTCGGCGTCGCGCACCGCGGTGAGCTCCTCGAAGCTCGGGATGCGACCCCGCACGTCGAGCGAGGTCTGTCGCAACAGACGCAGCGCGTCGATCTCGCCGGTGGGCGCGCACTCGGTCGGTGACTGCGCCGAGGTCGGATTCGCGACGAAGGCCAGGCCGATCGCGATCGAGAGTCGGAAGAAGCGGTTCACGAGCGACCTCCTTCGATCCAAGCGTCGAGCACGGTGGAGCGGAACGGTTCGGGATCGATGCCCGCCGCGGCCGCGAGGGTGGCGCCGATGTGCTCGGGGCGAATGACGACGCCGTCCTCGGCGGCGCGGCCGGTCACGGGGTCGACCGCGCGCAGGCCGAGGGTGTCCTCCACCGTCTCGCCGAACACGCCGCGCTTGAGGTTCCCGCCGAAGACGAGGAAGGAGTTGGCGAACCAGTGATCGCGGCCTGAAGTGCCATTGATTCGTGGTGTGCGCGCGAACTCACTGAACGCGATCACCGTGGTGCTCTCGAGGTTCGGATCGGTCTCGCGAAGATCGTCGAGCAGGACCGCCATCGCGTCGAAACCGACTTTGAGACGCTGCGGGTGGACGGTGCCCCAGTCGCGGTGTGAATCGATTCCGTCCACCAGCGTGGCCGCGACCGTGCGAGTGAGACCGGTCGCGAGGAGTTGGTGGGTGATCGCCGCGCGCACTCGCGGGTCGCGCGAGTCGGCGCCGTTGGTGAAGCCGTAGCGCGTGCGGAGCGCGGGCTGTTGGGTGAGGTCGAGCTCCGCGTCGAGGCCGCGGTCGAAGAGCGCCTGCACGCGCTCGCGCGCCTCGGCGAGCTGCGCGTCGGGGCGGTCGCGGGTGTAGGCGGGGCCGAGGCAGGAGCCACTCTCTTCGCGAGCCTGCGCGAGGAGGGCCGCGACGTCGTCGTCGAAGGTCGGGCCGAGCGGGCGCAGCAGGTCGCGCACCTCGGTCACGCGCGAGAGGCCGAGCCCCGTGAGCTCGGGGCCGAACGCGAGGTTGTAGGCGGGCATGCCGACCGAAACGCTCGGGAGCACGAGGTCGTCGCGCCGCGCGGCGGACGACATGCGCGTGCCGAGAGAGTCACCTTTGGCCGCGACGCCGGCGGGTGGAATGAAGGTGTTCACGTACGCGCGACCGGTGGGGTGCGCGACGGTGTTCATGTTCACGCCGCGGAAGATCGTGGCGACCTCCGCGTGGCGGACGAGCTCGCGCATGGCGGCGCCCCACAGCACTTCTCGGCCACCGAGGCTGACGGCGATCGGGTCCTGAAACTCGGGCGGGAGTAGGTCGGTGCCGACGTTCAGCTCGCTGCCGTAACGCCGTGACGGATCGCGCGCGTCGGCGTGCGAGAGCACGTCCCAGCCGCCCGAGAAGTAGAAGCCGACGAAGCGTCGCTCGGGGAGCGGGTCGGCCAGCAAGCGCTGGAATGGCACGAGCGCGGAGGCCCCGGCGAGCCCGCAGGTCGCGCACGCTCCGGCGAGGAATCCACGTCGTCCGAATCGGAGTTTCTCGGTCATGCTATTCTCCGCTCAATGACGCAACAGGTTCGAGCCATCGTCCGCGGCTGACCCCGCGGACGGGTGGGTGGAGGGGGGCCACACTCGGGCTTCGCCCGATGGGGGGAGGGGCGCCGGAACGCCCCTCCGGTCAATACGTGAGGAAGTCTGGGTGAGTCGAGAGACCCACGCAGACGGCTTTCCAGCGCGCGAGACGATCGGCGTTCGTGAGATCTTCGCCGTCACGGCGGGGCGCGGAGAGCAGCCCGAGCCAAGGAACCAAACGCTCGTCCGTCGGCTCGGTGACCTCGACCGCCCAGAAGCGCAGCAGGAGGTAGCGGAGGTTCTCGACGTGGGACTCGAAGCTCGCGTCGCCGGGACCGGCGTGGCGGAGGATCACGCGCTCGGCCGCAGGTCGATCGACGTCGGCGTTCACGGCGGCGTCGCAAGTCGCGCGCGCTCCGTCCTCGACCAACTTCGCGAACGCGACGCTCACCGAGAGGCCTTCGTCGGTGACCTCCGCGAGGTCGGGCTTGCCGAGCGCGCCCGCGAAGCGATCGTAGTCACGCCACGATTGGCCCGTCGCGACCTCGAGCGAGCGCGCGATCTGATCGGCGGTCAGACGACGAACGCGGCGCGCGTCGTCCAGCTCGGCGCCACCGACCGATTCGCGGATCGGCGCGTCGGCGTCGATCGGGTCCGTGGGGTCGACGGGATCGCGCGGGTCGTCGTCGACGGGACCACCGATCGCGCCTTGGCACGCGGTGAGGACCAGGATCCCGAGCCAGGCCACGACCGATCGACCCGAACGACCAGGACACGTCGAAGCCGATCGTCCTGCGACCTCGAGGCTCGCGCTCGCCGTCGAGCTCATCCGTTCATTCGCTCGCATCGCGCTCCTCCATCCCAGCGGCGATCCACGCCACCACCGTCGTCACTTCGTCCGCGGTCCAACCCTCGCGCACGGTGGGCGGCGGCATGTCGCCGACCACCCCCACGCGGTGTCGAATCGTGTCCGCGAGATCGACCCAGCTCTCGTAGTCGGCGAGCGCGGGGCGCGTCGCGTCGTCGCGGTCGGCGCCGTGGCACGCGCTGCCTCCGCAATGCGCCTCCGCGATCGGGCGCACGTCTTCTTCCCAGGTGGGCACGTGTCGATCGATGCGCAGCACGTCGAAGCGACGCGTGCGCTCGCCGGCCCGCACGTCGACGCGATGCCAGCCCGGTGCACCGAGCGCGATCGTCGCTTCCTTCGCGCCGTCGTGGACGTTCTCTCCGTCCACGTCGACTCGCATCGACTCCGCGCCGACGACGCGCAGCGCGATCTCGGCGTCGAGCACACGCTCGAAGGGGCGGATGCCTTCGACGCGCCACCCGTCGCGGGGTGCGGCGTGGCAGACCTGTCCGTCCGTCGCGAGCCAGACGCCTCCTGCGGCGTCGGGGTACATCGCCTCGATCGCACCAGGCACGCCGTGGATCGCTCGAGAGAACGTGCCGTCCGCGTAGTGATGGAGGCGATCGCCGACCCGCGCCCACAGGTGTCCCGCGGTGCCCGCGAGCGCGTCGAGCGCGCCCGCTTCGAAGCGCGTCTCCTTCCACTCCGACCCGCGCAGGAAGAGCAACTTGCCCGCGCTCGCGGCTGCCACGCCGACGTGCCGATCGATGGCGACCTGGTCGACACGATCGAAGCTGTGCAGCGCGTCGTCGCGCATCGCGTAGAGCGCAGTGGCGCTGCGCAACCACGCACGATCGTCGTCCGCCGTGCACGCGCCCGCGACGTCGACGAGCGCCATGCCCGGCCCGAACGATCCGCACGGCGGGGTCCAGCGCCACCACTCGCCGCCCGCGCGCCGGTAGAGACCCGCCGGGACTTCGCCTTCGCCCTCCGCGATCACGAACGCGCCGTCACGCCGTGGATCGCCACAGAGATCCGCGATCGGCCCGAGCTCGCGCGGCCAACCGACCTCGTTCAGCGGACCGTCGCCCTCGCGGACGAAGAGGCGCGTGCCGACCGCGAACGCGGCTTGGGTCTCGGTCCACGGTCGCACGACGGTCGGAGCCATGCCGACGTCGACGGAGGTCTCTCCGTCGCGGGTGAGCACGCGGAAGGAGCTCGCGACGTCGGTCGCGATCCAGAGCGCGCCTTCGCTCGCGACCCCGAGGATGCGCTCGTCGTCCCCGAGCGCGACGCACTGCGCGTCGAGGGCGAGCTCGGGCAGATCGAGCGGGACCGCAGTGGGCGCCGGCGGGGCGGGAACCTCGGGGCCGGTCGGGTCGCTGGGGCTCTGCCCACACGCGACCGCGAGGGCCGCGGCGAGGACGAGGAGTCGAGCCGAGGGTTGCATCGCTCACGAGAATGCCCCGGGCCTCCACGCTCGTCCGTCACCGCGCTTGCGCGAATCGGCGCTTCTGGCGCCGGCCTCCAGGCCGGGCGACCCGACGTCACGTGCGCATCGCCGTCAGGCGACCGAACCATCGAATCGGTGGCGGTGGTTCGGGAGCGTCGAGCCGCCGGGTGCGGGCTGCTATCCTCGATCGGCGTGTCGCCCTTCCGCGCAGCCTGTTTCGCGTCGTCGCTCGCGCTGGTCGCGAGCTCGTCCGCGTTCGCGCAAGACCCGCGCGCAGCCGCCGCGCCATCGGGCACCTCCGGCAGGTCGTCCTCGAGCGCCGCGTCCTCGAGCGCCGCGTCCTCGAGCGCCGCGTCCTCGAGCGCCGCGTCCTCGAGCGTGTCCGCGTCGGCGGTGGCGGACTTCGACGAAGCCGAGCGCGCACGCCACGAAGGTCGCCTCGCGGACGCGGAGCGGCTCCTCCGTCGGTCGCTCGCCGCCGAGCCGCGCATGGAGTCCGCGTTCAACCTCGGCGCCGTGCTCGCGGACCTCGGGCGTCATCGCGAGGCGAGCGAGACCTTCGCAGAGGTCGCGGCCGGCGCGTACGGAGCGCTCTCTGCCGAGCGCGCGCGCATCGTGCGCGAACGGCTCGAGACCTCGCGCGCGTCGATCGCGGAGATTCGCGTGCGCGTGGAGACGAATCGTCCGACGGAGGTGCGCATCGACGGCGCGCTTCACGGCGAGCTCGTCCGGAGCGGCGTGGTGATCGTCGCCGTCGATCCTGGCACGCGCCACGTGCGCGTCGCGGCGGGCGAGTGGAGCGTGGAGCGCGCGATCCGGCTCGAGCCGGGCGACACGTCGGCGGTGGAGCTGCACGTGCCGGCGCTCGTGCTCTCCGAAGATCCGCCGCGCCGACGACGGGTTGCTCTCTCGGTCGCGGGCGCGTTCGTGGTCGCAGTCGGGCTCGGGCTCGCGATCGGCCTCTCGCGGCGGGACCGCGACGTCGAGCGCGTCGACGATCCGGTGTGGGGTCGCGTGTGGACGCTCGGAGGCGCGCCGTGAGCACCCCGAGCTACGTGCCGCTCTTCGAGCTCGCGAAGGGCGGGCTCGGGCGCGTCGAGGTCGTGATGCGTCACGACGGCTCGTACGAGCGGCTCTACGTGAAGAAGCGGCCGCACGCGCGCGACGCGCAGACACGCGCGACGTTCCTCGACGAGGCGCGGCTCGCGGGCCTCTTGCGGCACCCGAACGTCGTGGGCGTGCTCGACGTCGGCGAGGACGACGAGGGCCCCTACCTCGTGATGGATTTCGTGGAGGGCGTGCACGTGGGCGAGCTCATCCGCGGTCTCGGGGGCGAGCCGATCCCGCTCGAGATCGCGCTCGACGTGATGCGTCAGGCGGCCGACGGGCTGCACGCGGTGCACGAGCTGCAGTCGCTCGACGGCACCCTGCTCGGTGTGGTGCACCGCGACGTGTCGCCGCAGAACTTGTTGATCGGCTTCGACGGTGGGGTGCGGCTGACGGATTTCGGGATCGCGCTCGCGGATCGTCGTCACGGCGACGCGACCTCGATCGGCGTGGTGAAGGGCAAGGTCGGCTACACGGCGCCGGAGCAGATCGAAGGCGGTGCGCTCGATCGACGCACGGATCTCTTCGCGCTCGGGGTCGTACTGGTGGAGCTGCTCACGGGTGAGCGCCTCTACCAAGGCACGACCAACGCCGAGGTCGCGCGACGCATCGTCGAGGACGATCCGCCGGATCTCGGCGCGCTGCGCCGCGACGCACCCCCGGAGCTCGTGGAGCTGGTCTTCGATCTGCTCGCGAAGTCGAAGGAGTCGCGACCAGCGAGCGCGCGCGAGGTCGCGCAGCGGCTGCGCGCGATCGAGGACGCGCTCGACGAGGACGAGCGGCTCGAGGAGCTGATGGCGGAGCTCTTCGACGATCGTCGGGCTGCCTTGCGCTCGCGGGTTCGAGAGGCACGCGATCGACGACTTCAGGACGTGCTGAGGAAACGCGCGCGCAGTTCGACGCGTTGGCGTGCCGCGCGCGCGGCGGCGATCGGAGCGTTGGGGCTGCTCGGACTGGGTGTGGGGATCACAGCGACGCGGGAGTCGGAGCCGGCGTGGGAGCCTGTGGTCTCGGCGCCGCTCCCGAACACCGCCGACGACGCGGACGTCGAAGGGGCGAGCGCACGCGTCGGTGACCACGGTGTCGGTGTCGGGGCTGTCGGTGTCGGGGCTGTCGGTGTCGGGGCTGTCGGTGTCGGGGCTGTCGGTGTCGGTGTCGGGGCTGTCGATGTCGGTGTCGGGGCTGTCGGTGTCGGGGCTGTCGGTGTCGGGGCTGTCGGTGTCGGTGTCGGGGCTGTCGATGTCGGTGTCGGTGTCGGTGCTCGTGACGGTGTCACCGGCGATGTCGTCGCGACCGGGGACGGCGTCGATGCGGACTCGTCGCGGTCCGAATCACGGGGCCTCCGGCGCACGCCGCGCGCTCGATCGAAACGCACCGCCGCGCCTTCGCCGGAGCAAGCCACCGACACGCGCAGCGACGCCCGCACCGACGCGCGCCCTTCCCTGCCTCCGACCTCGTGGTGGCCTCGCGAATGAACGTCGCCACCGAAGCGCCGCTGGACTCCGCGCGTCGCGGCGAGCTCGACGTCGCGCTCGCGCGGCTCGCGTCCGCGCCGCGTGGAGCTGCGACCGATGCGAAGTCGTTCGCGGCCGCCGCGCTGATCGAGCTGCTCGTCTCCGAGGAGGCCCGCGTTCGCGCCACCGGATCGCGCGGCGCGGGGATCCCCGACGCGCTGCTCGCGAGCCTCGCGTCCGGCGCGCGATTGGAAGGCGACCCTCGCGAGCTCGCGCGCGGGCTCGTGGACGTCGCGTTGCACGCGTGGCTCGCTGGCCAACCGACACGACTCGCGCTGGTTCGTCGCGCGAGCGAGTCGACCGCCGCGCATCCGATCGTCGCCGCATGGGACGACCTCGCACACGAGCGTGCGATCGACGTCACGACGTTGGTCGCCGCGGCGCAGCGTTCTCGCGACGTCCCGGGCCTGCTCGCGGAAGCGGAAGCGATCGCCGCGCTCGCGGAGCTGAGCGAAGGTCGCCTCGACGCCGCGCGCGATCGCGCGCGCCTCGGCTCGCGCATGGCGCGCACGGACGGCTACCTCGTCACGGAGTACGTCGCGCACCTCGCGCTCGCGCGGGTGCGTCGCTTCGACGCGCGCTGGTACCTCGCGTCGCGCATCCTCGACGCGCTCGCGCGCGTCACGCCGGCTGCCTGGTCGGGCTGGATCGCGTGGGAGCTGGTGCTCGTCGGGGGCGCCGCGCGCGCCGTCGGACTGGAAGGCTCGGGCGCATGGCGTGCCGCGTCGAACGAGCTCGCGGCGATGCTCGATGCGGCCTCGCGTGGCGATCGCGCGCGGCTCGACGGCGTTCGGGCGCTCGCGCCGTGGCCGTTCCTCTCGCGGGAGAGCGCGCGCGTGCGAGCGCTCGTCGATCCGTCGGCGCCCGAGCCCGCGGAGCTCTGCGCCTGGCTCGCGGGCGAAGGGCGCCGCGCGCCACACGGCATGGACGGTCTCGTGGGCAGCGCGTCGTTGCTCGGCGCCGGCCTCGAGCGCGCAGGCGTGGTGGTGTGGGCCGAGCCCGGACGCGCGGCGCGCCGCACTTGGGTCGCGGGGCTCGGCTTGCTCGGTCGTGATCTCCCGGCGAGCTACGACCTCCAACACGAACGTGTGCTCGCAGCGCTCGTCGCGCTCCTCGTGACGCCCTCGATGAGCGCGACGGAGGAGGAGCTGTTCCGCCGCGTCTACGGCTTCGCGTACGCGCCCGACAAGCACGGCGGCGTCCTGAGGACCTTGTTGTATCGGATGCGGCAAGAGCTCGGCGCGCGCGGCGAGGTCGTGCGCGAGGGCGACGCGCTGAAGCTGCGCCTCGCGGCTCCGATCGCGATCCCGGATCCGACGACCGCGACCGATCTCCGAGAGCTGGTGCTCCGCTTCCTCGCGGAGAATGGCGGACGCGCGAGCGCGCGGGACGTGGCGGAGGCGCTCGGCGTGCCGCTGCGCACGGTGCAAGAAGCGCTCGGTCAGCTCGTGAGCGACGAGAGCTGTCGTCGAGAGCGCTCGGGACGCACACACGAGTACGCGCTCGAAGACACGACCTTCTTCGCGCCCACGATCACCCGCCTCGGCGCGTGGCGCGATGCGCTTCGCTGAGCGCCCTCGTTCGACCGGACGCATCGCGAGCGGCGAGGCCACGGACCTGCTAACAGGTGGCCGATGACTACCCCGCCGAAGCCCACGAAGCCTTCGATCGAAGTGCTCGAAGCGGAGTTCATCGCGGCGGCCAACGCGCTCGATCAGATCCCCGCGCCGGTGCTCGCCGAGGTCGCGTTCGCGGGGCGAAGCAACGTCGGCAAGTCGTCGCTCATCAACGCGCTCACGAACCGCAAGAAGCTCGTGCGCACGAGCTCCACCCCCGGCGCGACCCGCGGCATCAACCTCTTCCGGCTCCGGCTGCGCGTGCCGACCGAGGGAGAGCCCGTGCTGGGCGAGATGGATCTCGTCGATCTACCCGGCTATGGCTACGCCAAGCGCAGCAAGACCGAGCGGCGGAGCTGGGGCCCGCTCATCGAAGGCTTCTTGCGCAGCCGCGCCGGCCTCCGCGCGGTGGTGGTCATCGTCGACGCGCGACGTGGACCCGAAGAGGACGACGCGGAGCTGATCGAGTTCCTCGAGCACATCGGGCGCACGCCGATCGTCGTCGCGACGAAGCTCGACAAGCTGCCCAAGAACCAGCAGAAGCTCGCGGTCGAAGAGGTCGCGCGCGTGACCGGCCGCCGCGTGTTCGGGTTCTCCGCCGAGACCGGCCAGGGACGCGATCCGCTCTGGCGCGCGATCCTCAAGTACTCCCACGTCGGCGCGGAGTGATCGACGCGCTCGCGACGACGGCGCGAACGGCGCGACGCGTGTCTCGACGACGACGAGGGCCGTGACGACGCGAGCGTTGGCTGCGCGAGCCGTGACGACGCGAGCGCGAGCGTACGTACGCGTCGACGACCCTCACTCGAACGGCACTTCGAAACCGTCGGCGCTCGAGTCCGGCACATCCGGCACCACGGGCACCGCGCTCGGCGCCGCTCGCGCATCGCGCAGCGCACGCTCCGCGGCCTGCCGCGCGCGAATCGCCGCGTCGAGCTCGCGCTCCAGCTCCGCCGCCCGCGCGTCCGCCGCCGCACGTCGCCCACGCTCGCTCGCGATCTGCGCCTCGAGGTCGTCGCGTGCTCCCTCGACCCGCGACAGCTCTTCGCGAAGCCGCTGTCGCGTGCCCCGCTCGCGCTCCAGCTCCGCGCCGATCGCGCCGAGCTGCCCCTGCAGCGTCGCGAGCTCCGTGCTCCGCACTCGCAACGTCGTCTCGAGGCTCGCGCGCGCTTCTTCGAGCGTGCCCTTCTCGCGCTCGAGCGCGACCACCTGCTCGCGGACCCGCGCGAGCTCCGCGCGGCGCGCGTTGAGGCTCGCGCTCGCGTCCACCAGCCGCGACTGCAGCTCCTCGCGCCCGAGCCGCTCGTTCTCCAGCGTCGCGCGGATCGAGTCCGCGTCGGCCGCGAGCCGGCGCCGTTCGAGCTCCGTCGCTTCGAGATCCTCGCGCACCGCCGCGACGCGCGCGGCCGCCCGCGCGGTCTCCTCCGCCGCGAGCGCGCGCACGTGGAGCACCGCCGCCGAAGCGAGCGCGCCGAGCACGATCAACGTGGGCAGCAGCCACCGCCAGAGCGCGCGCCGCTTGCGACGACGATCCTCGGGCGCGGTGAGCACCGCGAGCTCGTTCGCGAGCTCCGTCGCGGTCGGTCGCGCCTCCGGATCGAGGCTCATCCAGCGCTGGAGCGCGCCGCGCAAGAAGCGCAGCGAGCGCGTCTCCGGCAGCGCGGGCACCGACACCGCGCGCGCCTCGATGAACGACTCGATCGCGCCCGCGGGCACGTCGTCTTGCGTGTCCGGCTCGAGCGCGTTGCGGAGCGCGAGCGCGAAGCTGAAGACATCCGCTTTGTTCGTGACCCGCGGCTTGTCCGTCACCCCGCTCGCGAACTGCGCCGCGACCTCGGGCGCGAAGTAGGTCGGCGTGCCTGCGACGAGCATCTCCGCGTCCGTCGCCGCGACGCCGAGATCGATCAGCACCGGGAGCACGTCGTCCTCGAAGCCCGGCATCTTCGCGAGGAAGACGTTCTCCGGCTTCACGTCCTGATGCCGGAGCCCCGCCTCGTGCACCGCCGCGAGCGCGCGCGCGAGGGGCTCGAAGATGCGACGCGCTTCGACGCGTGAGAGCGGCCCGCGGTTCAGGCGCGACTCGAGCGTCTCCCCGTCGTACCAGGGCATCACGAACCAGAGCCGTCCGTCGAACCAGCCGTGGTCCTTGAGCGAGACCACGCTCGGATGGAACACGCTCGCGAGGTGACGCAGCTCGCGGAGCGCTGCCTGCTTGGTGTCCGCCGAGTACGACGGCTGATGCAGCAGCTTCAGCGCGACGACGTGACCGGGGACCTCGATGTCCTCCGCACGGTAGACGTCGCCGAACGCGCCCGTGCCCACGCGCGCCTGCACGCGGTAGCGCCCGCCGACGAGCGCACCCGGCGCGAGCGGCGCGGGACCCGCCGGCAACGCCTCGTCGCGCAGCGTCGGCGAACGACCACGCAACGCGAAGGCTTCGAGCAGGAGCGAACGCAGCCGCTCGCCCGGTCGCTCGAGCACGAGCTTCGCGGCGCGCTCGGTGGCGGCATGCAGATGCTCGAGCACCTCCGCGACGTCGCGCTCCACCACGAACGCGAGCTCGGTCGGGCGCAGCTCGCGCGCGTAGCGCAGCTCGAGGAGCTCGGCGTCGATCGGATCGAGCGTCTCGCGGAGCGCTTGCAGCTTCGCGTGACGACGCGCGTCGTCGCCTTCGCGCCAAGGGAGGCTCGCGACCGGGGCGGGCAGCGCGTCCTCGGTGGCGCGCTCGCGCCGAGCGATCTCGCGCGCGATCCGGTAGAGCCGCGCGCGAACGCCGGGCGGTCGCACCAGCTCGTCGCTCTCGTGCGCGGCGACCACGACCCGGACCTTGCGCAGGGCGAGCTCCGCCGCGTCGACGGACCCGAGCCGCAACGCGAGGAACTGCTCGAGCCCCTCCGCATAGTGCCGCAGCGCGCGCGCGTGCAGCACGTCGACCACGGTGTGCGCGCGCCCCGCGGCCGCGACGGATCGCGCGGCGCGCAAGAGAAGCGGCGAGTCGTCGTCACGCGGAGCCTGCATCGAGGCGTCCATCGGGACGGGCACGCCCTTGACGGGCGGCGCGATCACGGTGCCGGAGGAGCTCGAGGGCATGTCGGCGATCGTGCCGGACGGATGTCGAAGGGATCCAGAAAGCGGGCGCGTGAGGCGAGATGCCCCGCGAGCGATGCTCGCTCACACCCACGACGCGCACACCCACGACGCGCACACCGTCGACGCGCACACCGTCGACGCGCACACCGTCGACGCGCACACCGACGACGCGCACACCGTCGACGCCACACACCGACGACGCGCACACCGTCGACGCGCACGCCGACGACGCGCACACCGACGACGCGCGCACGGACACCACAGACGGCGCTCGTACCGGCGCACGCGAACCCCAAGGCCACGAACGCGAGCGGACCGCACGAACCTGCTACCGTCGGGACGTGCGTGGCTGGGTCGCTCTCTGCTTCGTCCCGTCGCTGCTCGTCGCTTGTGGGCCCGAAGAGCCGAGCACGTGGGAGCGCGCGTCCTGGCCGGAGCCTCTCGAAGACGGGCTCGTGGTCGAATGGCGCGTGCAGGACGCATGGGGCGTCGAGCGCTTCACCATCACGCGCGAAGGCGCCGCGCGCTTCGAAGCGAACGTCACCCAAGGCAACCACTCCGTGCACGTCGAGCGCGACCTGTCGACGGCCGACCTCGAGACGCTGCGCGACGATCTCGTGGCCGCGGGCTGTTGTGCGATCGGCAGCCAATCGATCGGCCCACCCGAAGGCCGACTCCGCGTGCGTCTGCCGAACGCCTCCTGCGACATCACGCTCCCGGTCGAGGGATGGGACGAAACGGGACCCAAGCTCTGCGAGCGCGCGCTGCGCCGTCTCCACGGCCGCCCACGCTTTCGTCAGTGAAGCGTGAGCGCGACGCTCGCTTGCGAGCGCGACGCCGGTGCGGCTCGCAGAAGGCGCGACGTTCAGTCGTCGCGAGCGCGCGCGCTCCGCGGCTCGCGCGCGCCGAAGCGGGTCGTGAGCATCGCCCCGAGCCCGAGCGACGCCACGATCACGCCGACCACGCCGCCCAGCACGGGCACCAGCGAGAGCAGGTAGAGCACGAGGATGCCGACGAAGAGCTGCGCGACCGGTCGGCCCGCGAGCGCCTCGAAGGGGAGCACGGCGCCGAGCACGGACGCGGTGACCGCGATGCCGCCATAGACCGCGAGGAAGGTACCGAGCCCGACCACCAGCGCGCCCGGGATCCCGATGAGCGTGATGAGCAGCACGATCGTCAGCACGACCGCGCCGACCATCCCGAAGAAACCGACCACGGCGGTACGACCCGGACGCTCGACGATCACGCGCGCGAGGTTCGCGTGGCGCTCGCGGAACACGCCGAGGAAGAGCAACCCGAGGAGGAAGAGCAGAGAGTGCTTCACCGCCGACGAGAGCGCGCTGCGAATCCCTTCGTGGCGGTCGAAGTCCGCCGCGTCGATCGGTCGTTGCTCCATGCGCGCGCCGTCCTCGACGCGGAGCTCACCACCGGTCGTCATGATGCGTCCCTGTACTTCGCCACCGCGCCGCACGACCACGTCGCCGCCCGTCGCCATCAGGTCGCCGCGCACGAGCGCACCTTCGCGCACCTCGACGTCACCGCCGAACGCGACGACGTTCTCCACGACCTCGCCCGCCACGTCGACGTCGCCACCGAACGCCGACACCGACCGCACACGCTCGTCCGCGCGCACCTCGACGTCGCCTCCGAACGCACGGCGCTCCGGGAGCACCGGTGCCTCCGCGCGCGAAGGATTCGCGGCCGGCGTGCTCGGGGTCGTCGCGCTCGGGGTCGTCGCGCTCGCCGCGATCGTGGGAAGCACCGGCGACGTGGGTACCGTCTGCGTCGGCGGGACTGGCGGCGTCGTCGCAGCAGCGGGCACAGCCTCCGTCGGCGCAACAGCGGGCAGCGCCGACGTCGGCGCAGGCGCCGACCTACGCACGAAGAGCGTCGATCCCTCGCGCCGCACCTCGTGCGCGTCGTCGAGCACGCCCCGCAGCGCGTCGCGCACCGACACGCCGTGCGCGCGCACCGTCACGTTCGGATCGTCGTCGAGCCGCACCACCACGCCGAGCCCCGCCGCCTCCGCGATGCGGCGGATCGCTTCGCTCCGCGGCGCGTCGACGACCTCCACGCTCACGGTCGTCGACTCCTCCGGCCACGCACCTTCGAAGCGCTGCGCGTGCACCGCGCTCGCGCTCGCGACGATCAAGAGCGCCGCGATCGGCGAGAGCCGCCGCGTGATCACGCGCGCCGGCACCAGCACGAGCGCGAGTCCGATCGCGAGGCCGAGCCCAATCAGCGACCAGCCACCGGGGATCGCCTCCACGAGCCGATCGAGCGCCCCGAAGAGCGCGACCACGAGCTGCCCGCCGTCGAGCACCTGCCCCGCCGAGGGCAGCTCGATCGCGAGCGGCAAGAGCACCAGCGTCGCCAGCACCCCGAGCGCGCTCCCCCACACCAGACTCCGCCGCGAAGGCGCGGGCGGACATGCGGCGAGCGCGTGCGTCACCATCGCCTGCACGTCGACCTTCGGAACCGCGCTCTGCAGCGCGATCCCCACGTCGATGCTCAGCGCGCGGGCCTGCGCGATCTTCGCGCGCCCGCCCTCGTCCTCCGCGAGCATCGCTGCGAGCACGGCGTCCGCGAGGTCGTCGCGTCCGTTCGCGAGGGCCTCCAGCGCGAGCTCTTCCTCGGTGAGCGGCGCGAGCACGTCGAGCGCGTCGTCGTCGAGCGCCGCGATCTCGTCCAGCCGACGCTCCACACGTTCGACGGTCGTCGACTCGTCGCGCGATCGCTGCTCCGGCGTGCGCGGATCCCTCGGGCCGGCAGGGTCAGCCGCCGACGGGTCCTTCGGGCCGGCGAGGTCAGCCGCCGACGGCTCCTTCGCGTCGGCGGGGTCAGCCGCCGACGGGTCCTTCGCGTCGGCGGGGTCAGCCGCCGACGGGTCCTTCGGGTTGTGGCTCATGCGCCCACCTCCCCCGGCTCGAGCGCGGCGCGCAGGCGGGCACGACCACGGTGCAACCACGTCATGACGGTCCCCTTCGGGATGGCGAGGGTCTCGGCGATCTCTTCGTACGACGCGCCGTGCACGTGGAAGAGCACGATCGCCGAGCGCATGCCTTCGGGCAAGGTCTCGAGCGCCTTGGCGACTTGGCCCGCGTCGATGCGCGCGAGCGCGAGCCGCTCGGGGCTCGGCTGCTCGTCGGGCTCTCGCTGCACGCGCTCTTCGCCGTCGCGGTTGAAGGTCGCGCGTTCGAGCTTGCGGCGACGCAGACGATCGCGGCAGACGTTGCGCGCCACGGTCAGCGCCCAGGTGCGGAAGCTGCCCTTCTCCGGCTCGAAACGATCGATGTGGAGCACGAGCTTCTCGAGCGTGCGCTGGGCGGCGTCGGGCGCGTCGGTCTCGCCGGCCACGAGGTGGCAGAGCTTGTAGACGTCCGCCGCGTGGCGACGCAGGAGCGCCTCGAGGGCTTCGCGATCGCCGGCCGTCGCACGCGCGGCGAGGACGTCGTCGGCGACGTCCTCGAGCGATGCGACAGGGGCGGAGCTCATGAGTGAGAGGATGCCGGTGATCATCGTCCTGTGGAGCCCCTACGCGCGGGCCCGAGGGTCGATGTCACTGGTGGACGGAATCCTCTCGACCGAGTCACGAACAGGACGGACGAGGCTTCACGCCAGCTCCCCGCGTCACCTCGGAGGCTACGCTGGCGACTCCGGGCGCCGCACACGCTCTGGCGACGTCGGTTCTCCGGCACCGGTGACCACTGCGGCAACCTTGCACGACTGAACGGCGCTGCGTCAGTCCTGCAACGCCTCGCGTCACCAAAATGCCACAGCGTGCGCGCCGGGGTGTGGCGTCGACGTGTGGCGTCAGGCGACGTGGGCGACGGCGTCCGCAGTCGAGCGAACCGTGACGCCGCTGCCGGCGACCTGCATCGCGACGGTCTGCGCGAGCGCCATCATGCCAAAGCGGTCAGCGGTGTTCCCGTCGAGGAGGACGGTGCCGTCGCCCTGCGCGACCATGGGCGCCACGAGCGCCTTGATCGCGAGCGAACGCGCCGAGAGCGAACGAGAATCCGCCGGTCCCGCCACCACGACCGCGCGCGCCAGCTTCGCGTTCTGGGCCTCGAGGCCCGCAACGATGGAGCGCACGCGCATCGCCCAACGATCGACGGCTTCTCCCGGCTCCTGCACGACCACCATCACGTCCGGCGTGCCGGTCGCGAAGCGCTCGACCCACGACTCCCACGGGGAGCCGCGCTCGGCGACCACCAGAGAGACGGGGGTGGGTGTGCGGAAGAGATCCATCGTTCGATGATTCCGGAGAACTCGTCAGCAATCCTCGTGCCACGACTCTTTGCGTCAGGAATCCCCTGTCTCGGAATCGGGGATGGCGACCGTGAACGCCAGTCAAACGCGCCCTGTGGCCACTCGAGGCGCCACGAGGACTCAGACGCTCGAACAGGCGCTCCGTTCCAACTTTCTTCTCGGCGAGGCGTCCACGTGACCCGGCACGCTCCGCCCCCGACCACGGCTGCGCCCAATCCGAGCGTCGAGGGAACCTGCCTCGGTGCGGCACGTGTGCATGGCCGGAATGCCACACTCGCGCGCAGCGTCCTCTACGTTGCGTTCGTGCGTTACGTAGCCTGGTTGCCCGCGATTCTTGCGCTCGCGCTTCCGGCGGGCGCATCCGCCGCGCCGCTCGCGACGGGACCCGACGGGTGGCTCGGCACCTTCCGCGTGACCACCGCGACCGAGCCCGACCCTCGAACCTGTGAGCGCTGCCGGGTGCTCGCGAGCACGTCCGAGCGATTGGATCTCCCTCGGTTCGCGCGAAGCGCACGAACGCTCGACCTCTCGTTCGTCGCACGGACCTCGCGGCCGAGCGTGCTCCACCTGTTCGTGGGCCTGCGCGGCGAGCTCGAGGTCCTCGTCGATGGGCACCCGCTCGCGCGGTTCACGCGTTGGGTCGACCGCGCGGACGAACGGCACGTCGCGCTGCCGCTCACGAACGAGCACGTGATCACGCTCCGCACGACGCGCGTCGACGACGACGCGTGGACGCTGCGCGTGCGGCTGCTCGACGAGACCTTCACGCCCGGTCCCGGAGACGGGAGCCTCGACGTCGGCCCGCTCTCGGAGGACGACGCCCGCCGACTCGCCCGCGAGGCGGTCTCCGTGCACGAGCGCCGCGAGCTCGCGGGCGTCGACGTGGTCGCGCTCACCGCGGGCGCCTCCAATCCCTCGAACGAGCCACGCTCGAACGACACGCGCTCGAACGCCACGCCTCCTCTGCCGTTCGCCACACCGATCGCGCGGCTCTCGATCGGCGCGGTGGCAGGCGCCGTGGTCGCGCCGATCGAGTTGCGTCTCAGGGAACGAACGCAGCTCCTCCGCGCCGAACGCGGTCGCTACGAGCTCGTCACGCTCGAAGTCCCGCTCGGCGCGCGCGGCGGCTTGCCGATCGACGTGCGCGTGGACGACGCGCCGCTCTCCGTCGGCGACGGTGTCGCGCTCGATCGACCGCTGCTCGACGCGCTCGCCGAGTTCGCGCGCGCGCTCGCCGCCCCGGAGTCCACGTCGCTCTCGCCGGTGTCGCGCGCCTCCGCGACGTGGCGCGTGCGTGAAGCGCTCCGCGTGATCGACGTCGGTGATCCCGACGCGCGGTGGCGCGCTTGGCTCGCGAGCGAAGCCCGTGACGCTGCGCGTGCGATCCGTGCTGGACGCGACCCGTTCGCGACACGTGTGGGCTACCAGCGCCTCGCGCATCGAAGCGCGCTCGACGGAACCCCACAGCCCTTCGAGCTCTTCGTGCCGCCCGGTCGCGCGCCTCGCACCGGCTGGCCCGTGCTGATCACGCTGCACGGCTTCAAAGGCAACAACGGCGACTACTTCCGCAACACCTTCGGCCTCGAGCGCGACTGGCGCGGCGGCGAATCACTCGACGATCACGGGCGAAACGGTGTGCCGCCGAGCGGCGCGTGGGGAGGCGTGGGCCCCGTGCCCACCCACGGACCGATGATCGTGATCGCGCCCGAGGCGCGCGGTCAGACCCACTACCGCCACGCGGGTGAGGTCGACGTGCTCGAAGCGCTCGCCGCAGTGCGCGCACGTCATCCCGTCGATCCACGCCGGCTCTACGTCACGGGCGGCTCGATGGGCGGCACCGGCGCGATCTACCTGCCGTACCGAAACCCGGACGTGTTTGCCGCGAGCGCCGCCCTCGCCGGCTACCACGATCAGCGCGTCCGCCAGGACACCCACCACGAGGCGCTCACCGACGTCGAACGTTTCCTCGTCGCGGAGCGCAGCGACGTCGACTGGGCACCGAACGGTCTGCACCTCCCCACCCTGCTCGTCCGCGGGACCCGCGATCGCCCACTCGAATGGACCCGCGCGCTCGCGACGCGGCTGCGCGATCTGCGGTTCCCCTTCGAGCACCGAGAGCCCGCGCTGGGTCACAACGTGTGGACCGAGACCTACGCCAACGGCGCGATCTTCACCTGGCTCGGTCGTCACGCACGCGCGGCCACGCCGCATCACGTGCGCCTTCGGACGGGACGCGAGCGCACCGATCACGTGCACTGGATCCGCGACGTCGCGCGCGCCGCGCCCGATCGTTTCGCGGAGGTCGAAGCGCACGTCGGTGAGACTCACGTGGAGCTCACCACCCGCGAGGTCGCGGCGCTCACGCTGGCGCCTCCGCACGAGCTCGTGCCGTCGCCGCTGCCCTTGCGCATCGACGGTGTGGAGCTCGGGGTGACGGTGCAGGGCGGCACCACGCTGGAGCTCGTGCGTGAGGGCGGCGCGTGGCGTGTCGGATCGATCGATCGCAGCGGGCGAAAACACGCCGGCGTCTCGGGACCGATCCGCGACGTCTACCACGATCGCCTCGTCTTCGTGGTCGGCACGCTCGACCCGACGCAGACGTGGATGAACCGCCGCGTGGCGGAGCATTGGGCGCATCCGGTGGGCTGGGACACCGCGTATCCGATCGTCGACGACGTCGACGTCACGCCCGAGCAGATCGAGCACACGACGCTGGTGCTGATCGGCGGACCGCGCAGCAACGACCTCGTCGCGCGTTGGCGTCGTGAGCTTCCGCTGAGTTTCGATGGCGACGCGATCGTGGTGGGCGACGAGCGCCACGAGGGTGCCGAGGTCGGCGCGGTGTTCGTGGCCCCGCATCCCGACGTCGACGGACGCTCGGTGCTGGTGATCGCGGGCTCCACGCCGCTCGGCACGTGGCGCGCGACGTTCCTCCCCGATCTGTTGCCGGACTACGTGGTGTTCGACGAGCGGATCGAGAACGCACGCGGCCAGTGGAGCTGCGGAGGCGCGCGGCGCGACGACGGGAGCCCGAACTTCGCCGAGCCCGTGCCGTGCGCGTACCGTTCGCACGGCTTCTTCGGGATGCGCTGGGAGCTCACGACGCCCACGACGCGCTGACGCGATGTCCGCGATCGCCGTGCTCGGGATCACGACGCCGTGATCGCGACCGTGATCGCGACCGTGTGTCCGTGATCGCGAGCGAGGTGGCGCGGAGGTGCCCGGCCTCGACCGCGCCTCAAGGCCGCAGCGTGGCGTAGCGCAGCTCGGCGCGCTCCGGATCCCAATAGACCACGTGCGGTCGTCGGTCGGCGCCGATGACGAGATCCATGCGCACCTCCTCCGGCGTCGCCGCGATGCGCGCGATCTCGTCCACGATCCATCGCAGCTCTCCGCCCACGAGGGTCTGGCGGTGGTACTGCAGCCAGGTCTCTCCCGCGGTCGCGTCGGCGACGACGAGATGCAGCCGCCCGAGCGCATCGCTCTCGATCGCGAGCGGATGTCGCCCCGGGAGATCCGCGATCGAGATGTCCGGCAGGTACCGTTCGATCGTCGCGTCCGAGCCGCCGCGGAAGCGCGCGAGGCGCACGTCGCCGAGGCCCGCGGTCCAGTCGAGGTACGCCACCACGACCTCGTCGCCGACGAGCGCGAGGTCGACGCCGACCCCCGAGGCGCGGTTCGCAATCGCCTGGTTGTCGAGCGTGCGCGCGGTCGACCACTCCGTCGCACCCACCGCGTACGAAGGCGCGGAAGCCGCGAGCGTGATGCTCCACTGGAACGCGAGGTGCGCGACGCCGCCCTCCGAGGTCGCGAGCGCGACGCGGCCCGGTCCCCACAAGCGCGAGTCTCCGTCGGTGCGGATGGTGACGCGCGGCGAGAAGCTGCCGTCCACGCGCTCGCGTCGCGACGCGTTCGCGCCCGATTCGTCGTCGTGCCAGGCGACCACCGCGCGTCCGTCCGAGTCCACCGCGACGTCGACCGCGCCCGACGGGCCGGCGCCGGTCGCCAGCGTCTGCACGGGAGACCACACGCCGCCGCGCAACGTCCGGTAGCGGACCTCGTTTCCGAAGTCGGAGCGGAGCCAATATGCGAGGTGGTGCGTGTTCGGCGCTTCGGTCGCGAGCGCGAGCGCGACACCGACGACCTCGCCGATCGCGGCCTCGGGCTCGATCGAGGGGCCCGCTGCCACCGCGAGCGAGCGCTCGTCGATCGTGAGCGTCCGGAGCACGCCGTAGTCGGGGCCTTCGAGGTCGTCGAACGCGACGATCAACGTGCCGTCGAGCGCACGGGTGATCGCGACGTCGTCGATCTCGAAGGGCGACGCGATCGTGGAGACGCCACGACCTCGGCACGCGCCCGTCGGCTCCGACTCGAGCTCCGTCCAGCGCGTCGAGCACGCGTCGTCGAGCGCGGTCGGGGTCGGTCCTGCGTCGAGCCCCGCGTCTTCACCGCCATCGCGGCTCGCGTCGAGCTCCTCTCCCGCGTCGCTCGCGCCCGCGTCCAGCTCGGCGTCGCTCGCGCCGGCGTCCTGCACGCTCGCGTCGATCCCCGAATCGCCCTTCTCCACCGAGAAGCGCGAGAGATCCGGGACACATGCGCTCGCTACGAGCGCCATCGCCACGCACACGCCCACGAACGCGCGCCGCATCACGAAGCGCATCACGACCCTCCCGACACGCCTCACGGGAGGACCGGGACCTCGCGCCGCGGCGGCCTCGGCGGGGGCGCGTTGGCGATGGCGTTCATCAGAAAGGGCGCCGCGTGTGCGATCAGATCGAGCTTCGGATCGAGCTGCTTGCCGAGCCCCTCCGCGACGAGCATCGCGAGGTTCACCACCGTGAACACCGGATCGACCTGCACCTCGTGCTTGCGCAGGATGTTCATCATCCCCGCGAGCACCTGGCTCGCCTCCAGCTCGTGCAGCGGCTTGCCGTGGAAGCTCTGGAAGTGCGCGAGCACGTCGCGCTCGAAGGCCGCGTAGTCGATGTCCGACCCGACGAACGGCGCGTGCGAATAGAAGAGGCTCGCCGCGAGCTTGCCGTCGACCTGCGAGACCGCGACGAAGGTCTGGATCCACGGCCCACGCAGCTCGTCGTCGATCTCCGCGACCAGCCCGAGATCGATGAGCACCACGCGACCGTCCGCCGTGAGCAGGATGTTCCCCGGGTGCAGATCCGCGTGAACGAAGCCGTCCTCGAAGACCATCTTCAGGATGCAGCGCAAGCCGCGCGCGGCGAGCGCCACCCGATCGCCGCCGACCTTCTCCGGCTCCGTCGCGCGCACGCCCTCGATGAAGCACGCGCTCGGTGCAGAGCTCGTCGAAGAGCTTCGGAACCGCGATGCCCTCGTCGTCCGCGAAGTTCTCCGCGAAGCGCCGGTTGTTCGCGGCTTCCAAACGAAAATCGAGCTGGCCGCGCATCGCCTCGCCGAAGCGTTCGACCGCGCCGGGCAGGGAGAGGAGCCGAATCGAAGGCACCACGCTCACGAGCTTCGCGCCCATCATCAAGAGCACCAGATCGCGTTCGACCTGCAGACGCGCGAGCGGTCGCTGCACCTTCAGCGCGACCTTCGATCCGTCGTCGAGTGAAGCGCGGTGCACCTGGGCGACCGAAGCCGCCGCGATGGGCGTCTCTTCGATCGAGACGAGCCGCGCACGCGTGGTCGCGTCGAGCTCCGAGTCGAGCACCCGCGCGATCTCCGCGAAGGAAATCGGCGCGACCTGATCCTGCAAGCGCGAGAGCGGCTCGGTGATCCCCGGCCCCACGAGGTCCGGACGCGTGGAGAGGATCTGCCCGAACTTCACGTAGGTCGCGCCGAGGCGCTGGAAGGTGCTCGCGAGCAGTTCGCCGCGCAGCCGCTCGACGCGCGCCTTGTCCGCGCGCCCGATCGCGACGCGGCGCGCGAGATAGACCACGCCCGCGGCGAAGAAGACCCACGCCACGAGGAAGAAGCGGCCCGTCAGCATCACGGCTCGCATGACGGCCCCTTGGTAGCACGGCGGCGCTCGCGGCGCGCGCTCGTGACGCTCGCGGCGCGCGCTCGTGACGCTCGCGCGCCACGCACACCTCACGCCCCTCGCGCCCTCATGCGGGGATCGCGCCGACGCGTCTTGTCGCCCCCACGCACGCGATGGCCCAGGTGTCTCGTGGACGCGACATCCACCACCGACGTCACGGAGCGCCACCGCGGACCCGCGAGTGACGGCCCCGAGCGTGGGTGCTACATGCCGCGGCTCATGCTGCGCGAGCACCTCAAGCGGCGCACCTTCGCCATCATCTCGCATCCGGACGCGGGCAAGACCACGCTGACGGAGAAGCTCCTCCTGTACGGAGGCGCGATTCACATGGCCGGTGCCGTCAAGTCCCGGAAGTCCAAGCGCTCCGCCACGTCCGACTGGATGGAGCTGGAGAAGCAGCGCGGCATCTCCGTCACGAGCTCGGTGCTCCAGTTCGAGTGGGACGGCCTGCGCTGGAACCTCCTCGACACGCCCGGTCACAACGACTTCTCCGAAGACACCTACCGCACGCTCACCGCGGCGGACTGCGCGATCATGATCCTCGACGCCGCCAAGGGCGTGGAGCCGCAGACGCGCAAGCTCTTCCACGTCTGCCGCATGCGCGGCATCCCGGTCGTCACCTTCATCAACAAACTCGACCGCCCCGCGCGCGATCCCTTCGAGCTGATGAGCCAAGTCGAGGAGGTCCTCGGCATGCGCTCGGTGCCGTACACGTGGCCGATCGGCAGCGGCGATCTCTTCCAAGGCGTCTACGACCGCCACGGCAAGAAGGTCCTGCGCTTCGAGCGCGGCGACAAAGGCAACGCCTCCAAGGCCGAGGTGAAGATCGCGGATCTCGAGAGCGCCGAGGTCGACGCGCTGCTCGGCGGCGAGCCCGCGCAGCAGCTCCGCAGCGAGATCGAGCTGCTCGACGGCGCCGGCGAAGAGTGGAGCTTCGACAAGTTCCGCGCAGGCGAGCTCACGCCCGTCTTCTTCGGCTCCGCGCTCAACAGCTTCGGCATCGAGCCCTTCCTCAAGGCGTTCGAGGATCTCTGCCCCGTGCCCGGCCCGCGCCTCGACGCCGCCGGCAACGAGCTCTCCCCCGAGGACGACCGCTTCTCCTGCTTCGTCTTCAAGGTGCAGGCGAACATGGATCCCTCGCACCGCGATCGGATCGCCTTCGCGCGCATCGTCAGCGGCAAGTTCGAGGGCGGCATGCGCGTGCAGCACTACCGCCTCGGCAAAGAGATCCGATTGAACCGCGCCGAGCAGTTCTTCGCGCAAGAGCGCGAGTCGATCCTCGAAGCCTACGCGGGCGACATCGTCGGGCTCTACGATCCCGGCCTCTTCCGCATCGGCGACACGCTCAGCACGAACGGTCCGATGAGCTTCGATGCGGTGCCGCGCTTTTCGCCGGAGCACTTCGGCCGCGTGGTCCTGCTCGATCCGCTCAAGCGCAAGCAGCTGCAGAAGGGCATCCACGAGCTCGCCGAAGAAGGCACCGTGCAGCTCTTCTCCGAGCCGGGCCGCGAGAAGGATCCGATCTGCGGCGTGGTCGGTCAGCTCCAGTTCGACGTGCTCACGTTCCGGCTGCAGCACGAGTACGGCGCGAAGATCACCTTCGACCGCCTGCCCTTCCAGCACGCGCGTTGGATCGAAGGCACCACCCGGGTCGACGAGCTCCTCGCCGCCCGCATCCCCCTCGCGGTCCACGATCAGGACGGCGCGCTCGTCGCGCTCTTCCGCGACGACTGGGAGCTCGAGCGCGCAACCCGCGATCACGCGGAGTGGAAGTTCTTGGAGACCGCGCCCATTCGCGCAGGCGTGGAAAAATGAGCGACGAAGAAGCTCACCTCAATCCGTGTTTCTTCGCGAGTCTGGCCAAGTAATTCCGGTCGAGCCCGGCTTCCGAAGCCGCACGTGAGAGGTTCCCCTCGTGGCGCGCGAGGAGCATCGCCACGTAGCGCGCCTCGAACGCGTCCACGAGCTTCTCTTTCGCTTCCTTGAACGGGAGCCCCGCCATCTCTTCGCCTTCCATCGGCACCGGCGGAGGCGGCACGCTGCCACGCGCGGTCTGGCTCAGGAGCTGCTCCACCAGCCGCGCGAGCTCGCGCACGTTGCCTTCGAACGCGTGCGTCGCGAGCGGCGCGAGCTCCTCCGCGGACAGACCGAGATCCGGATGTCCGAGCCGCGACGCGAGCTCCGCCACCAGCAGCGGCGCATCCTCTCGGCGCTCGCGCAGCGGCGGCATCACCACCCGCACCGCCGCGAGATGGAAGTAGAGGTCACGCCGCAACGCGCCTTCCTCGACACGCTGCCGCAGGTCTGCGCGGCTCGTCCCGATCACGCGCACGTCGAGCTCGCCCCGCTCGCGTCGGTCGAGCATCGCGACGAGCGCCGCCGCCTGCGGGGCCGACAGACGCTCGAGCCGATCGAGCACCAACGTCCCGCCCTGCGCGCGCGCCACGTGTCCTTCGACGTCGCTCGCCACCGAGAGATCGAGCACCACGAAGGGCGCCGCCGCTCGTGTCGACGCGCGATGCACCGACTCCGCGGCTTCGCTCTTCCCGGTGCCCGCCTCGCCCTCGATCAGGAGCGGCGCGCTCGACGCCGCCGCGCCTTCGAGCAACCCGAACACGCGCCGCATCACCGCGCTCTGCCCGACCAGGCCACCGAAGCGCGTCGCCTCCGGCGGCGCCTCCGGCACCGGCACGTCGGCCGGCGTGAGCTCGATGCGGCTCTTGCCCACCCGAAGCTCCGCCGCCGGTGGGAGCACCGCGACCTCGATGCGCGACTCGCCCACGAAGGTGCCGTTCGTCGATCCCAGATCGCGCACGCGGATTCCGTCCGCGAGCAGCCCGAGCTCCGCGTGGAAGCGCGACACCGTCGGATCCTCGATGGCGAGGTCCGCGTCCGGGTGGCTGCCGAGCACCATCGTGCCCTCTTCGAGCAGCGCCTCGCGCCCACGCGACGGCCCGCTCACCACGCGCACCATCACGCGCCGCAGCACGATCTCGCCGCCGGCGCTGGTCGTCAGGAGTCCCGTCCGCACCTGGCTCATCGGAGGCCCTCGCAGGTCGCGAAGCTCATCCTTCTCGTCGTCTCGCTCGTTCGGCTCATCGTCGACGCCGCCTCATCACCCCCGCCCCGATCCCGATCACCGCCACGATCCAGCCGCGTCCCTCGGCTCCGACCGCGCACCCGCTGACGCTCCCCGTGCGCGGGCCCGCGTCGGCCCCCGCGTCGCTCACTCCGGCGTCCATCGCCTCGGGCCACGGCCCGACCTCGAGCGTGCGCGGCGGCGGCGCGCAGACCTGCGATCCCTCGCCCGGCGTGAGGAACACGCTGCACCACACGTCGCTGCTCGGAACCCCGACGCAGAGCTTGCAGCCCGTGCGGTAGCCGGCGAGCGACGCGCGGACGACGTACTCGCGCACAGGCAGCGTGTACTCCCAGTACGCGCCGGACGTGAGTGTGCCGCCCTCCGCGACCAAACGTCCGTCGAGCGACTCCACCCGGATCCGCGCCGCCATGAGCACGCGTTCGGGCATGCCCTCCACGCCGACGATCCCACGCAGCCGCGTCTCCGCCCCTCCGCCGCGATCGACGACCCCGAGAAACGCCGCCGTCGGCCGCGACTCCCCGTCGCTGGAAGGCACCGCGAGCGCGCTGCCCGACCAGAGCACCGACCACGCGCCCTGACCGCTCCGCAATCCGTGGTGCGCGCCCGCTTCGCGGAGCAACGCGCCGAGCTCCGCGTCGGTGACCCCGAGGCGCGTGGGCCGATCGCCGAGCGCGACCACCGCGATCAAGCGCCGCCCGGTCGCGTCGAGCCCGAGCCCCGTGCGAGACCGCCGCTCACAGCCGCGCCCCGCACACTCGACCGGCACCCCGTCGCGGAGGACCGCCACGCCGCTGACCACGTCGTCCATCCACGTCTCCGCCGGCACCACTTGACGAGGCGGGACGAACACGCCGACCCCACGCGAGTCGAAGCCGATCAGCGCGTGCACACCGTCGTCGGTGGTGTCCGACCACACCTCGCCTTCGCCCACCGTGAGCCCCTCGGGTGCGTAGCTCGGGAAGTCGAAGTCCCCCGCCTGCACCGCGAGCCGGACCCCCGGCGACTCCGCGACCCAACGCTCGACCGTCCGCGCGCGCTCGCTCGGTCGGGACACCGCGAGCCCGAGGTCTGCCGTGGAGAGCTCGATCGAGACCCGCCAGTGCTCGGCGTCGGCCTCGACGCACTGCTCGAGCGTCACGCCGACGAGCGGCGCCTCGCGGGTCTCGCAGGCCGCGAAGACCACGCGCGGAACCAAGAGCCCCATCAAGGCCGCGACGAGCGCCCGCACTCGATCGAGAGTAGCAGCAACGTTCGCGTTCGTGCGCGCGCGATGCGGCACGCGACGCGGACGGGCGATGCCGGCGCGCGACCCCAGAGGGGCGATGCGTGCGCGACATGCGGACGCAAAAACGCCCGAGCGCGAGCCCGGGCGTTTTCGTCGAATCAGGAAACTCGGTCGCGGTCAGAGATCGAGGCCCGCGAGCGGGTCGTCGCCACCTCCGCCGCTCATCGCGCTCGACATCGTGGTCCCACCCGGACGCGGGCGGCGGACCGTGCTGCGCCGCGGCGCCGTCGTGTCGGCCTGCGCCGCCGCGGCCGTCTCCGCCGTCTGCGCCGCGAGCCGCGCCGCTTCTTCCGCACGACGCCGCGCTTCCTCGGCCTCCGCGATCGCCTGCTGACGCGCTTCCGCCTGCGCCGCCGCTTCGGCTGCCGCGCGGTCCGCACGCTCACGCTCCAGACGCGCGACCTCGGCCGCGCGCTCCTGCTCCGGCTTGATCACACCGAAGTAGATGCCCGCGAACGCGCCGACGAGCACCACCACGATGCCGGCGATGATGCCGGGGTGCATGCCCTTCTTCTCTTTGGCCTTGATCTCGACCATCTGGCGCTCGTGCGCGAGCAGACGCTCCTGCTCGGCCGCGCGGGCC
>JALOQC010000647.1 GCA_025453555.1 Myxococcota bacterium | reverse complement strand
CACCGCGCGCTCGAGCGTCTTCGGGCTCATGCCCGTGCGGTCGTCCTCGATGATGAGGTTCGGGTTCGTCTCGAAGAGGTTCTTGGGCTCGCCGACGTCTGTCATGGGAGAGTCACGGTACAACACGCGCGCGCCCCACGTCCCGCCCCACGTCCGCGGAATGTCTCTGCGCCCGTGCGAATGCCGTCCACGCCGCGCTTGACCTCGCGACGCGCGCCCGGTTACGCGTCCCCGGATGTCGACGTTGCTGCTCGACGAGCTCTTCGCGACGGGAAGCGCGCGCTTCCTGCCGGAGCTGCTCGCGTCGCGCGCGGACAAGAAGCTCACGAGCTTCGCGCAGCGTTGGTCGGACGATCCGAGGCCGTGGGCGCGCGCAGAGCTGCACCGCTACGTCGAGGACGGCTGCGATCGGCCAGGGCACAAGGGGCTCGTGAAGCGGCTCTTCAAGGCGGCCGAGCAGCGCGAGGACGACGCGACGATGGCGCGCTTCGTGGTCGCGTTCGATCGTCTGGTTCGACACCGCACGAAGAAGAAGCGGCGCTACGACTGGCAGACGAACGAGACGTGGCTCGAGCACGTGCGCGTGCGCGCCAACCACGAGCCCTCGCGCTACCGGCGGCCGGCGGTGAGCCAGTGGGGACACCGCTACAAGCCGACCGAAGGGCCCACCTTCTCGATCTACACGCGGCTCTACTTGCAGCGGCGCGCGCTCCGCTACGTGCGGCGGCTCGGCTTCCGCGATCCCGCGCGCTTCGTGCGGCTCGCGACCGAGGTGCTCGCGCTCTACCGCGACGAGCACCTTCCGGACGGGCTCGCGCTCCTGAATTCGTGGAGCCTGATGCACCTGCTGCATCACGGCGCAGCGGAGCTCGACCGTTCGGGGCGCGGGCTGCGGCTCGCGGAAGGCGCGACGCTCGCGAGCTTGCCGATCGCGCCGCTGCACGCGGCCGCGTGGTCCGATCCGAACGCGCGCGCGTCGTTGCTCTCGCTCGCGGTGCGCGCGCAGGCGCTCGTCGTGCGGCGCTTCTCGCTCGAGTGGCTGCGCCGCGCGCACACGCTCGACGGGCTCGCGATCGGCGAGTTGCGGCCGCTCTTGCAGAGCGCCGATCCGGACGTGCAGGCGTTCGCGGCGTCGCTGCTGCAGAGCGCGAAGGGGCTCGAGTCGCTGAAGGTCGCGGAGTGGCTGGATCTGCTCGCGCTCGAGAACCCGGTCGCGATGCCGCACCTCGTCGCGCAGGTGGAGCGCTGCGTGAGCCCGGAGCGGCTGAAGCTCGACGAGTGCGTCGCGCTCGCGGCGTCGCGCGCGGCGTCGGTGGCGGAGCTCGGGTTGAAATGGGCGCGCGGCAAGAAGGTCGCCGACGCGTCCTCGGTGGAGACGGTGCTCCAGCTCCGCGACGCGAAGGTGGAGCAGACGCGCGCCGCCGCGGTGGAGTGGGTGCTCGGCTTCGTGCGCGACGAGAAGCTCGGCACTTCGGTGCACCTGCGTGAGCTGGTCGACGCGCGGCACGTGGACGTGCGCACGCGCGCGCTCGAGGTCCTGCTCGCGGAGCCGCGCTTTCGGCGCGACCTGCTGACCCTCTGGGCCGCGCTCGCGGAGTCGCCCTACGACGACGTGCGCGCGTTCCTCGTGAAGCACCTCGACGAGGTCGCGCGAGGGCTCGACGAAGCCGACGTGCGGCACGTGTGGGCGAGCACACTGCTCGCGATCCACCGCGGCAGCCGAACCAAACGCGTGGTGCTCCGATCGATCGCGGAGCGGCTGCAGCGTCGTCCGGACGAAGCGAACGAGCTCGCGCCGCTGCTCGCGATCGCGTTGCGGAGCGCGCGGGAGTCGGAGCGTCGCGGTGCGCTCGCGGCGATCGCGCGCGCGGCGTTCTCGACTCCGTCCACGCGCGACGCGCTCACCACCGCCATCCCCGAGCTCGTGCTCTTCGCGCCGCCGACCGCGTCGCGCACGTCGTCGCCGACCGGAGCCGCGCGATGATCACGAGCCTCCGCTACCGCGGCCACAGCGCGGTCGACGCGGGCCCCTACCGCAGCGCGATCGCGTTCCGCCCGAACCTCTCGCGCGAGCCGGTGTGGCTGAAGGCGGAGCTGAAGGAGCCGGTGCGCTTCCGCGAAGCGATGAGCGCGCTGCACGAGGTGGTCGTCGGCGACTTCCGCTTCCGCAAGAAGGACAAGACCGCCTACCGAGAGTGGCTCGCGCGCCAAGAAGAAGAAGAGCAGGCGATCCGGAAGCTCGCGTTCGCGGAAGGCAAGGCTCAGGCGCTCGCGAAGACGTCGGCGGCTGACCCCGCCGACCCGACCAAGAAGTCCGCCGCGCCGCCCGATCTCGACGTGCGCTTCCGGAAGGCGCACCGGCTCTACTGGAACGCGCGCGTGAAGTGGGCGAACGAGCTCGCGCGCCACGATCCGGAGCTCTTCCGTCACCTCGTGCCTTGCGATCCGGTGGTGACCGTCGCGCCGGACGTCGTCTTCTTCGAAGGCTTCGCGAAGGACGAGTCGAGCTACGGCTGCGTCTTCCTCGATCGCGACGGACTCGGCGGCGCGCAAGACGCGAGCCTCGGCACCACGAACGTCGACTACTCGATGGCGCTCTACGAGGGCTTCCAGACCTTGCGCACGTACCGCGCGAGCACGCTCGAGGTCGATCCGAGCGGCTTCGGCGTGCAGGTCGAAGGCGCGGGTGGCGTGCGCGAAGAGAAGATCGATCTGCCGCCCTCGTGGCTGTGGCTGCGCGGCTTCGGGCAGCTCTCGGCCGCGACCGCGCTCGCGTCGACCACCGTCGAGCTGCCGGTGGAGACGCTCTACGCGGTGCTCGCGCACCTCAAGCGTCACCGCGAGAAGGAAGGCCCTCGCGCGATCCGCTTCGAGCTCGTGCCGGGACGCGCACCGACGCTGGTGCTCGAGCCGTGGGATCTGCGGATCGAGAGCCGCGGGCGTGCGTGGGACGGCGCGGAGCCGCGCACGATCAAGGTCTGGGGACGCCGACGTCTGCAGGTGCTCGCGCGCCTCCTGCCGATCGCGGAGCGCGTCGAGGTGCGT
>JALOQC010000646.1 GCA_025453555.1 Myxococcota bacterium | reverse complement strand
CTCGACTACCGCGCGCTCAGCAACGCGGGGCTCTGGTGCATCGGGCGTCTGCAGACCGACGCGGACCGCGCGCGCGTCCTCGAGGGGCTCGGAGAGGACAAGAAGAACAGCCCGCTCGGCGCGATCGTGAAGCGTCTTCGGCAGCGTTGGTTCGTGGTGCGCGACGCGAAGGGCGACGAGGTCGCGATGTTGCGGCCGCGTTGGGCGATGAGCTTCTTGAAGGGGCCGATGACGCCCGGTGAAGTTCGTGAGATTCGCGAGGTTCGGGAGGGGGCGGCGGTCGCGGTCGAGGGCTCGTAGGTCTCGTCCGAATCGATCGCGCACGATGAAGAGTCGAGTCATGCTTCGAGGCCCTTCGAGCGCCTGACCTGCGTGAAGTTGAGCGAACGAGCCATGAAGCGACTCGAGCTACGGTGCCGCGCAAACTGCACATCCTGCGGATCGCAGGTGGAGGCGTTCGTGGTGCAGCGGTACGCGCAGGGCAGATTGTCCAGCTCCGTTTCGGTCACGTGTGCCGCGTGTGGCGCAGCAGAGGAGACGGACGGCGGTAGTCTCGCACGTGAGCTGCTGCTGCAGGCGGGAGCGGGCATCGAGAAGCGCGTTCCGGCATCCGCGCAGATGATCGCGCGCCTGCAACGTGCGGGGATCGAGTTCGTGAGGGAGGAGACGAAGATCTCGTTCGAAGCGACGTCCCTCGAGCTCGAGATCTTGCGCGACGGGTTGGGTGTGATGTCGAAGTTCTTGGACTGAGAGAGGCGTGGTTCCATGCGCGAGCTGAAGTGCATATCGAACCAGGAGCTGGTTCGAATGTCGCGCAAGCGACCGTCGACCCTCTACGAGATGAAGGCTCTGCAGGAGTTGGCGCGGCGAGCCATTCGCGGTCAGGTCGACCTGGCCGTCGCGCTCGAGCTCACGGTGCAAGCGTGTCGTTTTCACCCGCCGATCTTCAGCGGATCGCCAGGGGTGCTCGCGGCGGCGGTTTTCGACGCCGCGGAGCCGGAGGTCGCGAGCGCGTTCTGGGCGATGGCGCGCGAGCGGCTCGATCCACTGAGCTTCGAGGTGCTGGAGTCACCCTTTCGGTGACTCCACGAGCGCTCACATCCGCTCGATCTCCTCGATGCCCATCAGCCCAAGCCCCGTCTCCAACTGCCGCGCCGTGAGCACGCAGAGGCCCAAGCGGCTCTGGCGCTGCTCGGACTCGAGCACCGGGCACTCGGTGTAGAAGCGGCTGAACTCCGACGCGACCGCGAAGAGGTGCTCGGCGAGGACGTGGGGGGTGGAGTCTTCCGCGGCGCGCGCGACCACGTCCGGGAAACGAAGCAACGTCCGCGCGAGGGCGAGCTCGGCGGGCTCTTCGGGGACGACGGTCGACGAGAAGCCTTCGTAGGCGACGTCGCCCTTCTGCAGGACCGAGCGGACGCGCGCGTACATGTACTGGAGGTAGGGTGAGGCGTTGCCCTTGAAGCTGATGAGCTTCTCCCAGTCGAAGCGGTAGTCCGTGGTGCGGTTCTGCATCAGGTCCGCGCGCATTCGACCGAGCGCGGTCGTCTGACGTCGTCGACTCGCAGCTACGAGATCGCCTGGATCGCGCGAATCGTCAGGCCGATCGCAGCCATCGACGAGAGCACGAAGAACGCGAAGCGATGCAGGATCCGGTTGTACAGCGCCTGCACGAGGCTGTGGGCGACACGCAGCCCGACGTACACCCAGGCGAGAACGACGGCGAGCGAGTCCTCGGGCGCTGACGACGCGAGCGCCAACGCGGTCGCGTAGAAGACCGTGGGATGTTCGGTGAGGTGGGTGTAGTTGTCCGACTTCCAGCGGACCTTCGGTGGCAGCTCGGCCATCTGTGCGCCACGCGGCGCGTTCGGATTCAACCGGATGCCGGCGCGTCGGACTGCGGGGATACGCGTCGCGTACATCCACAGAAGCATCAGATGCGTCCAGGCGGTGAGCGCGACGATGGGGGCGAGGATCGGGGCGGCGGTCATCTCGCGGAGCGTCTCGCCGTGGCCTCGCTCGGCGCATTGACGATCGTCAAGATCGCCGTCGTCGCGCTCGGCTGAGCGTCTCGGGCGTCACGCCCAGATACGACGCGACGTGGAAGTCCGGCATCCCAGCGACGATCGCGGGGTCCAGGTGCTCCCGATAGAAGCGGTAGCGCTCCGCCGCCGAAGGGATCTGGAGCATGCGCATCCGGCGCTCCATCGAGAGGTAGTGTTGCTCCGCGAGGACGCGCATCCATCGCTCGCCTCTCGGCGCTCGCTCGAGGTCCGAGAATCTCGCGCGCCAGCCGACGACCGGCGTGACGGCCTCGATCCACTCGCGGCTCGGCTCGCGGGTGATGTGGCTCGTGAGGGCGGTCGCGAGGTTGGGCGCGGCGAGGAAGCGCAGGTTGCGGTCGCGACCCTTCGCATCGATTTCGTACACTCGTACGAGTCCCGACGCGATCAAGACGACCTCGGAGCAACGCTCCCCCGCGCGGAAGAGGATGTCGCCGGCCACCCGACGCACGGGTTTCAGCGAGTTCGCGAGCGTGTCCAGCTCGTCGGAAGCCAGTGTGACGAAGGCGGCCGTCACGGCGACCAGCAGGGGACGCGGATCCACTTCGTCGACGGGCATCGCACGCACGTCGTAGCACTCCGGGCGACATCATGAGCCGGGGAGTCGAGCCTGGGCTCGCGACGCGGGTCGGTCGCGGAGGATTCGACCCGCTTCCCAGATGGCGGGCGGCCGACGGCGACGAGTGCGTGCCCGCGACGCGGGGCGTGCGGGGACGTGCCGACGCGCGGACGGTCACATCCGCTCGATCACCTCGATGCCCA
>JALOQC010000220.1 GCA_025453555.1 Myxococcota bacterium | reverse complement strand
GCGCGGGCTGTCGTCGCGCCTTCCTCCGACGAAGCCCACGGCTCCTCACACCCGAGGCCGAGCACGAGCAGGACGAAGAGCGCGCGAGTCATGCACGTGTCGACACCCCGCACGCGAGAGAGCTTCCCACGATCGTCACCACACCGCTTCAGGCGCCGGAGCGCGCGCCTGCGCGAGGGGTCGCCGTGCAACCTACGACGCCCCCAACGACGCGAGGAGCTCCGGCGCACGCCCCGCGTACACGAGCTCCCTCAAGCCCAAGAAGCTCGCCTCGACCCCGAGCCCGGCGAGCGCCGCAGTGAGCTCCTCGAACCCCGGCGTGCGCTGCCAATGCTCGATCGGCCCCTCGTTCTCCACCGCCCACTGCGGACCCCCACCATCACCGCTGAAGCGACAGAGCAACGGCGCCACACACGACGCCCCGTGCAGCAGCCCGCCTTCTTCGTTGCACTCGAAGGCGATCACCTCGTCCGCCGTGATGCGTCCCGACACCACGAGGTTGCCCGTGTGGCTCGAGATGCTGCGCGCGTGCACGTCGCCCACCACGAAGAGGTCGTGGTACTGCGCGAGTCGCAAGACCCCCGACACCACGAGGTTGCCTCGTACCAGGACCGCGAAGCTCCGGTCGTAGGCCGTCGCGCCCGGCGGCGCTTCGAACCCGGGGAGCTGCGCGAAGAGCTCGTTCGACGCGACGTCGCCGTCGATGCGGAGATCGCCCGGCCACTCGAACACCGGCGCGTCGCGGAGCAGCGCGTCGAGCTCGTCCTCGAGGTTCTCCGCCGCTTCTTCACCGACGATCTCCACGATCTCGTCCAGCTCCAGAGGTCCTCGCTCGACCAACTTCGGATCCGCCATGCGGGAGACATACCATCCGTCCAGGTACGCCGGCCGATGCCCACCGAGCCCTCCACCCGCCTCCACGGCTTCGTCGCCTCCGCCGCCCGCGTCGCGGTCCTCCTCCGCCGTGGCCCGAGCAAACGCGTGCGCCTCATCCGTTGGGACCTCACGACCGACACCTTCGAGCCCGGACGGTTCGATGGTTCGGTCGCCTGACGGCGACGCTCGCACGAGCCCATCTCGTTCGCGCGTGTACGCTGTCGTCGATGCATCCCCGCGACGCTCGCATCCTCGCGCTCGCGCGACGCCTCGTCGGCCCACGCCCGAGCTTCTCCGGCGCGGTGGGCGCGCTCTCGGCCGCGGTGACGCAGATCATCCCCGCCGGACGCGTGTTCGTGATCGGCACCACCCCCGACGGGCCGATCGTCGGCTCCGCGATCTCCGGCATCGGCCTCGCCCCAAGTGCGAACCACGTCGCGATCGTGCGCGTCGGCGCGGACGGCCACGTGCTGCACCTCGACGCGTGGCTCGCAACGCACGAGCTCGCAACGCACGAGCACCAACCGCACGTGTCCTCCGACCTGCCACCGCGCGAGCTCGAGCTCACACCACGCGCCGTCCTTACCACTCGCCACGTCGCGCGTGCCGCAGGGCTCGCGAAGCCGAGGCGCTCGGAAGCCCGAGACCACGCATGAAGTCGCCCGCCCCCTTCGACGCCTCGATCTACGAGTGTGGCCCCGCCACCGAAGCCGTGCGCCGCCTGCTCTCCGACTACGCCGCGATCGACTGGTTCGTCCCGCCCACGATCGACGACGCACGCGCCCGCGCGCTCATGCACCGACACCACACGCTCGGTCGTGCCTGCGCGCCCGATCTCTTCGCGGCCCACCTCGAGGTCGAGCACGCCCACGGCGGCGTACGCGACCTCTTCGCGTGGTGCGAGCGAGTGCGCAAGCACGCGCCGCGCGGCTGGGACTGGAAGTACGGCGTCCTCAAGCCGCTGACCCGACGCCACTCCGAAGCGCGTGGCTGGCGCCTACCGACCGAAGGTCCGCTCGTCGGCGCTCCCAGCACGCCGGGTCGCCTCTTCACGGTCATACCCACCCTCACGGAGAGCATCCCGATCTGGAATGTGCCGCTTCCTCGCGTCGGCATCCGCTCCGCCACGGAGCAAGGCGCAGAAGACGAAGCCCTGCACTTCTACAAAGGCTACTGCGACATCGACCTCTTCGAAGCGCTCGAATGGCAGCTCGCCGAGCCCGAGTGCCCTCTCTCGGAGAACCCGTTCGTGCCCCTCCTCGAGCTCTACGCGACCGCGCATTACCCGTTTCATCTGAGCGCCGACCGCGTGGTGCTCTTTCGATTCGACGCACCGCTCTGACGGGCACCGCACTCTCGTCGGCCCATCGCCTCGGCGCCGTCGCTTCTCCTCGAGGGCGCCGATCCAACGCAGAATCGCGCGTGTTCTAGAGCGCATCTCACAACCTCCCGTGAGGTGATTCGTGGCAGCCGTGCGTCGATCGCCGCGTCCACGAACCGAGGAGATGTGGTGCATTTTCGAGCGTGAGTGGATGGCGGCGAGGGGCGTGCGGATGCCGCGAAGCGGCCGCGGGAGGTCATGAGATGCGCTCTACAGCAAATGTGCCGCGAGCTCCCCGCTCAGCGGCCCCGAATCCGGACCTTCGTAACCCACCACCACGATCCGCTCGACCGCCACGTCGCTCGCGTTCGTGAGATCGATCGAGACCGCCGAGTCGCCCGCCGTCCCGAGCGTGCACTCGGACTCCTCGCCACACGCGCCGTTCAGCGCCGCGATCTGCAGGTACGGGCTCCCGAAGAGCTCGCCGGACACCCGCACCGTCCGGCGCGCCGGAACCGAGACGCGATACCACACCGCCTCGTTGGTCACGCTGCACGCGTCCGTGCGGAACCCGTTCGAGCGCTGCGCGTACGGCACGATCGTCACCGGCGTCCGGCCCACCTCCGACGGCGCCACGTCGAGCCGCGTCGCCCACTCGCACGCCGAGTTCGGCGGCAGCGGCGCGAACCGAACCCCGAGCGGCTCCGACGGCACCCGCTCGAGCACCACCTCACGCTCGACGTCCTCGTAGTTGTCGAGCAGGTTCGTGAACCCACCGACCACACACTCGCACGTCTCGCGTTGCCGCAGGATCTGCGAGCCGACGAGCGGGATCGTCTGATGCCGCGGCGGCACCTTGATCGTGTGGAAGTGGGCCTCGGGCAGCCGAATGCATTCCCAGTTCTCGTAGGTGCCGCCGCGCTCGGTGCTCGCCGGCAAGAGCACGTCCGCCGCCAGCGGAGTCGCCGCTTCGCACGCCGCGTTCGACGGAAGCTCGAAGCTCCGCACCGTGAGCGTGAACGGCCGCGGGTCGGCGGGGATGCCGAACCATCGCAAGCTCAGCACCAGCGACTGCGCACGGTCAGTCGGGTTTCCGTAGAAGAAGCGTCCCGGCTCCGACGGGAAGAGCGACGAAGCCGCGTAAGTCACACAACGATCTTCGCCCGCGCGCGGCGCGCACCCTTCCACGAGCGCGATGTCCGGTCGCTGAGCCGAGTCCTCGAACACCGGCGAGATCGAGATCTCCACGCCGATGCCCACCGGCACCTCGAGCGCGTACGAGAGCTCGCGGTGATCCCCGTCGAAGCGGAAGTCCTCGATCGCCACCGCGAAGCAGCTCCCTTCGGGCTCCGGCGTCGCGACGCGCGGATCGATCGGCAACACCACGTCGAGCGGCAGCCGCGGCGCGAGCGCGCAGTACCGCGGGTCGCCCGTCCCGCCATCGAACGGCGCCAACGCATCCGGCAGCACCGCCCCATCCGTGCCCTCGAGCCCCCCATCGGCACGAAGCCCCTCGAACGAGCTGCTGCATCCGACGATGCCCACGAGCAGCGCCACGATCCCGACGATCTTCCTCATCCCGATCACCTTTCGAGCGCGCGACACCGTCAGCCACGCGGCAGAGCATGAGGCACCTGGGGACGCGAGAACGGCTCACCGAGATCACCACCGGCTGGACGATCGAGCCGGCACGCCGCGACTGGGCCTCGCCACACCGGCCGCTCGAAGGACGGCCCCTTTGGAGATCGCCCTTCCGCCCGCGACGCGAAGCGAAGGAGTCACCTCGATTCGTCGAGCAGCCCGCCCAGCATGTCGGGCTCGAAGAGAACACCGCTGTCGTCCGCAGCGACCGTGATCCGCGCCAGCAAGGACCGCACGGAAGGGTTCATGTGCTCGAGCGCGCGCTCGCTACGCTCGAGCAGGGCTCGGTTGGGCCCAGCAAGACAGCGATGGCGGAGCAGGAACGCCCACTCCCAGAGCAGGTCTTCGACATCGGTCTCGCGAGGCTCACTCCGTACCCAACCGGCGAAGGCGACGACCTCGGGTAGGTGCTCGACCAGCCGGGCGAGCGTCTGACGACGAACCTCGTCGCTCGCCTCCCAGACGCCGACCTCGGCCTGCTTGTCCGAACGAAACGCGTCGCGCTGCTCCGGGTCCACGCCGCAGTGCTCGACGCTCATCCGCGTCGCCTGCTGGGCAAAGGGGTCCACCTCCGCGATGCCCAGATCGACGACGCGTGGCCCGTCGGGCGTCTTCGCGTAGAGCACATCCGTCCGGGGGATGCGCAGGCCGTATCCCGTCACGAACCAGTCTCCCGCGGGGTCTCGCCGAAGCGCACCGAGCGTGTCCTCCACCGTGGCAAAGACCGTGTCCTCCCCATCCCGTCGGCGCACGGCGAAGGAGAGCGCGGACGGATCGTCCTCGGTCGCGTACGTGCCCGCGACGGCCAACGCGATCGTAGCGCGCGCCGCCTCGGGCTCTCGCGAGCGCAATCGCCCCATGGCGAACGCGATCGCGGGAAATCGTTCGTCTTCGACGCGAACGAACGCCGGCAACGGCGAGCCCCAGCGGAGGGTGGTGAGGCCCGCGAGCTCCACACCGTCGCTCGTCATCACCAGCATCCCCGACCGCGGCTTTCGCAAGTCGGCGGCCGCGAGGAGGATCCCGGTCACGGCCAGGACGGCCACGAAGACGTGCACAATTTCGATTTGAGCGCTCTCCGACGACACCGAGAATCTCGAAAAGAAGAGCGTGAAGACAGCCGCAAAGACCACCAAGAGGAGGCCCAAGAGCGCCAGCGCGGGCACCCGACGCCATCGGAGCAGCGGTGCGATCGCCTCGGATCGATCCATCACGTTCGACCGTATCAACGGGGAGTGTCCTTCGCATGGGTCGATTCGGGCACCGCGATCGGACGGTGGTCCTCGAGTCGTCGTCCTCGAGTCTGCGGGATACCGCCTGTCGCAGCCGGGACCGTCATGTCTCTCGTGTCTCTGCGGACACCGGCCGAGACCTGTACCCTGCGGGGGATGGAAGGCGAGGCGATCACCGGCCGGGGGATGAGTCGGCGGCAGAACACTCTCGTGGTCGGGGTGCCGCTCGCAGCGTTGCTGCTGGGGCTGGTGGTGTTCGTCGTGCACTCGCTCACGATGGCCGCCGTCACGATCGCGGTGGGGGTCGGCATCGGCGCGCTGCTCGCGCGCGGCCGGCACGTGGTCGTCGACCAGGAGGGCGGCACGGTGGGTGGGCGTCGCGCGACCCATCGCGAGCTCGACCAGCTCGTGCTGGTACACAACGCCCGTGAGCTGCGTGGCGCGCTGCACGTGCTCGGGCGTTGGCGGGGGGAGGGCGCGCCGCCGAGCGTGACGCAAGCCGCGGCGCTCGGCAGCGCGCGCGTGCCCGACGACGACCTGCTGGAGCTTCAGCTGGAAGCCTGGGCGCTGTTCGATCGTGGAGGCGCCGAGGGAGCACCCGGTCCGACGTACTACGCGACGATCGAGGGCACGGAGGCGCGGCTGAGCCGACGTCGGGATCGCGCGGCGTCCTACGCGGTCCCCATGCAGCTGCGTCTCCCTGCGCACGGCCGCGCGTACCTCGAGCTGACGCCCGAGGCCGCCATGCGCTTGGTGGGCTGAAGGCCTGAAAGAAGCTCAGCGCCTTCGTGATGGCCTCGACCACGCCCGAGCGTGCGATCGCCGTGGACGGGATGCCCTCACGCCTCGACGCCGACGCCGAGCACGAAGACGAGCGCGGCCGCCGCCCAGAACACCACCGCGAGCACCGACACCGCGATCGACTCGAACCACACGTGCGCGCCCTCGAGGTGCGCCCGCCCCGGCTCGGCGGTGTCGTACCGAAGCGCCACCCGCTCACCGACCACGTAGCCACCGTTCGATCCGAACGTGACGGTGTGCGCGGTCCCCTCTACCTCGTACTGCACGTGCGCGAGCCACCCCTCGTCCAGCAGGTCCTCCATTCGCACCACCGTCCCGAGCGCGGGTCGGCAACGCCTCCGGAACCGGATCGCCGACGCGAGCACGAACGGAAGCAGCAACGTCGTGAGCGCCGCGAGCCCACCGAAGATGCCGCCGAGGACGAGGGTCTGCGTGCTCATGACCGGACCGCGTCAGCGTGCCCGAGATCTGGGCTTCGGATCACGCGCCACGTCGGCGGTCGACCCCGCCGACCCTGCGACGACGTGGGCTCGGTGACCGCATGTCAAACGAGCACCACCAGATACACGAGCTGATCTTCCCGCCGCCCCCGCGCGAACCGAGCCAGCGGCGGCAGAACGTTCGCGAGCCCATCCGCCTTTGCCCGTCGCGCCCACCGTCGCCCCACGTCCTGCTCCGCCTCCGGCGTCACCCCCGCGAGCGCGACGCACAGCGCCTCCGGCAGCTCCACGATCGCCCCGTCCTCGATCGACCACGTCGTCGGCCGCGTACTCACCCGCAGCGCGCGCCCGAGCGCCTCCACGTGCTCCGGCATCACGTCGCGCATCGCGAGCCGCGGCGCCCGCGCCAACACCGGCTCCAGCTTCGCCGCGTCGAACGAAGGATCCATCACGTCGAGCACCGGCACCCGGGCCGCGTCGAGGTCCGCGCGGGTCAGCAGACAGAAGTCAGTCCGCATCCTTCTCCTCCCCGCGCCGCGGCCATCCGGCCAGGCTCGGGCGCGCCACCCAGGCCCCTGCGCCTCGTCGAGCACCGGCCTCGTCTCCGATCACGCCACACCTCTTTCTCTACGCCCACTCCCGCGCCCCATCCCCGCTCCGTGCGCTCTCGGCCGAAAAAACCTCAGGTCCCGGACGCGTCCCCTCACAAGTCTCGGCCCCCCGCGCCCAACCCCTCGTTTTCACGACCGTTTCCAACCGCCCCCACCGAGCCCCCAGACCCGCCCCCGGCCCGGTCGTGCCCACCTCTCCCCACGACACCCGCTTGACGACGCGCCCGGCGTCGGCTTCAAGGGCCTTCCACCGGAGCCTCACCCCTCCGGCTTCCCCTCGGCTCCGCGTCGCCCCTCTGGCTGGCGATCGCGGGCCAACAACCCCACGAGAGTCCCCGTGACCCGCTCCCTCGTCATCGTCGAGTCCCCCGCGAAGGCCAAGACCATCGCGAAGTACTTGGGCAACGACTTCGTCGTCGAGTCCTCCATCGGCCACGTCCGCGACCTCGCGCGCCCCTCCGAGCTCTCCAAGGAAGAGCGCGAGAAGAGCGAGTACATCAAGACGTACGCCGTCGACGTCGAGGACGACTTCAAGCCGCTCTACGTGGTCTCCCCCGACCGCAAGCAGCACATCGCGCACCTCAAGCGGCAGCTCAAGGAGAGCGACCAGCTCCTGCTCGCGACTGACGAGGATCGCGAGGGAGAGTCCATCGCGTGGCACTTGCTCGAGGTCCTTCAGCCGAAGGTCCCCGTCAAGCGCATGGTCTTCCACGAGATCACCAAGAAGGCGATCGTCGAAGCCCTCGATCACGTGCGCGACGTGGACGAGCACCTCGTCGACGCGCAGGAAGCGCGCCGCGTCCTCGACCGCCTCTACGGCTTCGCGATGAGCGACATGACCCGCCGCAAGGGCCGCGGGAAGAGCGCCGGTCGCGTGCAATCGGTCGCCACGCGCATCGTCGTCGAGCGCGAGCGCGAGCGCATCGCCTTCCGCTCCGCGAAGTATTGGGATCTCACGGGCCTCTTCACCGAGCCCGACGTCCTCGCGCAGCTCGCCGAGGTGAACGGCAAGCGCGTCGCCGAGGGCCGCGACTTCGGCCAAGACGGCCAGCTCCAAGGCAAGCGCGACGTCATCGTCCTCGACGAGCTCGCCGCCAACGCGCTCGCCGCCGCCCTCCGCGGCCAGGGCTTCGCCGTCTCGAAGGTCGAGCGCAAGCCCTACACGCGCCGCCCCGCCCCGCCCTTCACGACCTCGACCCTCCAGCAGGAGGCCGGCCGCAAGCTCCGCTGGGGCGCGCAGCAGACGATGCGCACCGCGCAGCGCCTCTACGAGAACGGCTACATCACCTACATGCGTACCGACAGCACCTCGCTCTCGGACACCGCGATCGCCGCCGCCCGCAAGCAGATCCTCGAGCTCTACACGCCCGCCGATCTCCCGCCCCAGCCGCGCCTCTACAAGAACAACGTCAAGAACGCCCAGGAGGCCCACGAGGCCATCCGTCCGGCGGGCGACGAGTTCAAGACCCCGCAAGATCTCTCGCGCGAGCTCAACGACGCCGAGCTCAAGCTCTACGAGCTCATCTGGAAGCGCACGGTCGCCTCTCAAATGGCGGATCTCCGCGGCGAGAGCCTCGTGGTCCGCATCGAAGGCAAGTCCGCCGCGCTCGCCGCCGCGCAGGGTCAACTGCCCGCCGGCGCCCACGACGTCGCCTTCGTCGCGCGCGGCAACAGCATCACCTTCCCCGGCTTCCTCAAGGCCTACGTCGAAGGCAGCGACGATCCCGAGGCCGAGCTCGAGTCCAAGGAGACCCAGCTCCCCGACGGCCTCGTCGAAGGCAAGAAGCTCGGCGGCAAGAAGTTCGACGCCATCGGCCACGAGACCAAGCCGCCCGCGCGTTTCACCGAAGCGTCTTTGGTCAAAGAGCTCGAGCGCCTCGGCGTCGGTCGCCCCTCCACCTACGCCTCGATCATGAGCGTGATCGAAGACCGCGGGTACGTCTGGAAGCAGCGTGGAAGCGGCGCGCTCATCCCGAGCTTCAAGGCCTTCCAGGTCGTGCGTTTGCTCGAAGAGCACTTCCCGCACCTCGTCGACTACCAGTTCACCGCGCGCATGGAGGACGACCTCGACTCCATCGCGAACGGCCAAGCGAAGCGCTCGACCTACCTCGAACGTTTCTTCAAGGGCGGCGGAGAGATCGCCGGCCTCGAGAAGCTCGTCGAAGAGAAGCTCGCGAACATCGACCTCGAAGAGATCAAGCGCCTCGAGACCTTCCCGATCGGCACCGACGACAAGGGCCGCACCATCGTCCTGCGCATCGGCCAATACGGCCCCTACCTCCAGGTCCTCGGCGCGAACGGCGAGCCCACCGGCGACACCGCGAGCGTCCCCGAAGACCTCCCGCCCGACGAGCTCACGGTCCAAAAGGCCAGCGAGCTCCTCGCGGCGCCGAGCGGCGACCGCGTGCTCGGCAACGACCCCGAGTCGGGCCTGCCGGTCATCCTCAAGAACGGCCGCTTCGGCGCCTACGTCCAGCTCGGCGAAGCCCAGAACAAGAAGGAGCGCCCCAAGACCGCGTCCTTGTTCAAGTCGATGACGCCGGAGACGGTCACCCTCTCCCAGGCCCTCCAGCTCCTCACCCTCCCGCGCGAAGTCGGCGTCGCCCCGGACGGCGAGGTCGTCACGGCCGCGAACGGCAAGTTCGGGCCCTACCTCACCAAGGGCAAAGAGAGCCGCAGTTTGGAGAGCGAGCCGCAGCTCTTCACGATCTCGCTCGAGGACGCGCTCGTGGTGTTGGCGCAGCCGAAGAAGGGGCGTCAGCAGCGCGGGGTCGAGGCTCCTCCGATGCGCGAGCTTGGGAACGACCCGGTGAGTGGCGGGAAGGTCGTGCTGAAGCAGGGGCGGTTTGGTCCGTACGTCACGGACGGCGAGACGAACGCTTCGCTGCGGACCGGGGATGATGCGGCGACGATTACGCCCGAGCGGGCGTATGAGTTGTTGGTGTTGCGGCGGGAGCGGGAGGCGGCGAATCCCGGCGGCGCGAAGAAGAAGAAGGGCGCGAAGAAGGCGGCGCCGAAGAAGGCTTCGAAGGCGAAGGCCGCGAAGGGTGAGGGCGAGGAGAAGCCGAAGAAGGCTGCTGCCAAGAAGGCCGCGAAGAAGGCTCCGGCGAAGAAGGCGGCGAAAAAGGCTGCTAAGGCGGGGGCTTCGAAGGAATCGACCGCCTCCGACGGTGCCGCGAAGAAGCCTTCGAAGAAGAACGTGGAAGTTTCGCCGGACGCTTGAGACCTCACCCATTTGGGTGAGACCCCAATGATTCGTACGCGCTCGGGCACAAAGTTCCGCTCTGTTCGCGCTCCCAGACGTAGCATTAGTCCCTGGGCCCCAACCCGGAGGCTTGAGTGCTGCCTGCAACCTGGCTCGTCGACTACTACAACCTCACAATCGCGGGCTCGTCGCGCGGCCAACGACACCTCGGTTGGCATCAAGCTACAATCGAGACGCTCTGCGACCTGGCCGCCGCGTGGGCCCGCGAAAACGCGATCGGCTCGGTAGGCATTCGCCTCTACGGCGGTTGGTTCGACTCCGCCGAAGGCAATCCTACGGACGATCTGGGTCTCGTCTCTAGAATCGCTCGCGACATGCCTCGGCTCCAGAAGCGTGTGCGACTCAGGCTCCAAGTAGCGACATCCCTCCTCGCGCAGGCCGATGCCGACCTCTACTGGACTCGAAGACGTGTCGAAGGATCGAACTCCGGCGCGCACGTAGACACGTCGTCTTG